>CAMSTM010000033.1 GCA_947063675.1 uncultured Lachnospiraceae bacterium | reverse complement strand
GCATATAGTTGTTGGCTGCCGCTGCGGACCATGCGCCGTCCTGGTCAACCAGATACAGGTTGGAGTTGCTGCTGTCATAGAAGGAGAGCTTGGATTTTCCGGCTGCTTCCAGAACTTTGTCTGCATCTTCCACACCAAACTGTGTACGGGCAATTGCTTCCGCATTTCCTTCCTGGCCCTTGAACATAACGTAGGAGATTATTCCGTCGCCGTTCAGGTCAAGTGTGTCATAGTTCTCTACCAGGTAGTTACCAATCATTTCGCCCTGCATATGGCCTGCCATTTCATAATCGGTTCCTACGAACACGCATTTGTCATAACCGCTTACAACCTCTTCGCTTACGGAACGGTTGAAGAAGATTACCGGAATACCCTGAGCGCTGGCCTGGTCGATAATGTTCTGAGCCGCATCATCGGAGCCGCTGTCTACAAGGTTTACAACCAGAAGGGATGTTCCCTTTGCAATCGCTGTGGCAACCTGCTCGGTCTGTGTTGTCTGGCTGTTGTTACTGTCGTAATCCTGATAAGCGATTCCCTTGGATTCCAGAGCTGCGTCCAGAGCGGAACGTACGCTGGAAATATAGGTGTCGCCGTAGGTGTAATAGAATACGGAAACCTCGCCGTCCAGTGCCGGTGCGGCAGCTTCGTCGCCCGCGGTATCTTCCGTTTCTGTCTCTGCCGGAGCCGCGTCGTCGGTTGTTGCGGCTGCGTCATCCGTGCTGGATGTAGCGGCTGTCTTGTCGCCTCCGCCGCAAGCTGCCAGACCAAGCATCATGCAGGAAGCCAGTAACATAGCAAGTACTTTCTTTTTCATGTTTTTTCCTCCCTTTTTGATAAAAATGATTTTCTGTGTCAGTTTAATCAATATGTATCACTGACACTCTCATTATACTGATTTCTTCCGGCACTTTCTATAAGATTTTTTTCGTTTCTTATCGAATTTTTCAATTTTAATCCTTATTTTTCATTTTTTTACTACAATTTGCCATGGGCACTGATAATATTTCCCGTCCTCGAACTCCAGCTTTGCATCCGGCTCCCACCCCAGCGCCTCGCCTGTTGCAATGGTCAGAATCGCTCCCGCATACTGCGCCCTGTCGATGGCTACGGTTCCCATAAGCTTTCCGCTCTCCACCGCCGCAAGCCCCGGCGTGGTTCCGTCGATACCCACAACGGCGATGCCTTCCATTCCCGCTCTTTCCATTGCGTCGATGGCTCCCAGCGCCATATCGTCGTTGTTGCAAATCACAAGCTCAATCCTTCCGGGATATTTTTCCAGCCACTGTTCCATCAGCGCGGAGGCCTGGCTTCTCTCCCAGTTGGCAATCCCGCCTGTAAGCTTTTCAATGGGAACGCCCCCGTCCTTTAAGGTCTGCACCGACCATTCCGTGCGAATCAGGGAATCCTGATGGCTGCTCTCTCCTTCCAGAAGCACGTAGCTCACCACGCCGTCTCCGTTCAAATCCAGCTTTCCCGGGTTTTCCCTGTAACCGTCCACCACAATACTCCCCTGCAGAACGGCGGAGGACTTCGCCTCGGCCCCCACGTAAAAAATTCTGTCCCAGCGGTCCATATCCTCCTCCACCGGCTGGCGGTTGAAGAAGATTACCGGCGTCTGCGCCGCCATCGCCTTGTCAATGAGCACGGAAGCCGCCGTTCTGTCCACCGGATTGATACAAAGCACATCGCATCCCAGCGCAATGAACCGCTCCACCTGGTCGTTCTGCGTATTCTGGTTCCCCTTGGCATCCTGGATATCCAGAGTTACCTTCACGCCTTTTTCCTGCTCAAAATCCTTGGCGCACCTTTCAAGCTCCCCCCGGATATTGTTCAGAAAGGTGTCGTCCCCCCGGTACAGGCTGACGCCGATTCGGATGGACTTCTTTTCCTCCGCCCCTTTCGTCCCCGCACAGCCGGTAAGCAGGAAAAACGCGCACAGCCACAGCTCACTCAACAGGATACAATATTTTTTCATACTTCTCATTTCGTAAATCCCCCCGCCGGATGAAATAGCTGTCCAGGTAATTCCCCGTCTGCACAGAACCCCCTTCCGCAAGCTCTATGGCTGCCTTTACGCTCAGATACCCGGCGCTGAAATCATCCGTTATACATAACCCTTTGATAATTCCCTTATCCAGAAAATTCAGAATCGGAACGCTGCTCCCCCTGCCGTAAAGGCCCGCGACCCATTCTTCCGCCCCTTCTGTATCCTCAATCATCTGCGCGGCCTCCAGAAGGCTTTCCGGCTCCGGCGCCACAAGGATAATTTTCTGCGTCCGTCCCTCCGTCAGTTTTTCCAGAATTTTCGATTTTTCGGCGTCCGGCGCCCACGCATAAGAGGCAGCCGGCCCCTCGGAACCCTCCGCCGCGCCGCTTCGAATCCCTTCCAGGAATTTTCGCCCGGCAACGCTCATTGCCTCGTTTTCCAGAAAATAAAGCTTCTCATTCGGGCTGCGGACTGCGGCAATTTCCTTCCCCAGATTTTCCCCCATAGTGAAATAATCGAAAGTAACCGCCGCGGCCGGACACGCCTCCCCGACGGCCTCTGAATTTATGAAAACCAGAGGCAGGACAAGCTGATTTTCCTCCTGCATTGCAAGAACCGCCTCCCCGTTTACCGGAGCCACAATCAGCGCGCTGCTCCCGTCCTGCTGCTCCCTTTTGAGAAGCTCCTCCTGCTGACGCCTGTTTCCCTTTTCATATAAGGTAATAAAATTCACGTCGGCGTTCAGCTCCACAGCCGCCAAATCCATCCCTTTCTTGAAATTCACATAGTTGTCGTCCGAATCCGCCTCCACAATCACCGATATCGGATGAACCCTGGCCTCCTCCTCCTTGATAATCAAATCCGTGGAGGACAGCAGAAAAAGTAAGGTCAGCCCAATGCCGTAGGATATCCAGAAAAACTTTTCTTTCCCCGTCATACCTTTCATCATCGCCCGCTCTCCTTTCGCATAAGCTCCTGACAGGAAACTGCCGGCAGACTGATTTGTATGGTTGTTCCCTCGTCCGGCTCTGAAAAGATGGAAAGACCGTACCCTTCCCCGAAATACAGCCGGATTCTCTCGTTCACGTTTTTCACCCCAATCCCGGAGCCTTTTCCCGAAACGGAATGGGTTTCTCCTGTCAGAAGCCCCTCCGCCTTCTCCTTCGTCATGCCAAGACCGTTATCCCTGATAATAAAAATCAGCTTTTCGCCCTCCTGCCATACCCTGATGAGAATTTCACCGTCTCCGTCCATAAACTCCATCCCATGATAAATTGCATTCTCCACAAGGGGCTGCAGCATCAGCTTTAAGGAGGCCATGGGGAACACCTCGGGCCCTGCCTCTATCTGATAGGTAAACTTGTTTTTAAATCTTTTCTGCTGAATCATAAGGTAATTGCGCACGTGTTCCAGCTCGTCCCTTACCGGAATGATGCTTTTGCCCTTGCTTAAGCTGATGCGGAAAAACCTTGCCAGCGCCGTCACAACCTTTACCGCCTCCTGCTTCTGCTCGTTTTCAATCATCCACACGATAATGTCCAGGGTATTGTAGAGAAAATGCGGATTAATCTGCGACTGAAGCGTATCAAACTCGCTTTTTCTTTTGGACTCATGCTCCATCACAATATCGTCCATCAGCGTCTGAATCCTCTTTGCCATATCGCTGATAGAACGGCCCAGGTGCCGGATTTCATAGGAGCCTCCCATGTATACCTCCGCGTCCAGCTCTCCCGCCTCAAGGGCGTTTACGGATTTTTCCAGTTCCTGAATGGGCGCCGTGATTCTGGCAGAAATATATGCGTTAATCACCGCCAGCAAAAACAGGAAAAACGCCGCCATAAACACCATGAAAAGCTTTACCTTCAAATTGTCCAGGGACAGTCCCTGCTCCGGTATCACTCCGATAATTTTCCATCCCGTATAGCCTACCGTCTTGACGATAATATCCCGCTTTTCCCCCCGGTAAACCTCCTGATAATCGCCGTCCCTGTAGCCTCTGGCTATCCCGATGTTTTCCTCTGCCAGACCGGCGTCAATGAGCTGCATCTTTGGATGATAAATCAGTCCGCCGTCGCTGCCGAGCAGATACAGATATCCCCGCTCCCCCAGTGAAATATTGTCCAGCATATAGCGAAGGCTCTCATAGGTCATATCAATCAGCAAAACCCCCTGAGAGGTGGAGGTTCCCTTTGTGACCTCCACTGCCCGGGACAGGGTGATTACCCACCGGTACTGATTCCCGCTGCTGTCAAAAATATACTGCACATGGGGCATGGAAATATGCAGATTTTCCGAGTGCTCCAGTGTGTCCTTAAACCATTTTTCCTCCGTCACATCCAGGTCTGTTTTCAGCCGCGCCGCCGGTACTGCCGACAAAAGCTCCCCGTCCTTGGAAAGAAGCGCGATATTGGACACAAAGTCCTTGTTATTGTCGTACAGCAGCATCATTTCGCTGTCCACCATCTCCGCTTCCGCCTGATAATCGGCGTTTTTTATCACGCCGTAATACAGGGAATCCGACAGACGCATGATTGTCCGCAGATAGGAGTCCACGGAAAGGTTTATCTGATTAATCACGACCTGATTTTCCTTCCGAAGCGTATCCGAAACCCAGCCCGCAAGACGGCCATATACCGCCGCCCCTATCAGAACAATCATAATCAGCGCGCTGACCGTAAAATAAATGAAAATCGTATAGCGGATACTTGATTTCTGAAAGAGTTCTGTTTTTCGGGGCTTTTCCATCTCATCCTCCCAGGTTACGGCGCTGCCGGGTTATACCTCCCTGAATTTCGTGGGAGAGACGCCGAATTTCTTTTTAAACACATAGCTGAAATAATTCTGCTCCGGGTATCCCACCTTATCGGCAATCACATAGGTCTTGTCGCTTGTCTCCCGAAGCAGCTCCACCGCCCGCTGCAGACGTATGTCCGTTAAATAGGCCACACAGGTTTTCCCCGTTTCCTTTCTGAATATGGTTGAAAAATAAGCCGGGCTCATCTGGAGCTGTCTGCAAATCATCTCCACCGATAAATCGGGGTTCCGGTAATTTTCCTTTATATATTTCTTTGCTTCTTCAATAACCGCTCTGGCAGTATTGTCCCGGCGGCGGTTTATCACCTCGTTCATCCGGCACGCCGCCTCAATCAGCCATCCGGTAAATTCCTCTCTTTTCCCGGCGTCGTCCATCCACTTTGCCAATCCGTTCTGCCCGTCAAAAATCTGCCGCGAATCCATATCGTACTGCTGCATCATACGCATAATGCAGTTGACCAGAGACAGCATATATACCTGATACTGGCTGGCGTGGACTCTGGTGTCCTCCATTCTTCCCATCATTTCCCGCACCATCTGCTCAATGGTTTCGGGGGTTCCGAATTTTATCTGCGTTTCCAGCGCAACCTCGTCTTTCTGGCTGAGCTGCAGCCTTCCCCGGTTTACCGGCTCCATATCCCTTATGAAAATAGGGCCGCCCGTCCCCACAATCGCCTGATAGCCCAAAGCGTCCACCGCTGCCTGATAGGACTCTCCGATTTGCTCGAGCTTCCCGCTTTCATGTCCCACGCCGACGGTTATCGTCACCCCGAGAATTTTCCCGGCCTCCTTGCAGGTATCCTCCAGCGCGTCAATAAAGCCTGTCTGAGTGTTAAATTCGTCAATGGCCACAATGATGATGATATTGCTGGTAGAATTGAATATGGCAAACCGGAAATACTGCTTTAAGGAATCCTCCATAAACTGTTTCACGGAAATCGGAATCAGCTCCCGCTTTAGGGGAAGGGAATCCTGCTCCTCCTTTTCCGGCGTTTCCGTGCTGATAACCGCCGCCATCCACTTTGAAGCGCCCAGAATATTTACGCCGTACTCCTCCAGCCTTGCGCGGACTTCGCCCTCCGGTACATTCCCCTTTACCAAATCGTTTAAAAAAATTTCTCTGAGAATAGGCAGACTGTTCTGATAGCTCTCGCGGAGCCGGCGGACATTCCGCCTCTGCTCGATTTCCTCATCCAGATTATCCCTGACACGGTTCAGGATTTCCGTCAGCTCCTCCACATTTACGGGCTTTAAAATATACTCTGTCACATTGAGCTTAATTGCCTGCTGGGCGTACTCGAAATCGTCATATCCCGAAAAAATCAGAATTTTGGTGGAAGGGTACTTCTGGCGGATTCTTTTTGACAGCGTAAGGCCGTCCATATACGGCATACGGATATCCGTCATCACCACGTCAGGCTTTAGCTGCTCGATTTTTTCCAGCGCCTCCTCGCCGTTTTCGGCGTCTCCCACCACCTGAAATCCCAGGTTCTCCCAGTCAATTTTTCTTATAATCCCCTTGCGGACCTCCTCCTCGTCATCCGCCAGTAATATGCTGTACAAACTCATACTCCGCCTGTCCTTTCACACCGTATCTTTACACATCCTCAAATCAGAGCCTCTTTCAAACCAGCTCATACTTCACAACATCCATCCGCAGAGCGCCGTCCCCGAAAAATGTAATCCCGTCCGCCTGCTGCTCCGTATAGATAATCGCCGTCATAGCCTGCTCGCCGTCGTTGACAAATACCTCCACACTGAACCTGTCCAGAATAATCCGAAGCTTTAATTCCCCGTTCCGGCTGTTTACCCGGCTTCTTCTCTGATGAATAATCGCCCTTCTCGAGCCGGAAAACTTTCTGTCAATCTTTAAAATGGATTCCCGGGGCCGGAAGCTCAGCGAAGTCTGGTACTTCTCGTTCTGGGCGAACCGCACCGCAAATTTCTGGTACATCTCCCCAATATCTTCCGGTCGGATGACAAGCTCCATATCTACCTTCCGTCCTTTGATTCCCTCTAACCTGACGGTGTCCGAAACGGCAACATTCTGATAAACCACCTTACCCCGGCGCATTTCTTCAAGCTCCCTTACCGGTTTCTGGTACAGCCTTCCGTTTTGGACCGACAGCTCTCTGGGCAGGCTCATCTGACCGAACCAGGAAATATTCTGGGTCCTGAAATTGCAGGTATCCCAGTTCTGCATCCACCCAATCATAATGCGGCGTCCGTCCGGCGCAAGAACCGTCTGGGGCGCATAAAAATCAATCCCGTAATCCACGGACTGGTTGTGCTCCTCCGTAAAGGTTTCCGTATCCTCGTCAAAATTCCCCAAAAGGCATAAAGTTCCGTTGCCGTTGTGATATTCAAAACCGCTGGGAAGCATGTCCATAGGGCTGGTAATCAAAACCCATTTCCCGTCCAGCTCAAAAAAGTCCGGGCACTCCCACATTTTCCCGAAGCGGTTATTGTTGGCGGCAAGCACCTTTTTATACTGCCAGTTAAAGCCGTCCGGGCTGGCAAACAGCAGGATTTGCCCGCTGCCGTCCGCGGCGCGGTTCCCCGCAACGCAGTAATAAGTCCCGTCGTTTTTTTTCCACATCTTCGGGTCCCTGAAATCGTAGCGGCTCGCGCCTTTCGGCAAAGCCTTTTCATCCAGCACAGGATTTTTCTCATATTTCTCGTAATCCATGCCGTCCCCCACGGCAAGGCACTGCGTCTGCACTTCGCTAAAGCCCCCGTTTGCCTGCCGCTCCTTTATCACGCCGGTATATATCAAAAGCTGCCTGCCGTCCGGAAGGGAAACCGCGCTTCCCGAAAAGCATCCGTCCCTGTCGTAGGGCTCATCCGGCGCCAGCGCGGCCGGAAGGAACCTCCAGTGCAGAAGGTCGCCGCTCACCGCATGCCCCCAGTGCATAGGCCCCCAGATATTGTCATAAGGATGATACTGATAAAACATGTGGTACTGACCGTTATAAAAGGAAAACCCGTTAGGGTCGTTCATCCAGCCCACGCGGGCTGATAAGTGAAACTCCGGGCGGTCGTCCCCGGATATCATTTTTTCGGTTGCTTCTTCGTATTTTCTTGCTTCTCTTAAAGTCTGACTTATCATACCAATCTCCCTTGATGCCGGCCCTGTAAATCCGGACTCCGGTTTCAATTCATTTCTATAATAAAACTTATATCTAGAGTATAGCAAAAGTATCTCTGTTTGGGAAGAAATTTCAGTTGACCGGCCGCACCCGGCGTGTATAATGAAAGCAGACGCAGATTTTGATTATATCTGCGGGCTGAATATGGCACAGCAAAAAACACAGAAGCGAGGATAAAACCATGAAAGCAAAACTTCCCGATAAATTCCGCCCACGTATCGTCATGACTATTGCAGGCGTCGTTCTTTGTGCCATTGCCGTTGGATTTTTCAAATGTTCGTTATTCGGCGTAGACCCCTTCCAGTGCTTTGCCCAGGGAAGCTGGCAGCGTTTTATGGGCGGTATCTCCTACGGGACTTATTACACCGGCATCTGCTTTCTTATGCTGGTGCTGGATTTCTTTCTGGATAAGCACTACATAGGCATTGCCACCTTTATTAATATGTTTCTGACCGGCTATATCGCCGATTTTTCACAGGCTGCAATCAGCCGCCTTGCGCCCTCTCCCTCCATGGCGCTGCGCATCGCGATGCTGCTTGTGGGGGTTGTGTTGATGTGCTTTGCCTCCTCCCTGTATATGACCTCCGATTTGGGCGTTTCCGTTTACGACGCCATTCCGATTATTATTTCCAATAAAAGCAAAAAGCCTTTCCGGTTCTGCCGGATAGGCTGTGATGTTATCTGTGTGATTGTGGGCACCCTCTGCGGCCTGCTTCCCGGCGTCGGGACGCTGGTCACCGCCTTTTTCATGGGGCCTTTGATTGAGTTCTTCAACGTGAAGTTTTCACGGCCCCTGCTGGATAAACGGAAATAAGCCGCAAAGCGGCGGCGCCTTCCTACAGGAGACGAATCAGCTCCTCAAGCTCCTGCCTCCTTGTCGCCCAGCTTGTGGCAAACCGCACCACAGTATGGTTTTCGTCATATTTTTCCCAGTAGCTGAACACAACGTTTTTCCGGAGCTGCTCCATTCTCCCGTTCTCCAGAATCACAAAAATCTGATTGGTCGGCGTATCGAGAAGCAGCCGATATCCCTTATCCGTCAGCGCCTTTTTCAGGATTTTTGCCGTTTCTATTGCGTTTTTGCTGATTTCCATATATAAATCATCCGTAAAAAGAGTATCGAACTGGATTCCGGTAAGCCTTCCCTTTGCAAGAAGCGCGCCCTGCTGCTTCATCATCGTAAGGAAATGGGCCGGAGCCTTTTTCGGGAAAACCACGGCCTCGCCGCACAGTGCGCCCACCTTTGTCCCGCCGATGTAGAAAACGGAAGTATAACGGGCGATATCCTCAAGAGTCACATCGCTGTCCGGGCTGACAAGACCGTATCCCAGCCTTGCGCCGTCCAGAAACAGAGGCAGACGATACTTTTCACATACGGCGGAAAGCTCCTCCAGTTCCTTTTTTGAATATAAGGTTCCGTACTCCGTGGGGTGGGAAATATAAACCATGCCGGGAAATACCATGTGTTCGTGGCTTTCATCCTGATAAAAGGTTTCGAGGTAATCCGCCACCGCCCCGGCCGAAACTTTCCCGTCCTTTTGAGGCAGTGTCAGAACCTTGTGCCCTGTATACTCGATAGCCCCCGCCTCGTGAAGGCTGACGTGGCCGGTAGCCGCCGCAAGCACGCCCTCACAGCGTTTTAGCATGGAACCGATAACAACCGCGTTCGTCTGGGTTCCTCCCACAAGGAAATAAACATCCGCATCGGGACAGCCGCAGGCCTTGCGTATTTTACCTTTGGCGGACTCGCAGTATTTATCCCCGCCGTAGCCGGGCAGCTTTTCCATGTTGGTTTCCGCCAGTCTTTTCAAAATGGACTCGTGAGCCCCTTCACAATAATCGTTTTCAAAATACAGCATAAATTTTCTCCTCTCATCTCCGGGTCATCCGCCCGGCCTGTTCCTTCGTAATCTCGTAAATCAGCTTTTCACCCTTAACAAATCTCTGTATGTCCTTTGCAAGCTCCGCCGCAACCACTCTCCGCATATCCACGGTAGGGCCTGCCATGTGGGGCATCAGCAGTACGTTTTTACATTGTCTTATGGGGTTATCCTTCTTTAAAGGCTCCTCCTCATAAACATCAAGAGCTGCGTGGAACCGTCCTTTCTTAAGAAGCGCAAACAGTGCCTTTTCGTCAATTACCTTTCCTCTTGAAGTGTTCACCAAAAGGGCGTCCTCCCTGAGGCTTTCAAGAAGCTCACCTGTAATCAGCCCTTCCGTAGCAGGGGTCAGGGAAGAATGGATACTTACCACGTCGCATGTGGAAAAGATTTCCGAAAGAGGCGCCTTCCGTCCTCCGTACTTTTCCGCCTCCTCTTCCGTCAGATGGGAGGAGTAAATCAGCACCTCGCAGCGGAACCATCTGATTAATTCCAGAAAATATGCCGCAATGGCGCCGAAGCCCACAATCCCCACTTTCTTTCCAATCAGCCCTTTGTTTTCAAAGCCGCTCTCAAGCCATCTGCCCTTTCGTATTTCGCCGGTATAGTGCTCGATTCTCCGAAGGGCGGCAAGGGTATAGCACAGACACCCTTCCGCAACGGACTGCGCAAAAATATCGTTTCCGCTGACGACCCGGACGCCGGTTTCATAAATTCGGGGAGAAGCCAGAATCGCCACCGAGCCGGCAGTATGGGCAATCAGGCGCAGCTTCGGAAGCGCCGCCACGATTTCCTTTTCCAGATAGCAGGTTCCCCATCCCGTCATGAGAATCTCCGCATCTTTTGCCATATCGATTAATTCTTCCGCCGTCAAGTCCCTGTCATAGGGGTTGCGGCTCACCTCCCCCGAACGGCTTAACTCCTCCATGATTTCCGGCGTGAAAAAGCTGTCGGGTATAGGTGCGTGGGGCATGGTAATAAATATTTTCACTGTCTGTTCCTCCTGAATTTCCTAACATTTACATAATCTTTTCTAAAGAATTTTCGCACATTATTGACAATTATACAAGTCAATAATATTCTGAAACCCAAAGCAATTTTCGGTTAGAGATTCTTTAGAGAAAAAGATGCTATGCTGTCTTACAGCTTAAAATCCGGCTGCCAGAGATGCCGGCTCCTTCGCATAAGACAAAACATTCACATGAGAGGTAAAAATGGCTCAGAAACGCAGAAAAAAGAAACATGTAAAATCCAGAAAAAAGCGCTACGGACTGCTGATATTCAAACGTATCTGCAATATCCTTCTCGGCGGCGTGACCCTTGGCCTGGCGGCCAGCCTGATTGTGGTTCTCCTGCCCGGGATTTTGCCTTTTAACAATAAACCGCTGAAAGAAAAAGCGGACGCGGTTTACGACTATATCACCATATCCCGCGTAAACGCCACTCCTCTTTCCGGGAAGAATGACAGCGCCAAAACCACTCCCGATACCTTAAGGCTTCTTGAGGATAAGGAGGTGGAGGAAAAGCTGGCGCAGCTTGCCCTGGAAAATGAGGATATTGCCGGAATTTATGCCGAGCGGGCCAAATATCCCGAGGAGCTCCTTGCAGCCCTTGCAGCCAATCAGGAGATGACGGACTTTGTAAAAGGGTATCTTACCTCCGACGGCACCGTGACAGGCGGCATCAGCGGGGAGGAAAAAGGACAGAATTTTCCGCTGTTTCTTCAATGGGATAAGCGATGGGGATATTCTCCTTACGGGAGAAGCAGCATCAGCATATCAGGCTGCGGCCCCACCTGCCTGTCCATGGTGATTTTTTCCATGACAAGAGATGAAAAAGCCACACCGGACGCCCTTGCAAGATTCGGCATGGATAACGGCTATTATATGGAAGGCCAGGGAACTCTCTGGAGCTATATGACTGAAGGCGCCGCCCATTACGGAATAAGCGCCAGAGAGCTTGGGCTGGACGAAGCAGCCATGAAGCAGTATCTTGACAGGGGATGCCCCATTGTCTGCGCCATGCGCCCCGGCGACTTTACCACCACAGGCCACTTCATCATGATTTACGATTATGACGAGAACGGCTTTATGGTAAACGACCCTAACAGCATTGCAAGAAGCAGCAGACAATGGGATTTTGAAACTATCCGCTACCAGATTAATAATCTGTGGGGATTTTCGTTGACGTAACGCTGCGCCATACCGTCAGTTTCCCGAGGACGATTCCCTGTCACGCAGAATCGCCTCCACAATACCCGCCGCGGAAATCTCCCCGGAAATCTCCGATGCAGTCAGGAAGTAAGCGTCCGTATGCTGTGCCAGAGCCCTGGCGGTAACGTTCCCGATACAGACGCAGCAGGCTCCTTCCGGGACTTCGCCGTACTGTTCAAAATAAGACTTCACACCCCCGGCACTGGAAAAGGTAAGATAATCCAGCTTCGGAAGCCTCGAAGCCCCGGGACTGCTCTCCAGGTCATAAACCGGAATATCCTCCACATCAAAACCTTTCTTTTGAAGCATCGCCGGAAGCGTTTTTGTGGCGAGCGCCGAACGAAGCAATGCCACCTTCTCCCCCGGCTTTGCCGCAGCCGCAATGGCGGACGCAAGATGCTCGCTGGTATAAGTATCCGGGCAAACGTCGGCATCTATACCGTACCGGGCCAGTGCGGCTCCTGTGGCTGCGCCGATAACCGCAAATTTCTTTCCCTGTCGGAAATCTCCCGTCAGCGTCAGAAAATCCTTCTCTGTTTCCACCCCTTGCCTGAAACAGGCATTCACTCCGTTTGCGCTGGTGAACACAAGCCAGTCGGAATCCGCTGTCAGCCGCCGCCAGTTGTAAGCTCCCGGCAGTTCCTTAATTTCAGAACGTACCGCCCACACCGTTTCCGCCCCCAGAGCCTGCAAGGCAGCCTGCTGTTTCTTCTCAATCTCCGGCGTACCTGTAAGCCCGACCCGGATTCCCTTCAAAGGATATCTCCAGCCCTCACCGTCTGCGGACAAATCCATAACCGCCGCACCGCCGACTAAAATAATGGCGGGCGCGGACACACCACAATTTTCCGCCTCCCGGGCAATGGCATCCAAAGAAGCGCGGACACAGGCAGGATTCAGGGCGTTACCGCCGGAAATAACCGCCGAAGGTGTCTTTGGGTCTTTCCCCGCGGCAATCAGACGGGCGGCAATCACCGGAAGATGTGCAAGTCCCATCAGAAATACCAGCGTGCCTGAGAGCTTTGCCAGCGTGTCAAAATCCTCGAAAAGCCCGTCTTTCGTATCTGCGGTATGCGCCGTAACAATATGCAGACTGCGGCTTATCCCCCGGTGGGTCACCGGAATCCCCGCCTCCGCCGCAATCCCTATTGGGGAAGGAATGCCGGGAACCTCCTGACAGAATATTCCGGCGGCTTTCAGCGCCGTCATTTCCTCGCCTCCACGCCCGAAAAGATAAGGGTCGCCTCCCTTAAGGCGCACCACCTTAAGGCCGGAGCGCGCCAGGGCAATCAGCTTTTGATTGATTTCATCCTGTGACGCGGCATGTACGCCGCTGCGTTTTCCCACATAGATTCTCTCTGCGGATTCAGGAGCCGCGTCCAGAAGCGCCTCGTCAATCAGGTCGTCGTACACCACGGCCTGACACTGGCGAAGGAGCCGCAGTCCCCGCACCGTAATCAAATCCGCTTTACCACAGCCCGCCCCTACAAGCGCAACGCTGCCCCGCGCTTTACCTGCAATGTACCTTACGGTCTCCTCCCGGGTCAGCGGCACTCCCTTTTCCATACCGGCCTCAAACAGCCTGCGGAATATCTCGCTCCTTCTGCTTTGTTCCGGTACGGCGGCTTTTACCGCCGGCCGCAGGGATTCCAGCCATAAAAGAAGTCCTTCCAGACCTTCGGGAAGCAGTTCCTTTATCCGCTCCTTGAAATAAGCCGCCGCCGCAGGGCTTGCCCCTCCGGTGGAAATTCCCGCCGAAAAAGCGCCCTGATGCACCAGCGCCGGAAACAAAAAGCTGCACAGCGCCGGGTCGTCCGCCACATTTACCGGAATATGGCGCTTCCGGCAAAGGCAGGATATATGGCGGTTCACCTCCCTATTATCCGTGGCCGCAATCACCAGCGCCGGGCGGGGACGCAAATCGGAAAGCTTAAACCCTCGCCGTTTCAATTTTACATCGGGAAAGTCCGCAATCCCGGGCAGAATATCCGGCGCCACCACCGAAAGCTTCCCGCCATAGGGCGACAGCTTTTTCATTTTGCGGAGAGCCACGCTGCCGCCCCCCACAATCAGCACCGGTTTGTCTTTCAAATCAATGAACATGGGAAAAAAGGGCATTTCATACCTCCTTCGGGGTACAATAATACTGAATGCCATGAGGAGTTTCCATGCGGTGTATACCTACGCCGAACACCTCCTCCATAACGCCTTTCTGATAAACAATGTCCGGCGTATCGCAGCAAAGCAGCCTGCCATCCTGAAAAACCGCAATAACATCCGCTTCGCGGAGCGCCAGAGAAATATCGTGCAGAACCAGAACCACCGCCTTCCCTTCCCGGGCAAGGGACCGCGCGGTCTCCATCAGACGGAACTGATGGCTGATGTCCAGATAAGTGGTGGGCTCGTCCATAAAAATTGTCCGGGTGTCCTGTGCCAGAGCCATTGCCAGATAAACGCCCTGACGCTGACCGCCGCTGAGCTGAGTGATATTGGTATTTTCATGCTGCCGGCTGCCTGTGGTGTCCATGGCACTGCGGGCGGCCTCGTAGTCCTCCCTTCCGTAATATCTGGGATAGGACAGATAGGGAAACCGCCCGTGGAGCACCATCTGCAGCGCCCGGATGGAGGGCGTGTTCCGGCTCTGGGTCAGAAACGCCGCTTCCCTTGCAATTTGCCTGCGCTTTAGCAGGCGGATATCCGTCCCGCCGTACCAGACTTCGCCCTCCATGGCCGGCAAAAGCCCTAACGCCGCTTTCAGCAGAGTAGACTTTCCGCTGCCGTTAGGGCCCGTCAGAACCGTCACTTTACCCGGTTTAAATTCCATGGTTACCTTCTCAATTACAGGCCTTCCAAAATATCCGGCGGAAAGATTTTTTATCCGTATCATGCGCGCACCCCTTTCTGCCGGAGCAAAAGCCACAGAAAAAAGGGCGCGCCCGCAAATGCCAGTATAATTCCTACCGGCAGCTCAAAGGGGGAAAACAATATTCTTGCCAGCACGTCGCACACCGTCACGAAAAAAGCGCCCGCCAGCGCCGAGGCCGCCGTCAGTGAAAGGCTGCTTTCTCCCAGCAAACGCCGCATGGTGTTAGGAACTATCAGCCCCACAAAACCGATAAGGCCGCAAAAGCTCACTGCCGCCCCGGCCAGAACCGCCGCCAGAAACAGCAATATAAAGCGCACAGCTCCCACAGGAAGCCCGAGGCTTTTCGCAGTATCGCTGCCCAGCCCGAGAATATCCATCTGCCGGGCAAGGGAAAGCACAGCCGCCACACTGACAAGAATCAAACCCGCAGCGGGGGCAAGCCCTGCCATAGTGACGCCGGTAAAACCTCCCACACGGAAATCCGCAACGCCGTCCAGTGCCTCCGGTTTCAGTGTCACCACCGCATCAATCCCCGCGCCAAACAAAGCGGAAACGGCGACTCCCGCAAGAACCACGGTTATCCGGGACGCGCCGGTGCCCCAAGACAGCCCCGTTACCACAAGAGCCGCAAAGAGCGCGCCGCAAAGAGCAATAAAAGGCGTATATTGCTGCGAGATGGGCGCCGCAGCGCAGCAAAGCGCCACGGCAAATCCCGCGCCGGAGTTGACTCCGATAACGCCGGGCGATGCCAGAGGATTACCCAGCACTATCTGAATCACTACGCCGGAAACCGCCAGGGCTGCGCCCGCCAGAAGTGCTGCGCAGGCCCGGGGCAGACGGCTGTAAAAGATAATCCGGGCTGCGGTGGAAGCGGTGTCTTTCCCTGTCAGCACATCGAGCACCTGCACAGGGGAAAGAGCCACCGAACCTGTCCACAGGCTCAGCGCTGCCGCCGCCGCAACAAGGGCGCACAGCGACAGCCAGAAAATACTTTTACTGTGCCGGGTAGAGAATATCCGCCAATTGCTCATAAGCTTCCCCCCATCGTCCGTTTGGTTTTAGATTATAAAGATTCGAATCCATCACGAAATATTTCCCCTCACGCACGGCTGTCAGCGTATTCCATGCCGGATTTTTGAGAAGCGTTGTTTCCAGAACTTTCCGGGCGTCCGCCGGGTCTGCGCTTTGCAGCACCGCAAAAATATAATCCGGGTCATTTTGCAGTATTGCTTCTATACTGAGCTGTTCCAGAAGGCTGCTTTCCCTGTCCGCAATATTCTCACAGTCCAGATTTGCCAGCATCTCCCCCAGCACGCTCCCTTCGCTCCCCTTTACCTTACAGTTGCTCCCCGTGGCGCGGATATACAAAACCTTCGGGCGCGAACCGTCCGCCCGTGCAAGAGCCTCCTCCACCTGCGTCCTGACGCTGCTGCCAAAGGTTTCATAATTTTCAGGATGACCGGTAATCTCCGTGCAGACCTTCAGCATCCGCAGATAGTCCTCAAAGGTGTCTACCTGAAAATACGCCACGTTAAGCCCCATGGCATCAAAAGCGGATTCCAGCTCTCTGTTCCGGTCCGTTCCGCAGCTTGCCAGAACGAAATCAGGATTGCAGTCAATCAGCTCCTCCAGATTCAGCTCCTTCGCGGCTCCCAGATTGACGACATCCTCCGAAAGAGGCAGGTCAAAGTACGTCCAGGTAGCGTTTGTCGCCGCCGCAATCTGCTCCGCCCCTCCGGCAAGACACCAGATATCCGCAAAGCTGGCAATCAGGCATGCCACCCGCCCGGGCCTGTCCGCCGTCACCGCACGTCCCAGGTCATCGGTGAAGGTAACGGCTGTGTCCGATGCCGCCTCTGATACTTCGGAAGCCATTTCTGCCTTTTCAGTGCGGAACGGCCCATGGGACGTGCCGCCGCAGGCGGTCAGGAACAGAAGACCGGAGAACACGGCAAGGCATATCCTTTTCCAATAAATCAGTTTTTTCACAGATTATTTCATTTCCTTTCCGGCTTATTCATTCTCTGCACCCACAGAAGAAGGGGACAATGTGATTTCAGCCACATTATCCCCTGAAAATTTTACGGGATACTCTTTAGCAGGTTGCGCCGCCTTTTACGTTTTTCTGCAAAACGGCAGCCTTGTCGATAGTGTCGGAAAGCAGCTTTTCATTCACGTAATCAAATCCAAGCCGGCTGACGGTATCGGCAAATCTCTCGCCGGAAATCCCTTCGTCGCGGAACAGGAGAATCGCCCTCTCCACAACCTCCAGCACTTCTTCCTCGCTGTCGAAAATCTTTGTAAGAGGAGTTCCGTGGGCAACCTTCTTGCCCCAGCGGCCTCCAATATATATTTTGAATCCCTCTTTGTACTCCTCCAACACGCCGAAAGGACATTTTCCCTTACAGCGTCCGCAGTTGTTGCAGATGGACGCATCGATTGCAAGCTTTCCGTCGGTCACCCTGGCAACCTTAACGGGACAGTTTTCCTCCACCTGACACTTCTTGCAGCCCCGGCACCTGGAAAAGTCCGCCATGGGAACCCGCTGGCCTACAATGCCCAAATCATTTAAGTCGGGCTTTACGCAATTATTGGGACATCCGCCCACGGCAATTTTAAACTTATGAGGCAGCGTCACATTGTGGTATCCCACATAGAACCGCTCGTGCAGCTTTTCCGATAAGCCGTAAGTATCCGCAAGGCCGTACTGACAGGTAGTGCCCTTGCAGGACACCACCGGGCGCACCAGAGAGCCGGTGCCGCCTGTGGACAGACCGTGTTCGCCCAGAAAATCAATCAGCGGCTGAATATTTTCATATTTGACACCCTGTATCTCCAGCGTAAGGCGGGTGGTCATGGTGACTGCGCCTGAGCCGAAACGTTCGGATGCTTCCGCAATCACCCGGTGCTCTTCCGCGGTAATCTTTCCGTTCCGGGTAATGACGCGGACATTGAAAACATCCGCATAACGCTTATCCTGCAGACAGCCCAGCCCCTTGACACGTTTAATTTCCGCAGGAGGCAGTACGCCGCCTGAAAATTCAACCTTTACATTGTTGACAAAAGCGCCGCCCTCAAGCACCCGGGTGTTGGTATAGCCCAGCGCTTTCAAACGGTTCTGCAAAAAGTAACCGCGCTTGCCCCTTGCACATACAAGCAGCAGCTTTTCCTCCAGACCAACGCCCTCCAAAGGCGCGGTAACCTTGCTTAAGTTCACCCACTTTGCGCCGGGAATTGCGGCCGAAGGATGAGCGTCGATAACCTGAAAACCTCTGGCTGCTCCGGCCGCATACTCAGCGGGCGTAAAAGTCTCAAATGCGCCGGAGAGCTTATTTTCCAATATATAGCATGCCTGCACAAAAGGATGAATCGCCGTGGAGAAAGGAGGCGCATAGGAAAAGTCCATGGTATCAAAATCCTCCACCGCCGCGCCCATGGCAATGCCGGTAACCGCAATATCCACCATCTTGTCTACTGCGCCTGCTCCCAGAACCTGAATCCCCAGCAGCTTATGGGTATCCCTGTCAGCAATCAGCTTGGTCACAAAAGCGGAAGCATCGGGATAATAGTGCGCTTTGTCGTCCGTGACGCAGGTAACAGTAATCACATCAAAGCCCGCATCTCTTGCCTGGGCTTCGGTAAGGCCGGTGCGGCCTGCATTCAAATCCCCTGCCAGTTTCACGACGCCTGTACCCAGACAACCCTTATAAACAGCTTTGTCTCCCGTCAGGTTTCTGGCAAGACAGCGTCCGGTGATATTGGCGGTAGAGCCCATGGCAGACCACTGGCTCTTTCCGGTAATCCGGTTATAAACCTGCGCGCAGTCGCCCACCGCATATACGTCGTTTAAATTTGTTTTTTGACAATCATCCACCACAATCGTACCCCGGTTCATCAAAAGACCGGATTCCGAGAGAAAAGCGGTTGCCGGACGGACACCGATAGCAAGCACTACAAGCTCTCCGTCAAAAGTACCCACACTGGTGCGGATACCGGCAGCCCTCCCGCTGCCCAGAATCTCTTCCAGCGCGGCCCCCGTGACAATTCGGATGCCCTTGCTTTGCAGACGGCGGCGGATATAGGCGGCCATTTCCTCATCAAACAGATTCGGCATCACCTGGCCTGCCATGTCTGCAACGGTAACCTTAAGCCCTTTTGCCAGAAGATTTTCCGCAATCTCAAGTCCGATAAATCCGCCTCCCACCACCACAGCGCTGCGGCAATGGTTGCTGTCTATGTATGCACGAAGGCCGATAGCATCATCAGGCGTACGCATGGTAAAGACGCCGGCAAGCTCCGTTCCTGCAACATCAGGCACAAAGGGAACCGCCCCCGTGGCAATCACCAGCTTATCATAGGAAACCGTTTCGCCGTTTGCAAAGCTGACGGTTTTCGCCTCCGCGTCAAGACCCACAGCCTCCATTCCGGTCCTGACCTCAACACCGGTGAGACCGGCATACTTTTCGGGTGTATTAACAATTAATTCTTCACGGTTTTCAATACTTCCCCCCACATAATATGGCAGACCGCATCCGGCATAGGAAATGTCCTTTCCTTTGGTATAAACCGTAACCTTTGCGCTGCGGTCCTGCCGCATCAGCTTTGCAGCGGTTTTCGTGCCGGCAGCAACGCCTCCGATAACTACAACATTCATAGCTTTTCTCCTTTACCTTTTCTCATGGAACAGAAAAACTCTGTCCAGCCGCTTCTCTTATATTGAATTTATCATAGCATAAAGACCATACAAATTCAATAAATTGCGGTTTACCGGTAGACATCGTTTTTGCTGCTTTGCCGGTGATGGAACACTGTTCCTGCCAAAAGCCTTTATCATAAATTTATGCTGTCAGCCAGCGCCGGAAAGGGAATCACTTCCTCCGGGCTTTCCCTGTGTTCGCCCAGTATTTTCTCCATCCAGACCATGTTGTACCATCTTCCGAATTTGTAGCCGCACTTATGAAATTCTCCCACCATACGGTATCCCATATGCGCGTGAAACTGTACGCTGTTCCCTGTCAGATATTCGTCCTCCGCCTCGGGATAGCCGATACAGGCGTTTAAATTGAGGATATTCTGCGCTTTTGACACCTTTTCCAGCGACTCGTAAAGCGCCCTTCCGATTCCCATTTTCTTTTTATCTTCTTTTAAATAAATCGTGGTCTCCGCCGCCCAGGCATAGGCCGCCCGTCCCACAAAGGGTCCGGTGTATGCATATCCAAGGATTTCCCCGGCACTCTCGGCCAGGAGATAAGGGTATCTTTTTAACGTGTTTTCTATTCTTTTCTGAAACTCCGAAAGCCCCGGCGCCTCGCTCTCAAAGGAAATCGCCGTATCCGTTACATAAGGAGTGTAAATGGCAAGGAGCTCTCCCGCATCGCCCGGGGTTGCCGTTCTTATGGAAAAATCAGTTTGTTTCATTGTCTCACCTCGCGTCTGTGTATTCCGGTAGAATCATCCGGTTTTTGCGCCTCTCTTTTTCTTTTCATTGCAGCAAAAATATTTCTATTCCTCATCAAAATTCAGTTTAATTTCTTCTTCGTCCAGCATATCCATATAGAAAAATAACTCCGCTTCCATCTTCCGAATATCCGGCAAAACAGGCGTCTGTATCACACAGCCATGCTGCCGCAGTCCATGCTTCCCAAAAGGCTCGTCAGGTTTTAACAGCATCATCATTATTCTGGCGCTCCCTTTATGTTCCCTCGTCTCCCCGTCCAGAAACGCCCTGTCATAAAACGTCAGATTTCCGCCCAGCGTACATTCATACTCGATTCCCAGATAGCACATCCCTTCAGGACAGTCCTGCGCCAGCCCCTGAAAAAACTCCTCCTTATGCTTTTCCAGCTCTTTCGCAGTCATAATTTCCAGGTAATGGGGGTCTTTGAATCTCTCCTCGTTTTCCTTCCATACATCTATGGGATAAACCCTGTTGATGTAGCAAATCCCGCTTCTGCCGTCTTTCAACTGAAAAGAAATCTCCGCTTCCTTTCCCGGCGTCAGGCTCACCGGCTTTTCCACCAAAAAGGAACGGCATCTCTTTCTGAGCCGCACGGAAATCTCCTGCCCCTCCCATACGGGAAGCATTTTGCAGTTGCATTCACATAATTTAGCCGTTTCCGTCACGTCCACGGCCTTCTGTGCCTTAACAGTACCTGCGGTATTGGCAAGGGACTTCCCGTCCGCATTCCCTGCAAGCTCGAAATCAATCTGCGTCACCCACAGCTTCTCCCGGCTTTTTCCCGCCCCAAAACCGCATCCGTCAGAAAATATGCATTCAACGGAAGGTATACATTCGGCAGAATGCGTGCCCTCTGATGAATGTATACATTCTGTAAAATGTGCGCCCTGTCCCGGAGGATATCCGGTTATTCCTTTTGTTATAAACTCCCTTTCTCCCACTTTAACCGCCGCAATCTCCATCAAGATGTCCGGCTCCGTGTGAATTTTCATTTTTTCTCTGTTCGTATCGCCGCAAATCGCCGGATGGCCTTTATCCTCGGTATTTTCCGTCAGGATATACAGGTGCGCCTGATTCCCCTGTCTGGCCATTCCGGCTATATAGCAGAGTTTTCCCTGCCTCTCCCCGTCTCCGTCGCTGTCTGCTGCGGAAATATAAGCATTTTTTCCTATAATCAGAACCTCGTCACAGTTCTGTGTTGTCTGTTGTAATTCTGCGAAATTCATACGGTTGCTCCTGTGGGCAGAAAAATTACTGCTGTTTGAATGGCAATTCCTTTGTGCCTTAAGCATACTCTGATTTACCGTGAAATTCAACATCAGATTTTACAGCAGTATCACAGCCCGCAAAATATCCGTCTCCCGCACATCCTCACTCCGTCTTCGGCTGATACACCACAAAAGTAACGGTCCCGTCTTCATTCAAAATACACACATCAATCAGCAAGTCCGCAAGCCCGTCCTCCGAATAGCCGTATCCCTTAATTTCCATATCTCCCGGTTTCCCTGATGATAACAGTCCTTCCACACAGATATCGCCGCTTCCGCCGCCGTTTTCCAGCTCATATTCATGGAAAATCCATCCGTCTTCATCAGGGGTGCAGACCTGTCTGGTGGATTCTATGGGGGAAGCATACTGGTCGATATTATCTCCGGTGAGCTTCTCCATAAATGCCTCCACGGTCAAATCATTTTCATCCATTTCAATGGGCTGCGAAGGTTCGTTCTGAGCTTCAGCCAAATCTTCCAGATAACGGGCAGCTGCCTCCGGGTTAGCCCGGCTTTCATCCAGCGGCAGTTGAAACAGGGCGTTTACCCCCTGATAGTCCGGGTTCCGGCTCAGGCTTCCGGTACTTTCATCATAGATATAGGCCGCCGCATCATAGGAAAAGCCTGAATTTACCCCCACATAAATCCCTCTGTCCGCAAACATCTCAATGTTGTCCATTTCCATAATCCGGTATTCCACTCCCTCTTTCACAAATGCGGAATAACCGCCGCCGATATGGCTGATACTGAATTCCAGGGGATTAATCCCGCGGATATAGCAGGATGTGTAAAAAGACTCCTTCCCGTAATCCTCCGAGCTTGTGTCAGGCATGGGCGTACCGTCCCCGTGTTCAATGGCCACAACGGTATAAAGCCTGTCGTCTTTTGGCAATCCCGCATCGTCCCATGCCAGATAGTCGCTTAAGTTTTTGCCTGCCACACTTCCCAAAAGAGTAATTTTGTAACCGCCCAACTCCTGCGTTTCATTTACCAGAACTGCATCCTCGCCAAGAAAAGCCTTTTTTAACGTGTCATCCTCGACCTCCATCGCCGCCTCCGCCGGGCTTAAATAGTGGTGTGCCGCAAACACAGTTACGGAACCAAACACAAGTGTTGCTGTCGCAATAACGGCTGCTGCCGGAATTCTCTTATTTTTCTTCATAATCTCTTTCTCCTTTATCTTACCGAGAACCTGATAATTCAGCCGCTCACCCGGCACATCCATTGGAGCAAGCGCGTTTTTTAACAGTTCATCCATCTTATTTTTCATAATGACTTTCCTCCAATCTCTGCCTTAAGATTTTCTTCGCCCGATGCAGCCTGCTCTTTACCGTTCCCTCCGGCGCGTGCAAAATCCCTCCGATTTCTTCAAGGGAAAGTTCCTCCATATAAAACAGCACCACCGGAATCCGGTATTTGTCAGGCAGTTCCTTAACCATTCTCCGAAGCAGCTCGCATTCTTCCTTATAAAGAATCTGCTCCTCCGTTCCCCGCCCTTTGCAGGCAAGCTGCGTTTCCGCATCCTCCATGGATGTTTCTGCCCCGAGAATTCTGCGGCGAATGGCATACTTGCGCCTCCGGTTTCTGTAAAGATTGACGGAAACGCCCATCAGAAAGCTTTTGGGATTTTTTTCCACAGACAGCCCTTCTCTGACCTCATACATTTTTAAAAAGGTGTCCTGATACAAATCCTCCGCCTCCTGGCGGCTCCCCGTTACCAGACAGCAAAAGGAAAACAAATCTTTTCCGTAAGCGTATATGTATTTTTCAAGTTCTTCCCGGCTCATTTTTACTCCTCCATGCCGAAACGCCCGCCGGCATAAGCCAGACCTGCTCTGCTTTTACCGCTGACGGCGTTTTGACGTTTCTGACAAAAAATAATCTGCGCAGCATCTTTTGTCCTTACATAAACATAGGGTAACGAGCGGGAAAAAGGTTGCATTTATTTTTACCATTCACACCTTCACGCTCAAATATCCCTGGGCACGCATCTGCTTTCTCAGCTCGCCGGGCGAGACCTTCATATATTTCTTAAAAACCTTGTTAAAATAATTTCCGTCGGAAAAGCCGCATCTTGCACTGATTTCTTCTATCGTCAGATTTCCGCCATGCAGCAGCTTTACGGCGTTTTCCACCCGTATTCTCGTCAGAAAACGTATGGGCTGCTCCCCCGTATATTTAAGAAACTCCCTTGACAAATGACTCTGGGAAACTCCCAGTTCCTCCGCCACCCCGGCCAGGCTAATCTGGCGTCCAAAATTGCCCTCCATATAAGCCTTCGCACTGTCAACCAGCCCGGAACCACGTTCCTTCCCCCCGCCGCTCATATCGCACAAAAGGCACAGAAACTGAAAAGCTCCGCCATCCGCCATAAAAGCGTTCTGCAAAAGACCGTTTTTCGCCTGAAAATACAATTCAAAGAGCTTTTTCACCGCCGGATGATATTCCGGGAGCTTTAGCACCTTTCCCAAATGATTCACAATATATTGATAATAAGAAAGTACGCCGCTTCCGCTGAACATAATATAAATAAATTCCCAACAGGGGTTATTCTTCTCCTCATCAAAATAGTAAACTTCCTTATCCGGCATCTGCAGAAAAAAAGCCTCCCCTTCCCTGACCTGAAAAGCGCCTTCTCCTGTTTCCAGCATCCCGCTGCCCTTCAGCGTGTACTGAAACAAAAATCCAAAGGGCCTGTCCCTGTTATCCCAGTAATATTCCCTGCTGTTTCGTATCTGCCATCCGATTGCCGTCAGCTGAACGGCCGGATTTTCCACATTGTCGCAAAATAAAAAACCGTAATCCTCACAGATTTCCTTTTCTTTCTCACCCATCAAAAATTTACCCTTCCTGTCAAATTATTACGATTGAAATCTTCTGTCCTCTACCGTAATATCAAATTATAGCAAGCTGTTTACAACATTCACGAAAAACTTTCTGCCATTATTTTTACAGAAAAAATTCAAAATGTAAAGAAGCAAAATTTTACAGAAATGAGGATTAAACCATGACAAATTTAAAAAACGCACAGGAATGTGCAAACCTGACAAAGTCCGCCTCAGCACCGAAGCCCTTCAAGGTGGCTTTCATCGGCGCCGGAAGCATCGGCTTTACAAGAGGCCTTTTAGCCGACCTTTTAACCGTGCCGGAATTTTCCGATATTAAAATCTCTTTCACGGACATCAATCCCGATAACCTCCGCATGGTGACACAGCTCTGCCAGCGGGATATCGAGGAAAACGGCCTGTCCGTCAAAATCCATGCCACCCTTGACAGGCGGGAGGCTTTTAAGGACGCAAAATATGTAATCAACTGCGTGCGCATCGGTATGCTGGAGGCTTTTGCAACGGATGTGGAAATCCCCTTAAAGTACGGCATCGACCAGTGCGTGGGAGATACCCTGTGCATCGGCGGCATCATGTACGGCCAGCGCTGTGTAAACGCCCTGCTTGATTTTTGCCGGGATATCCGGGAGGTGGCCGCGCCGGGCTGTATACTTCTTAATTACTCCAATCCCAACGCCATGGTAACCTGGGCATGCAACAAGTACGGAAAGGTGGAAACCTACGGACTCTGCCACGGCGTACAGCACGGGCATGAGCAGATTGCCAAAGCTCTTGGCCGGGACAAAAAGGATGTGGATATTATCTGTGCCGGATTGAACCATCAGACCTGGTATATCAGCGTAAAGACCGACGGGGTGGAGCGCACAGGCGAATTGTTCGGGCTGATGAAAAATGCGGAATTTGCAAAGGATGAAAATATCCGGCTGGACGTAATGAAAAACTTCGGATACTATTCCACAGAGTCCAACGGACATCTTTCCGAATATCTCATGTGGTATCGGAAACGCCCGGAAGACATGGAAAAATGGATTAACTACGGCAGCTGGATTCAGGGCGAAACCGCCGGATACCTGCGGGTATGCAAAGAGAGCCGGAACTGGTTTGAGACCGATTTCCCCAACTGGTTAAAGGAGCCTGCCAGAAAATTCACCCCCGAAAGCCGTTCTTCGGAACACGGCAGCTATATTATTGAAGGCCTGGAAACCGGCAGAGTATACCGGGGCCACTTCAACATCATGAATAACGGTACTATCACCAATCTTCCCGACGAGTGCGTGGTGGAGGTTCCCTGCTACGTGGATTACAATGGCGTGTCTGTTCCCAAAGTGGGTGATTTGCCCCTCGGCTGCGCCGCTATCTGCTCCCAGAGCGTATGGGTGCAAAAGCTCTCCGTGGAAGCCGCCGTCCGCGGGGACATTACCCTGCTGCGGCAGGCCGCCATGATGGACCCCTTAACCGGCGCTGTCTGCACCCCCGACGAAATCATCCAGATGGTGGACGAAATGCTGGTTGCTGGGGAAAAATGGCTGCCACAGTATAAGGCGGAAATTGAGCAGGCGAAAAAGAGACTTGAAAATAGGAAGATTCCTTACAGACCTGTGAAGGGTTTTACTTTGAAGGAAAAGAGCGTGGAAGAAATGGCAAAGGAAAAAGGAAAGTACCGGGCGCTGGCTTCGGCGGCGGCAAAGGAGAAGGTGGAGTAAGAGGTTAAAACCCGGGCGTTGCAAAATGGCTGCGACGCCCGGGGGTATTTTTAAAGAAAAAATCAGGCTGTGAGCCGGCTATTTGGCAAATAATTCAAATTGTCAAAAACAATTAAAACCGAAGGCTCATGCTGTAAATAAAAGTATAACTCAAACGAACCAAAATGATAAGCAGCTTGCAAAATCTATCAAAAAACTTTTATACGATTCCATATTTCTTCCACATTAAAAGCATGAAATGCTTATGAGAAAAGAGGCTTGCCCGCTCCTGAGCCGCTCCACTTCTTCCAGACAATACACCTTCTCATACCCCAGACAATTAAGGCTCCCCGCCGCCTGCGCGCTACGCTTGCCCGTGTCGCAATAGACAATCACGGTTTTTTTCTGTCTGTCTGCGCAGGGGTGCCTGCCCGTGGATATCCGTATAGGGGAGATTGACTGTTCCCTTCAGATATGCGTATGTGCAAGCACTGTAAAAAAGCCTTTGTCGCGAGCCGGAAAGGAAATGAATTTTGCAGTCAGAAGTGTAAAAACCAGTTTAATGTCTACAAATCAAGGGAAAAGAAGAAAGGAAACAAAAAAGATGATTGAAAACAGGAATGTAAATATCATAACCGATGCGGACGGTAACTTCCTGAAGAATATACAGAATCAGAAAGCCGTAAAAGCCTTATAGGTGCAAATGCAAAAGCGAAGGCAAATGCCGCTACCGCGATACCGGAACTGCCAGATAGCATCTAATCCGGCTTTTGAAGAAAATCGCAAGGAAAAACACAATAAAAACGCAAAATACGGCTGGTATAGGTATGATGTCCGTTTTGCCCTCCCTGTCTATGAGGAAAATACGCTTGTAAGATACAATATTTTCCATGCCCGGCTTTTGATTAACCATGCTGAAAATGGCAGGAAATATCTGTATG
>CAMSTM010000032.1 GCA_947063675.1 uncultured Lachnospiraceae bacterium | reverse complement strand
GCCTAAGTGACTGGAGTTCAGACGTGTGCTCTTCCGATCTAACCTGAGTTGGAGATTGACCCTTATCACAAACTATGAAGAACCGGCGGACGTAGCGGTTTTTGACGGCTTTTGTGAGATGAAAGAGGAGGAACTTCATAAATTGTATGAAAGCCTTGGACTGGCAATGACTTTCAGGGACTTCCTCCATATTCAAAACTATTATAAGTCGGAAGAACACCGTGAGCCCACCATGACGGAAATCCGTGTACTTGATACCTACTGGTCGGACCATTGCCGTCACACAACCTTTTCCACAGAGCTTAAAAATATCGAATTTAAGGACGGATATTACAGAACGCCTTTAGAGACCACCTATCAGAGCTATTTAGATACCAGAAACGAGATTTTCAAAGAGCGGAGCGACAAATTCGTATGTCTGATGGATTTGGCGCTGATGGCTATGCGTAAACTGAAAAAAGACGGAAAGCTTGGGGACATGGAGGAGTCTGACGAAATCAACGCCTGTTCCGTGGTGGTTCCGGTTGAGATGGATTACGGCGACGGGCCGGTGAAGGAGGAGTGGCTGGTATTTTTCAAAAATGAAACCCACAATCACCCTACGGAAATCGAGCCTTTCGGCGGCGCGGCCACCTGTCTTGGCGGCGCAATCAGAGACCCCCTTTCAGGCCGGGGCTATGTGTATCAGGCCATGCGTGTGACCGGCGCGGCCGACCCCACGGTTCCCGTTGCGGAAACCTTAAAGGGAAAACTGTCCCAGAAGAAGCTGGTCAGAGGCGCGGCCGGCGGTTATTCCTCCTACGGAAATCAGGTAGGACTTGCAACCGGCTATGTAAAGGAAATTTATCATCCCGATTATGTTGCAAAGCGCATGGAGATTGGCGCGGTTATGGGCGCCGCTCCCAGAAGGAACGTTATCAGGGAAAATTCCGACCCGAATGATGTGATTATCCTGCTTGGCGGAAGGACTGGGCGGGACGGCTGCGGAGGCGCAACCGGTTCCTCCAAGGTACATACGGAAAGCTCCATTGAAACCTGCGGAGCGGAGGTGCAGAAAGGGAACGCGCCCACGGAGCGTAAGATACAGAGACTTTTCCGCAGACGGGAAGTATGCAGGCTGATTAAGAAGTGCAACGACTTCGGCGCAGGCGGCGTGTCTGTGGCAATCGGCGAGCTTGCCGACGGTCTGGTGGTGGACCTCGATAAGGTGCCGAAGAAATATGCGGGACTGGACGGCACGGAGCTTGCCATCTCGGAATCTCAGGAGAGAATGGCGGTAGTGGTGAGTCCTGAAAGTGTTGAGACTTTCCTTGGTTATGCGGCGGAGGAAAACCTTGAAGCAATTCCTGTTGCCGTGGTTACGAAATCGCCCCGCCTGGTGCTGAAATGGAGAGGAAAGGAAATTGTCAATATCGCCAGAAAATTCCTGGATACAAACGGCGCCCATCAGGAAACCAATGTGCTGGTTGACATTCCCGACAAGGAAGATAATTACCTGAAAAAGTTCTCCGTTCCTGAGGTTGCAAAAGCGCTGGACGGCGATAATATAAAGGATGCCTGGCTAAAGAGCCTGAATGATTTGAATACCTGCTCCCAGAAGGGGCTGGTGGAAATGTTTGACTCCACCATCGGCGCAGGGAGCGTCCTGATGCCCTATGGCGGCGTTTACCAGCTTACGGAGACTCAGACCATGGTTGCCAAACTTCCTGCTCTTGAAGGGAAGACGGACACAGTCACCATGATGAGCTATGGCTTTGACCCCTATCTGTCGTCCTGGAGCCCTTATCACGGCGCGGTTTATGCCGTTACCGAGTCCATGGCGAAAATTGTGGCGTCCGGCGGGGAGTTTGACAAAATCCGTTTTACTTTCCAGGAGTATTTCAGGCGCATGACCTCCGAGCCGGGAAGATGGAGCCAGCCCTTTGCGGCGCTCCTGGGCGCTTACGATGCCCAGATAGGCTACGGCCTTCCGTCCATCGGCGGCAAGGACAGTATGTCGGGCACATTTAACGAGATTGACGTTCCGCCCACACTGGTATCCTTTGCGGTGGACGTGGCAAAATTGCAGGATATTGTGACGCCGGAGCTGAAGGAGGCGGGCGATACGCTGCTCCAGTTCTGGTTCGACAAGGATGAATACGATATTCCGGTCTATGACCATGTAATGCAGACCTATGGTTTTATCACAAAGCTGATGCGGGCCGGTAAGGTAAAAGCGGCTTATGCGCTAAACAGCGCGGGGCTTGTGCCGGGCGTGTCGAAGATGGCCTTTGGAAACAGGCTGGGGGTTGACTTTGCGAAGGAGCTGCGTTCTTCCGACCTGTTTGAAAACTGCCTGGGTGACATTGTCCTGGAGATGGATAAAAAAAGCGCGGCGCTCTTGCTGGAAAAGGAATATAACGAAGCCGGGGACTTAAACTTCAGAGTAGTCGGACAGGTGAAAGAGGAAGAGTCTTTTACATGGCATGATGTCACTGTCTCCATGGAAGAAGCATTTGATGCATGGAAGTCCAGACTGGAGAAGGTGTTCCCCACAAAGGCTCATAAGGGTGCGGAGCCGGTGGAATCCAGGGTGTACAGAACGGACAGGGTCTATGTCTGCAGGCATAAAGTGGCAAAGCCCACCGTTTTCATACCGGTATTTCCGGGAACCAACTGTGAATATGACAGTGAGCAGGCATTTAAGAGGGCCGGAGCCGATGTGATAACACGTGTATTTAAAAATCAGACAGCGGAGGATATCAGGGAATCCGTGGAGGTTTTCCAAAAAGAAATAGACAAGGCTCAGATTATCATGTTCCCCGGAGGATTTTCCGCCGGCGACGAGCCGGACGGAAGCGCCAAGTTCTTTGCGGCTGCATTCCAGAATCAGCATATCAGGGAAGCGGTAATGCGGCTTTTAAATGAAAGGGACGGACTGGCCCTTGGCATCTGCAACGGTTTTCAGGCGCTGCTTAAGATGGGGCTGATTACCTGCGGAGATATTGCCGGACAGAAAGAGGATTCGCCTACCCTGACATTTAATACCATCAACCGCCATATTTCCAGAATGGTGTACACGAAAGTGGTTTCCAATAAGTCCCCATGGCTGCAGGGCGCGGAAGCAGGAAAGACCTACGTAACGCCGGTTTCCCATGGCGAGGGAAGATTCGTGGCTCCAAAGGAATGGATTGACCGTCTCTTTGAGAACGGGCAGGTTGCTACCCAGTATGCCGACAGGGAGGGTCAGGTTTCCATGGACGAGGAATGGAATGTGAACGGCTCCTATGCGGCGATTGAGGGAATCACGTCTCCCGACGGAAGAGTGTTTGGAAAGATGGCTCATGCGGAACGCCGCGGAAAGGGCGTTGCCGTTAACATCTACGGGGAGCAGGATTTGAAGATTTTTGAATCGGGTGTGGAATATTTCAGATAAGGTTTTTTAATATCCGGGGGCAATCCCAAATATCCTGTGAGGGAAATTTGGGATTGCCCTTTACAGGATATTTGGGATTGCCTGGAAAAGAGAATAGGCTATAAGTTGCTTTTTCCGAAAGTAAAGAATAATCCTGCTTTTTTCAACGACGGGCGAAGCGCAAGGTAGACTGCCACGGACACAATTGTTGAAGTTACAGCGTTGATGGAAGTGGAAGCCACATTCCAGGCAAGAGCCAGTTCTGCCGCAGGCTTGCCCAGTATCACCAGTTTGTATAAGTATCCCACAAGAGGGTCGAAGATGACATTGAATAAAAGGCCGCCGACGGCAGCGGCGCACGTCCAGAATACCACTTTTTTATGCTCGTTCTCAAGGGTGATTTTGCCGATTTTATGTGCAATGAGACCGGTAATCAGTCCGATGCAGAGCTTTAGCAGGAAGGTTTTGGGGGCATATATCACATAAACAGGGTCGAGTAAATCCCCAATTGTCATGCCAATCGCACCGCCGATTCCGCCATAAAAACCGCCAAGCAAAAGAGCGCCAAGCACACATACCGCGTTCCCCAAGTGAATGGAGGTAGCATCTCCGCCGGGAAGCGGTATTTTAATTTGAAGAAAAGTAAACACTACATAGGATAAAGCGGCCATGAGGCCGGTCATTGCAATTTTCTGCGCTGTCTGATTTTTCATTTGAATCTCCTCCTGTTTCCGATTCCGCGGACGTCTGTTCTTCATTTGTTTTTATTATATGCAGAAGTGGCATATGAAAAAGTGCCAAATTAAAACTTTTTAACCAGACCAGTTTTGCGATACGATTGAATTGCGGAAACTCCAACGACATTCTTTTTGCAAATTTCTGAAATTTTATATTGATTTTCCAGCCAATTGTGATATATTTATTGTCATGGGGTATTAGCGCAGCTGGGAGCGCGCAACATTCGCATTGTTGAGGCCACGGGTTCGAATCCCGTATACTCCAGAGCTTGTGGTAAGGAGGGATCCACGGAGTGGGAGGATGCCTTATCACCCGGCAGACGCCCACGAACGAAGTTCGTACAGGAATGCGTCTGCTCCATGAAAAGCAAATAGCCGTAAATCCAGGGTTTTTGTAGTGAAATCCAGGGTTTACGGCTATTTTTTTCTTTTCTTTGCTCTCATTCTGGCTGCTGTATGCTTTTTTCTGGTGTGGGTAAATCCTCTGGCATGTAATCAAAAACAGTTCCCGCACCCCCTTGCAAAATCCGCACATTATGATAAAATAGTTATTGACCATAAGTCAATAACTATTTAACCTTTATTTTATACCTGTATTTTCAAGGGAGGTAAAAGAAAATGGCACGTCCGGTAAAAAAATCATCAGAACAATGGAAAAAAGAAATTTTAGACGCCGTGCAGAAGCTGTTTATGTCGAAGGGGTACGAGGAAACCTCCGTCTCGGATATTATGGAAACAGTGGGCGGGGCAAAGGGGATGTTCTACCGCTTTTTTCAGAGTAAAGAGGAAGTCATGCACGCATTGGGGAATCGGATGTTTTTTGAGAACAATCCCTTTGAAATTATCAGGGAGCGCAGCGACTTAAACGGCTTGCAGAAAATTCGGCTATTGCTGACACTTAACCGGTCGGATGAAGAACGGAACCGTTTGAACATGGAGGCAGTAGGTATTTTGAAGGACCCTCGCATTTTAGCGGCGGCGGTGGAAGAAAACAGGCGGGTGCTGACGCCGTTGTGGCGGGCTCTTTTGGAGGAGGGGAAGAAGGACGGCTCCTTAAAGAGCGAATATACAAGGGAACTGGCCGAGCTTTTGCCCCTTATTAATTTCTGGCTTCTGCCGTCGGTATTCCCGGCAACAGAGGAGGAGCTACTTCACAAGTACCGCTTTGTGACAGAAGTATTTGCCTGCATGGGGCTGCCTTTATTCGATGATGAGGCAGCATCTTTCACGGAAAAATTCATTGGAGATATTTCAGAAAAAGGAGGAGGGAAGCCATGACGCAGAAGCTGTTTACAAAAAATTTCACACTTTTAATTTTAGGACAGGTGACGTCTTTGTTTGGAAACTTTATATTGAAGCTTGCGCTGTCCATGCATGTATTGGAGGCGACCGGCTCGGCGGCCATATTCGCCGGTATCCTGTCTGCGGCAACAATCTCCACAATTATCCTTTCGCCTCTCGGCGGTATTCTTGCGGACCGGGCGGACCGGCGGAATATCATGGTGGCACTGGACGGCTTAACGGGCCTTTCGGTTTTGTGCGCAGCCCTTTTTCTGCCAGGAAAAAACGACCTTGCAGTAATCGGGATACTGCTTTTCATTCTTTCTGTCCTGGGGGCTTTTGAGACGCCTACGGTGCAGGCATGTATACCGACCATGCTGGAAGGCGAGAATATTATGAAAGGGAATGCAGTGGTGAATCAGGCGGCTTCCCTGTCGTATCTGACGGCGCCGATGCTTGGCGGAGTTTTTTATGCGGTATTCGGGTTAAAGCCGGTCATGTATGCAAGCGTCGGGTGCTTTTTTATTACTGCACTGTTTGAGTGCTTTATCAGGTTAAGCTATGAGCGTTCCCCGTGGCGGGGAGGCGTGCTCTCCACAGTCAGAGAGGATTTCCGGGAAAGTATGCGGTATCTTTTAAGGGAGGAGAGCGGTGTTGCAAAGATGCTGGTTTTGACCGCATTTTCGAGATTTTTCGTGATGGGAATTATTGTAATCGGTCTGCCCTTTCTGGTGCGCGCCGTTCTGGGGCTGAATGCAGGGTATTACGGCGCTGCGGAAAGCGCGCTGGCAGTTGCCACGATTCTGGGAAGCATTGCCGCAGGAATACTTACAGAGAAACTAAAAATACATAAACTTTCCGCCGTGCTTGCCAGCTTTGGCATTTTTATTCTTCCTGCCGGAATTGTCTATATTTTTCCGGTCAGCTTTATGATAAAGTATGTTGTTACCGTTGTTTCCCTGTGCGGAATGCAGGCTGCCATCAGCATTTTTTCTGTTTTTGCCGTTTCCCTGATACAGCAAAGGACGCCGAATCATCTGATAGGCAAGATAATGGCTTATACATCCGCCATAACCTTATGCGTCCAGCCCATCGGACAGATTGTGTACGGATTTTTGTTTGACAGATTTTCCGGCGCCGTTTCTGTTGTTCTGATTCCCACCGGACTGATTGTTTGCGCGGTCGGGGCGTCTGCGGCGGGATTTTTCAGAAGGATGGAGAAAAGTGCGACTGAAAAATGTGGATTTGTCGGAAAAGTGCGACTGAAAAATGTTAAGATGGTTTTGAGAAGATGTCCGTAAAAAATATTGACAAACTGTCAGAATAGCAGTACAATTCACAAAAATATATCAAAGGCTGTGAAGAGAAGAGTAGTCAGTGGGATATGTTACAGAGAGCCTGATTAGGTGAGAGCAGGCACAGAAGGAACTGCCGAAAATGGTCTCGGAGCCGCGTACCGAAGCTGTTATGCCAAGGCTACGACGGGAGCGCCCGTTACAGCGACAGGCTGTCGATGAGTCATTTCTTGTCCGCAGTTGATAAGGCTTATATCGTGAGGTATAGGTGAATTTAGGGTGGTAACACGAAGCGTCGGCTCTCGTCCCTGAAAAAGAAATTTTTCAGAGAGGAGGGCTTTTTTAATGGAAAAAAAGATGAATTGTAAGAGTTTTCATGAGTTGTCACTGTAAACCGCCATGCGCCGGATTGCGGCGCGCATCACGAATAATAGTCAGAAACGAGGTATAAAAAAATGAGAAATATTTTAATCGGCGGAGCCTGGCCTTATGCAAACGGTTCTCCGCATATCGGCCACATTGCGGCGTTACTGCCGGGAGACGTACTTGCCAGATATCACAGGGCGGCAGGCGATAACGTATATTTTGTGTCGGGAAGCGACTGTCACGGAACGCCCGTAGCGATTCGGGCAAAACAGGAAAACAGAACTCCCCGGGAAATCAGCGATTTTTATCATGAAGAATTTGCGGAGTGTTTTGAGAAGCTGGGCTTTAGTTATGATGTGTATACGAAAACATCGTCGAAGGAGCATAAGGATTTTGTAAAAGAATTTCACAGTAAATTGTACGAAAGCGGCTATGTATATGAAAAGGAAGTACCCCAGGCATACTGTGAGGGCTGCGGCAGCTTTTTGGCCGACCGGTTTGTATTGGGGAAATGCCCGAAGTGCGGGCAGGATACCAGAGGCGACCAGTGCGACGCCTGCGGCGCGGTTCTCGAACCGGAGGCTCTTGCACAGCCGGTCTGCGCGGTCTGCAAAAAACCGGTAAGCTTTAGAAATTCCAGGCATTTATATCTTGCCGTTACCAGGCTTAAGGAGGAACTGAAAGCGCTGGTTGACTCTCACCCGCAGTGGAGGAAAAATGCCATTGCGTTTACAAACAGGTATATCGGCGAGGGGCTGCGGGACCGCGCCCTGACAAGGGATTTGGAATGGGGGATAGAGGTTCCGAAGGAAGGCTATGAAAATAAAACGATTTATATCTGGGCGGAAAATGTGCTGGGCTATCTGTCCGCAAGCAAAACGGCTGCAGAGGCGAGAGGTGATGATTTTTACAGACTCTGGGGAGAGGACGCGGTGCATTATTATGTGCACGGGAAGGACAATATCCCCTTTCACACGATTATTTTGCCTTCGCTTCTTCTGGCTGGCGGTGAAAACTGGCATCTGCCGGACAGGATTGTATCGTGCGAGTACGTGACGCTGGAGGGAAGAAAAATATCCACCAGCCAGAATTATGCCGTCTGGGCAAGGGATTTGCTGGAAAATTATGAGGCGGATTCCATCCGTTACTTTTTCCTTACAAACGGGCCGGAAAAGAAGGATGCGGATTTTTCGTGGAGGGAATATGTGAACAGCCATAACGGCGAGCTGCTGGGGGCTTACGGTAACTTTGTGAACCGCTGCCTGGCCTTTATCGGGAAATACTTTGGCGGATATGTGCCGGAGGGGACGGAGAATGAGGAAATAAACGGGCGGATAGAAGGTCTGTTTGTCTTAGTTGGAAAACAGATTGAAGGCGGCGCTTTCAAGGACGCAATCGACGAAATCTTTGAATTTATAAGGAGCGCAAACAAATTTTTTGACGCCGAAAAGCCCTGGGTAACAAGAAATACCGATAAAGCGGCCTGCGGAAATACGCTGTATCAGTGCGTTCAGATAATTGCAAATCTGGCGGTGCTGCTGTCGCCTTTTTTGCCCTTTTCGTCAGAGAAGGTGTGTAAATGGCTTGGAATACCCTCCTTACCACATGTTTGGGAGAAACAATCCGTCCCGGCGGGGCTGCGGATTCCCGAGACGGAGATATTATTCCGCAGGATTGACAAAAAGGTAATCGAAACCGAGACGGAAAAACTTAATAAACTTTTAATTGGAATATCTTCTCTCCATGGTGTACGCTATTAAAGTATGAGAAAAAAGGCAGGAACGGAACTGACCACAGGGGAGGGGCTATGAACAATAAACCGGAGCTGAGCGGAAGCACGTTAAAAATTATGGCGCTGATATTTATGCTGATTGACCACACGGCGGCGATTGTGTTTCCGCCGGTTCTGGCAAGGTCCGGTATCACTTCCTTTGGAAATATCTCCATGGAATATATGCAGGGACTTGTGGCTGCCGGCTCTGCGGGCTGGCTCTATGTTCTGTACCAGATTATGCGAAGAGTCTTAGGGCGGCTGGCGTTCCCCATTTACTGTTTCCTTCTGGTGGAGGGCTTTGAGAGAACAGGGAACCGGAGGAAGTATGCGGGACGGCTTTTCCTGTTTGCTCTGGTTTCGGAAATTCCCTTTAATCTGGCTTTCCGGGGAAAGGTTTTTGACGCCTCTTACCAGAATGTGTTTGTCACGCTTCTTCTGGGCTTATTGATGATATGGATAATGGAGGCTGTGAGGGAGCGTTTTCGGGCGCATTCCCGTGAAAAGGGCTTTGGCGGGGACTGGACGGACTGGAAGATACTGGCAGTGGACGGGGCGGTATTTTTCCTGACGGCAGCGGCGGCGGAACTTTTGCGGTGCGATTACGGAGCCCACGGGATTATTGCTGTGGGGCTGTTATACGCTTTCAGAAAAGACAGGGCAAAGCAGATGATTGCCGGGTGCGTGGCGTTTTTCTGGGAATTTACGGCGATGTTTGCCTTTGTTTTCACAGGCTGTTACAACGGAAAACGGGGAATAAGCCTGAAATACGTATTTTACATATTTTATCCGGCGCATTTGCTGGCGCTGTATCTGATAGCAAGATGTGTTTAGGCGGGAAAGGAGAGCTATGAAAAGATACTGGAAGTATATCAAACCTTATTTGCCGGCCTTTATTATCGGGCCGATGATGATGATTGTGGAGGTTATCGGGGAGGTGGCTTTGCCTAAGTTTATGGCCAATATCATCAACGTAGGCGCGGTTGACCATAACGTACCGTACATCATCAGCATGGGAATCACCATGATTATCACGGCGCTTCTTATGATGGCGGGTGGAATCGGCGGCGCTTATTTTGCGGCGAAGGCGTCCATCAGCTTTGCCGCCGACCTGCGCAGCGATGTGTTTGACAAGGTGCAGAAATTTTCCTTTGCCAATCTGGATAAGTTCAGCACGGGTTCGCTGGTGACCAGGCTGACAAACGACATTACCCAGGTGCAGAATCTGATTAACATGGCGCTGCGCATGATGCTCCGGGCGCCGGGAATGCTGATTGGCGCGCTGATTATGGCGCTCACAATGAACGCCCAGCTTTCCATTGTGGTGCTTGTAGTGATTCCGGTTTTAATTCTTCTGATTATTGTCATCATAAAGACGGCGTTTCCCCGTTTTGACACTATGCAGAAAAAGCTGGACGCCTTAAATTCCCATATTCAGGAAATGCTCACAAACGTCCGGGTTATCAAATCCTTTGTGCGGGGAAGCTATGAGGAGGAGCGGTTTGTGGAGTCGAATAAGGAGCTGAAAGAGTCCAGTCTGTCCGCTTTCAGGGCGGTGATTCTGACAATGCCGATTATGATGATGCTCATGAATGTGACCACTCTCGGAATTGTGTGGTTCGGCGGAAGGCAGATTCTGGCCGGGGATATGCCGGTGGGGGATTTGACGGCTTTTACTTCTTATATTGTGCAGATTTTAATGTCCCTTATGATGCTGGCAATGGTGCTTTTGCAGAGCTCGAGGGCGCTGGCGTCGCTGCACCGTATCACGGAGGTGCTGGACACGGAGGTGACCTTAAGCGACGAGGGCTGCGCCCTTCCCGACAAAGAAGTGATGCGCGGGGACGTGGAGTTTCGGGACGTGACTTTCCGTTATTATAAGGAAAATAAAGAGGCGGTGCTTTCCCATGTGAGCTTTCGGGTAAAAGGCGGGCAGGTGCTGGGGATTATCGGCTCCACCGGAAGCGGAAAGACCACGCTGGTGCAGATGATTCCAAGGCTTTATGACGTGGACGAGGGAGCGGTGCTGGTGGACGGCGTGAACGTAAAGGATTATTCCTTAAAGCACCTGCGGGACGGCGTGGGAATGGTTCTGCAGAAAAACGTGCTCTTTTCCGGGACAATTGTGGAAAATCTCATGTGGGGCGACGGCTCGGCTTCCATGGAGGAGGTACGCGCCGCAGCCGCAGCCGCTGCGGCCGACCCTTTTGTGAGTTCTTTCACGGACGGATATTTGACGGAACTGGGACAGGGCGGCGTCAATGTGTCCGGCGGGCAGAAGCAGCGCCTGTGTATTGCAAGGGCTCTTTTGAAGAAACCGAAAATATTGATACTGGACGATTCCACCAGTGCGGTTGATACCGCCACTGAGGCCAAAATCCGGGAGAGCTTTCACACGACGCTTAAAGGAGCAACGAAGATTATCATTGCCCAGAGGATTACGTCGGTGATGGACGCCGACCAGATTCTGGTGCTGGACGAGGGAAGCATTGTGGGGCTTGGCACCCATGAAGAGCTTCTGGCAGAATGCGAGGCTTATCAGGAGATTTACTATTCCCAGATGGACAGAAAAAGCGCAGGAACAGGAGGTGGGATGTCATGAGGCAGGAAAAGCTGGAATATTTTCAGAAAAAATATGAAAGCCGGTTGAACCCCTCCAGAGATTTGGGCGCGGCCGCCGGTTCAGGCGCGGCAGGCCCGCGGGGAGCAAACGGGCCGGGCTCTGGGCATGGCGGCCCGGGCGGGGGCCCGGGGATGGGCCATGGACCGGGCAGGGGCGGACGCAGAGGCATGGGCAGAGGCCCGGGTGGAAAGCCCAAAAACGTGAAGAAAACCCTGGGGCGGCTTCTGGGCTATATTTCAGGCGAAAAGTTAAAGCTTTTTATCGTCTTTTTATGTGTCATCGGAGGAACAGCTGCAAATCTGGCAGGCTCCTATATGCTGCGTCCGATTATTAACGGACTTACCGATGAAAACGGAAGCGTAGCGACCCTGCTTCGGGGAATCCTTATGATGGCGGCGATTTATGTGTCCGGGGTGCTTGCTCAGTATTTGCAGCAGAGAATCATGATAGGGATTTCACAGAATGCTGTTTTCAGGCTGCGGAACGAGCTGTACGGAAAGATGCAGAAGCTTCCGGTGAAATATTACGACACCAACAATCACGGGGATGTGATGAGCCGTTTTACCAACGATGTGGATGTGGTTGGGGAGATGCTCAACAATACGGTGGTGCAGCTGATTTCGGGGACCATCAGCATCATCGGAACCTTTGCGCTCATGGTATACACCAATGTGTGGCTGACTTTGATTACGGTGTTTATGATACCTGTAATGCTGAAAGCGGTGCAGGCAGTAGGCAGCAGGAGCAGGAAATATTACAGCGCCCAGCAGGTGGCAATCGGCACCTTAAACGGTTATATTGAGGAGACGGTTACGGGACAGAAGGTGGTTAAGGTCTTTAACCACGAGGACGATGCAAGGGAAGAATTTGAATATCTGAACAGAGACCTTCGGGGCAAGCAGATTAAGGCGCAGTTCTTCGGCGGCATCATGGGGCCTGTTATGGGGAATTTAAGTCAGGTGAGCTACTCTCTGACGGCCTGTATCGGCGGAATTTTGTGCGTGCTCCGGGGCTTTGACCTGGGCGGCCTTACGGTTTTCGTGAATTATTCAAGGCAGTTTTCAAGGCCGATTAACGAGGTTGCCATGCAGGTAAACACCATCTTTTCCGCGCTGGCAGGCGCGGAGAGAGTTTTTGCCGTGATGGATGAGTCGCCGGAAGCAGAGGACGTTAAGGACGCCGTTCAAATTGTGGAGGACACTGTGTCAGGAAAGAGCTTTTACCGTATTCCCAGAGGAAGTTCCGCTGCAAGGGAAGAAGGCTTTATGGAGAATGTGGTCAGAGAGGATGACGGCGCCTGTTATAAGGAGGTAAAAGGCGCGGTTACGTTAAGCGGAGTCACCTTCGGATATAACCCCGGCAAAACCATATTAAAGAATGTGTCGCTGTACGCAAAGCCGGGGCAGAAGATTGCCTTTGTGGGCTCTACCGGCGCAGGAAAAACAACAATTACCAACCTGATTAACCGGTTTTATGATATCGATGCGGGAAGCATCACCATAGACGGCATTCCCGTCACGGAAATAGAGCGGGATTCTCTTCGCAGAAATATTTCCATGGTTCTGCAGGACACCCATTTGTTTACGGGAACGGTCCGGGAAAATATCAGATACGGCAGGCTGGACGCAACCGACGAGGAGGTGGAGCAGGCGGCAAGGACGGCCAGCGCCCATTCCTTTATCGTGCATCTGGAACACGGATACGATACCATGCTTGAGGGGGACGGCGCAAACTTAAGCCAGGGACAGAGGCAGCTTATCAATATTGCAAGGGCGGCCATCTCCAAAGCCCCCATACTCATTCTGGACGAGGCCACCAGCTCCGTGGATACCAGAACGGAAAAGCACATTGAAAAGGGAATGGACAGACTGATGGCGGAGAGGACAACGCTGGTGATTGCCCACAGGCTTTCCACGGTGCGCAATGCAAACGCAATCATGGTGCTGGAAAACGGAGAGATTATTGAGCGGGGCGACCATGACGATTTGCTGGCGCAAAAGGGAAGGTACTACGAACTTTACACAGGGCTTTGCGAGCTGGATTAGTTGGCAATAGGTTATGCCTATCACCGGTAACATTATTTAGGTATTGTACAGAAGGGGGTGACAGTGTTATACTCTCTCTTGACAAAGAAAACAGGAGGAAACGTTATGAAAAAATTTTTAGCAGTACTTTTAACAGGTGTTCTGGCTGCGGGTGTTCTTGGTGGCTGCGGCGGAAAGGACGCCGATGACAAGGTAATCAAGGTGGCGGCTTCCGCAACGCCTCATGCAGAGCTTTTGGAGCAGGCAAAGCCGATTCTTGCGGACAAGGGCTATGATTTGCAGGTGACAGTGTTTGACGATTATGTGCAGCCCAACGAGGTAGTGGAAAGCGGCGACTTCGACGCCAACTATTTCCAGCACATCCCTTATCTTGACAGCTTTAACGAGGAAAAAGGAACCCACCTTGTAAATGCAGGCGGCATCCACTATGAGCCCTTTGGAATTTATCCCGGAACAAAGAGCGATTTGGGCAGCGTGGCGGACGGCGACAGTGTGGCGGTTCCCAATGATACCACCAACGAGGCGAGAGCTCTGTTACTTTTACAGGATAACGGACTGATTAAATTAAGGAGCGGCGCAGGCTTAAATGCCACCGTAAATGATATTGAAGAAAATCCTTACAATCTGGAAATTGTAGAGCTTGAGGCGGCGCAGGTGCCCAGAGTAGTGGAGGAGGTTGCTTTTGTGGTACTTAACGGAAACTATGCGCTGGAAGCAGGCTATTCCGTTGCAAGAGACGCTCTGGCTTATGAGAGCTCCGATTCCGAGGCAGCCAAAACTTATGTGAACGTAATTGCAGTAAAGGAAGGCAACGAAAACGCTGATAAGATTAAGGCTCTGGTAGAGGCGCTGAAGTCGGATACGGTTAAGACCTACATAACAGATACCTATGACGGAGCGGTAATTCCTTTTACCTGATTCCGGTGAGGGAGCGTACAGACAGGAGAAAGAATGACGCTTACACAGCTGCGCTACGTGATTACAATTGCAGATACTGATTCCATGAACGAGGCGGCCAGAACCCTTTTTATCTCCCAGCCCAGCCTGTCTCAGGCAGTCAGGGAGCTGGAGGAGGAAATCGGAATCACTCTGTTTCGCAGAAGCAACAGAGGGGTGAAGATTACCCCCGAGGGAAAAGAATTTCTTGGATATGCCAGACAGGTGGCGGAGCAGTATCAGCTTATAGAGGACAGGTATATCACCCGAAAAAACAGTAGGAAGCGTTTCGGCGTTTCCATGCAGCATTACACCTTTGCGGTGAAGGCATTCGTGGAGATGGTGAAGCAGTTCGGCATGGACGAGTACGAATTTGCCGTCCATGAGACCAAAACCTACGAGGTTATAGAGGATGTAAAAAATTTTAAGAGTGAAATCGGCATTCTTTATCTCAATGATTTCAACAGGGCGGTGCTGACCAAGCTTTTTAAGGAGTTTGAGCTGGAATTTCATGAGCTGCTTACCTGCGGCGTTTATGTGTATATGTGGAAAGGCCATCCCCTTGCCGGGAAAGAGGAGATTGCACTGGAGGAGCTGGACGATTATCCCTGCCTTTCCTTTGAGCAGGGAGCCAGCAATTCCTTTTATTTTGCGGAGGAGGTGCTGAGCACCTATGCCTATAAGCGGCTGATTAAGGCCAACGACAGGGCGACGCTGCTCAATCTCATGGTGGGACTGAACGCTTATACCCTGTGCTGCGGTATTATCTGCGAAAGCTTAAACGGCTCGGATTACTGTGCAATAAAGCTGAAATCCGATGAGGTGATGGCTATCGGCTACCTGAAAAGAAAAGGGGCGGCGCTCAGCCCGCTGGGACAGAAGTATCTGGAAGAAATCAGGAAGTTCAGGGAGAGTGTGCTCTGACGGAAAATAATAAATTCACCCCTAAAACCACCGAACAGATAACGGTTATGAGCGCTGCATATTCTGCAAACTGCCCGTTGCCGTTTCTTCCATGATGCAAAAGAGGAATTCCCAGCACCACAAAGAGATACCAGAAGGCGGGAGGCACAAGCTGACGGAGGCCTTTTTTTCTGTCTGCCGGATAATCTGCAAAAACAGCAGAGTCCGGCAGCTTTTCATGAGATACCCCGGATAAGCCGCCGCCGGTAATCCTTAAGGAAAGCCGCCCTGCAAACCGGTAAATCACAAGGAGGGAGGAAAAATAAACGGCGCAGCCAATCGTTGTGTGAAGCTGCTTTGGCGTCAGCAGGTCTCTGAGGATTCCCTGCTTTTCGAGAACCGGGGGAAGGCCGATGGAGAGGACAATCCGCAGGCCGTTCGTCAGAATCGTGGAGGCATAAGAGAGCAAAAAGCTTGACGCCAGCCAGAGAAATCCCTTTTTTACGCCTGAACGGCGGGTGATAAAATGGGTATAGGAAAAAACCAGGGCCGCCAGAGTAATCACCATGAACTGGACGCCGCTGCAGGATTTGGCGATAATAAACTGCAGTTCATGGTTCACATAGCCTGTATGGGGAATGTTTTCAAAGGCGTACCCGCCAAGAATGCCGACCCACCGGGCGGTAGGGGCAAGTATCCACATAAGGCCGCAGCTGTCGGCGCTGCGGTAATACAGTTTCAGGCCAAGGCAAAAGGCAGCGCCGATAAAATAGAATATCCAGTTGTTTTTTAAAATCTGTTTCATGTCTGAAATAAATGTCATGGGGCAGTTTTTTCCTTTTTAAGTGCATTGCGTTTTACGTAACCGCCGGCCAGTATCATCAAAGCAATAACTGCCAGCAGAATTTCGCCGGGCTCCGAGCCAATCCGATACCCGCCAAGGGCAAGATTGGAAACCTCAAGAGGCAGCGGCAGGGGCTGGTCGATATCGGTGCTTTTGCCGGCAGGGTTTCTGACGGTTTCCATCACGGCAATGAAAGAGGTATAGGGGGTCATCATACTGTATTTTAATCCGATTTCGGTGACCTCTTCCTTAATATCAGGATTGTTCTCATTGATTCCGTAGTCGGTGAGCCGCTCGATTCTTTTCCGCGCCCAGAGATAGCGGATAGCGTCGTTATTTTCAAGAGGCGGCGTTTCCGAGACGGAAAGGGTCTGCGAGTACGCTTGCCGGCTGCCGGTTTTTCCTGTGATTTTAATTTCCCCGGCGGCTTCTCCACGCCATTTTCCATAGACCACAATGGGCTTTTGGGCAAAGAGCGTCGGCAGGCTTTGGGGCTCCACATCGTACACGTCAAAGCCGTCGTATTTCACCTTAATGTCGGAAAGAACAGGGGATTCAATGTAGGTGCGGAAGGTTTCGGCAGTTGAAGCCGCCTCGGAGGAGTCCGTCACAACAAAGGCTTCCCCAAGCCCGGACTTCGCAATGCCGTCAATGAGATAACGGTTGACGGAGGAGCCGATTCCAAAAGGAAAAAAGCTGACGCTGCCCAGATTATTGTCAATCAATCTGAAAATTTCTTTCTCCCCGGAAACATAACCGTCGGTGACGATGACGATACTCCGCACCATATCGTCGTTTGCGGGAACGGACAGAGCCGTTTCAATCGCCGGGGCAAGCTCAGTGCCGCCGCCGCCTTCCTTATCCTCGATAAATTCCAGAGCTTCCCGGACGTTTTTATCTGTGGCTTTCAGGGAGCGGGAGGACATTAAAACGGCGTCATTTGAAAAAAGTACCAGATTAAAGCAATCGGAGGAGCGGAGATTGGAAACAAGGTTCTTTATCAGTCCTTTGGCGGTATCAAGGGGATAGCCGTCCATGGAGCCTGAGACGTCCAGCACAAAAATGTATTCCCGGGGCAGAATTTCCTCGGGTTTCTGACGCTCCGGCGGCTGAACCATCAGCAGAAAATAGTTTTCATCTTCGCCGGTGTTCAGCATCAGGCCGCAGTTTACCTCCTTACCGTTTAATTTATAATCTAAAATAAAATCCCTGTTTCCGGCAAAATCCCCGGTATCATCGGGGGCAAGACTGATGCGGGCAAAGGAGTCCGTATCCTTTACAACTTTTATTTTGTGGGTAGAACAGGAGATATCTGCAATGGGAACGCCCGCCGAAAGTGTGACATTGATGTCGTATTTTCCGGGAGAAGAAGCATTCTCCGGCAGATAGGGAGTTTCCACCCAGCCGTTTTCGTCCACATCCTCCGACAAACCCGCATAGCGCGGGCCAACTACTGTGGGGAAAACAAACTCATAAGAGCCCTCCGAGGGCGTAATCAGCTCTGTGTAAAAAAGCTCGATGCGCACATTGTCGCCGGGCATGATATTTGCCACGTCCATAGTGAATACGTTGGGACGCTGCTGTTCAAGCAGCGAAGCGCTTTTTCCTTCGCTTTTCGCCTCCTCATATTCCGTCTTTGCATCTTCCTTTTCCTTAATCTGGGCAGTGATAATGTGATTGCCGATAATCATCTGCATTCCATGGACGGTGACGCCTGTGGGAGCGGGAAAGACATAGCTGGCGTTTATGGGCGTTTTTCCTTCATTGGCGTAGGTCTGAGTGACTGTTGTCGCGGCAATAACGCCGTCAATATTTGTGGCGACAGTGGTTTCCTTAAGAGGAAAATGCTCTAACGATGTGTTCTCCTGATTCAGGATAATCATGTAGGGGGCAAGGGGCCTGTCCGCATCTTCCTCATGGGATTCCCCGGCATAAGCGGCGGCAGGGCATGCAAGAAAAGTAAATAAGATAAAAAGGGTACACAGGATAAAGTTCTTTTGTTTCATTGTCGGCCTCGTTTCCGGCGCTTTTGGCGCCTGTGATAGTTAAAATTTATAATAGCAAGGCATCAAAAGAGCATCAAAGTTGTATCATTTTTGCATCATTTTATCATTAGAGCTGCATGGGTAGCGGATGAGCTTTACATCAATATCCAGAGCCCCGCTGAAATTTTTCTTGTATTTTTCTGTAAAACATGTATAATAAATTATAAATGAATATAAATAATTATAAACAAGTGAAAATAAGAATTGGCTGCAGCGGCAAAAAAGAAATCGCCTACAGTCAAAAGCATTCAGACAAAGTGCAAAATTCAAGACAGAAACGAGGTAAAAAACATGTTCATGGAAGAACGGCAGAAGGATATTGTGAAACGCGTTAATGAATCCGGCAGAATTATGGTGACAGAAATCCAGTCAGTCTATCAGGTATCCGCCGATTGCGCCAGAAGGGACTTAAGGATACTTGAGAGCAGAGGGCTTTTGCAGCGGACCCACGGAGGGGCGATTGCGGTGAGCAGACAGGGAATTTACCCGGAAAAGACCTACACGCCGAAAAATCTGCTCCGGGCAAAGGAAAGCTATCTGGCGGCAGCCAGGCGTGCCCTTACCTTTATTGAAGATAAGGACGTGGTTTTTCTGACCTCGTCTTCTATCGGATATTATATGGCGCTGTATTTTCCCGATAATATCAGAGCCACTGTTTTAACCAATTCCATTACAGTCGCCGAGGCCCTGCGGGAAAGGGAAAATACATCCGTCATCCTTCTGGGCGGGGAGATGTCCCACCGCGGGAACTGCCATGATTTTTACACCATTCAGATGGTAAAAAATATCCGCATGGATAAAGCCTTTTTGTCCCACACCGGACTGTCGCCAAAGTTCGGCGCGTCCATCCACGACAGCGCCGGAGTGATGTTTGGGCGGGCGGTTATGGAAAACAGCAAAATGAACATCGGCATTTACCCTTCGGAAAAGCTGGGCAGAAATTCCCTTCATTCCGTGTGCCGGGCGGAGGATTACGATTTGCTGATTACGGACGAAAACGCACCGGAAGATTTTCTTTTGCAGATGGCGGAGTTAAATGTAAAGGTTGATACAGCCTGCCTGTAAATATCATGTATGGAAGGGAAAAAGATGTATTGCATATTAGTGACCGGCATTCCTGCCTCCGGCAAAAGCACCATAGCGGAGTTTTTATCCCATGCGCTGCGTCTGCCCATGATTTCAAAGGACAGGATTAAAGAAGATTTATATGACCTGATTGGTTTCCAGTCAAGGGAGGAAAAGGTACAGTTGGGCATTGCCAGCATGAACATTATGTACCATGTGGCGGAACAGCTCATGAAGGGCAGTCAGCCCTTTTTGCTGGAAAACAATTTTGAAAAGATATCTGAGAAGGGACTTTTTACCCTTCTTGAAAAATATGATTATCAGGCTGTCACCGTGATGCTGACGGGAGACTACAGAACCATCTATCAGCGCTTTCTTGAAAGGAACGAAAGCCCGAAGCGGCACAGAGGGCATGTGGTGAACGACTGCTATCCTGAAAAGGAGCGGAAGAAAGAGCCGGAGCCGATTCCCTACAAACGCTTCGTGGAGGGCATTACCATGCGGGGGATGGACAGTTTTACGGCAAACGGCCCCCGGATAGTTCTGGACACCACGGATTTTGATAACGTTGATATGGAAGAACTGGTTCAGAATATTGATATCTGCCGGAGGGAGCTGTTGCGAAAATAGTTGGGATTTTATATAATGATTTCATGAAAACACTACATGATAAAGATATCAGGGAGCCTCTTTTCGAATTTCTCGAGGAGGCTTACGGGAAAGTGAGAATCCTGGAGGAAAAGACCATGGGGAAGTCAAGGGCGGATGTGGTGATGGTGACGCCGGAGCTGCTCTGTGGAATTGAAATTAAAAGCGACGCCGATACCTACGCCAGACTGAAACGTCAGGTTAAGGACTACGACCTGTATTACGACTGCAACTATGCGGTGGTGGGAACCAGCCATGCCATGCACATAGAGGAGCATCTTCCGGCATGGTGGGGAATCATCACTGTGGAGCTGGTGGAGGAAAAGGTGGATTTTTATATTATGCGGAAGGCCCTTCCCAATCCGAAGACGGACTGGAAAAGAAAAATAGGCATTCTCTGGCGGCCGGAGCTTGCCCATATACAGGAACTGAACGGGCTGCCGGGATATAAAGAAAAAAGCAAGCTTTTTGTACAGGAAAAGGTGCTTGATAAAGTGCCGCGGGAGGTGCTGCAAAGGCAGCTCTGCGAGGAACTTTTCGAGGGGGATTATACGGTAATCGGAGAGGAAATACAAAAGTTCCGTCAGGAGAACGGAAAACGAAAAAGAACCGGAAAGAGAAGAAGCGGACGGCGGTAAAACCTCATTATCCCGGAGGGGTAATATTTGCGTCCAGAATGCTCTGCAGGGTATAGTTGCTCATCTCAGCAAGGGGCATATTAAAAGAACCCTCGTCAAAAAGCAGGGCAACGGCGAAAAGATTCACTTCATACTCGTTGGCAAGGTTGGTATCCTTATAATTGCTTTTGCTGGCATGGTTAAAAACGGCATGCCCCAGCTCATGGGCGCAGAGAACATTTTTGGAAACGGCGTCATAGTTGTCGTTAATTAAAATCACCTTTAAGCCGTCTTCAAATTTATAGGTGTTGGCCTTCAGATACTGTGTGCCGGTTTTGATAAAGCCCACATTGTAGCGCAGTCTGCGGGCAATCTCCACCGCATTGGTGGTTTCGAAGACATTCCTTAAAATTTTGGCGTATAAAATAATGTTTTCTTTTGTCATGGTAAATTCTCCTTCGTACCCTATAATAAGTATAAATATTTATGCTCCGCTTGTCAATATATAGTGTGGAAAAGAAGCGGCAATTCAATATTTTGTGTTGCGGTATTTTTCTGCGGCGGGGTCTTTCATCTGAAAATGACGGAACCATTCCTTTGTGTCCGTATTTTTTTCCGTCAGAGACCTGTTTTTGTAGAGAAAGCGGGTCAGGGCATAGCAGTCCACCCAGATTTCGTTATTGCCTTCCTTCTGGGATTCGTCAAAAATAAGCTGCAGTCCCCAGTGGAGATGGACAGTCTCGATGTTGTTGGTGTTCTCCACGGTGCTATAGCCAGTGTGCCCCATATAGCCAATCACGTCTCCGGCGGTGACTATGCTTCCCTCTTCCAGGTTCAAAGCGTAAGGAAAGTTCTGCCGCAGATGGGCGTAATAATAGTAACGCCTGCCGTCAAAGCTGCGGATGCCGATGCGCCAGCCGCCGTACTGGTTCCAGCCCAGAGCCTCCACATAGCCGGACTCGATTGCAATTATGGGCGTACCCACCTGCCCCATCATGTCATGTCCCAGATGCGGCCTTTTGTAGCCGTAGCTCCGGGAGGAGCCGAAGTCGTCATAGTCGCTGTATTCAAAGCCCTTGGCAATGGGAGAAAAGGCTTTCAGCCCGTAAACCTTTTTCCACTGTTTTTTTCCGTTTTCATCCTCCTGTTCGATTTCATATTCGCCTACCATGCCGCCAAGCACCGCTTCGTAGGCTTCATAATAGTAATCATAATATTTCATGTCCTTTGTCAGCTTTTTCATGGTGGTTTCCCCGGAGGAAAGTTCCGAGGCAAGCTTTTTGATAAGAGCCGGACTGTCTTTTCCGAAAGTACCGCCCTTTTTGGCTCCCACATAGGCCAAAAGCTCAATCCAGTCAAGATGTACGGGCTGTCCGTAGCTTTCCACATCCAGATTGTAAGCGGCGCAGAGGGCTTCATAAGTGACGTTGAAATCCACCCATTTGATATAGGTGCCGCCGGCGCCGGCAGCCACCTCAACGGAGTTTGCCCTCCGGCCTTCTCTTTCTGACTGGCAGCTTTTTAACAGGCAGACTAAAATAAGGAGAAGCCCCAATATGAGAATAGCGATGGTATAGCAGAGTTTTTTCATGACGTGTACCCACGGAAAACAGATTAAGAAAATATATGCGGCGGGCGGAGAGAATATGACATACAATCCGGCAGTTTGCAGGCGGAATAGCTGAACGGTTCAAGGGAACATCGCAAAGAGGGCGACAATTATCGTTTTGTATGGTAAAATTAAAAAAAGTACGCGGTTTTGCGAAAGGATAAAGAATATATGGATTTTTTACAGTCGGCAGCTCTTTTTACCCCCGCTTTTACGGGACTGGCAATGACAATCTATGACAAAGACCCGGAAGTACTGAAAAATTTCGAAAAGAAATACTGCTTTTCAGCCGGCCTGCAGAGCGCGTTCACAGCTTCGGAGCTGACGTCGTTTTCAGAACTGAGGGAGAAAGCATATATCTATGAAATCATTGACCCTATGGAGGTTCATCTGGTTATATTCTGGGCGGGGGAGAGCTGCGTGCTTTTAGGCCCTTTTGTGGAATCCAAATGGAACGAGAAAAAAGCCAGACAGCTTCTTGCCAGCCACGGAGCCGATGCAGGGACATTTTTTTCCTATAAAATGTATTACTGCCAGCTTCCGATTCAGCAGGGAAATTATGTGGCAAGAATGGCGCTGTTTTTGCTTGGCAACAGCACAGAAGCAGAGGATTTCCGTGAAATCAGAACGGTTTATACCCATGAACGGCAGGGCAATCCCCGCCTCATTCCCCAGGAAGCCTATGAGGAGATTGCCATTGTAAACCGGCGCTATCACATGGAGGAGCAGTTCATCGAAGCCATAAGCGCAGGGGAGACGAAAAAGGCGCTGCTGTTTTTGCGGGAGCTGGAAAAGCTGTCCGCAGGCCTTCGCTTTGTGTCGGAAAATATGAAGGACCGGATTGCCGGAGCCGCTATTGTGCGGACGGTGATAAGAATGGGCGCGGAACGCGGCGGGCTTGCCCCTGTGGTTATTGACTCGATTAGTCAGGAATATGCCCAGCAGATGCAGCACACAGTTTCCGCAGAAAAGCTGGGGCGGCTTCTGGAAAAGATGGTTATTCAGGTTTGCGGCGTTATCAGAGAAGAACACAAAAATAACTATTCCGTGTATGTAAAAAAAGCGATTGACTATATCGGTCTGAATTTAAGCCGGCAGCTTACCGTAGCGGAGCTGTCGGAGGTTTCCGGCATTACCCAGTCCTACTTTGTGAAAATCTTCGGGAAGGAGACGGGCATGACGGTGAAGCAGTACATGGCGAAAAAGCGCTGCGAGGCTGCCGCGGAGCTGCTTCTTGACAGTAAGCTGAGCGTCCAGCAGGTCGGGGCATATGTGGGGTATGCCGATAACAATTACTTTTCCAAGGTATTTAAGGCAAATATGGGGGCGTCGCCGCAGGATTACCGCAAAAAATATAATTTTTACTAAAAGTTATTCGTTTTTTCTATCAGACGGACGCTTGCTTTCATTATAATAAAGTATTATGCCGGAGAAGTAAAAACGGCAGTTGGAAGCAGATAATTGAAACAGAAAACCGGAAAAAGGAAGGAGATTTTTATGGGGAAAACAGAATTAGGAAATGCAGACAGAGAATGGCTTGAGGGGGTTTACCAAAAGCTGCTGGTAAAAATGAAAGCGGAGTGCGGGAGAGTAGGCACCAAAATTCCCTATTCTCCTAAGGACGGAAGATATTCGGATATGGCGGAGGCTTTTCCCGGCGGTCTTGGTTTCTGGACGAACGGATTCTGGCCCGGAATGCTCTGGCAGATGTACTCGGCCACGGAAGATGAGATTTACAAAGAAACGGCGGAAGGGGTGGAGGAACGTCTTGCCAGTCTTTTGGATACCTTTGAAAGCCTTGACCATGATATCGGATTTTTGTTCCTGCCTTCGTCTGTGGCCAACTACCGCAAGACAGGAAATAAGGACGCACGCCGCAGAGGGCTTCATGCAGCCAGTATTCTGGCCGGCAGGTTTAACCCGGTGGGAAAATTTATCCGGGCATGGAACGGGAGTGTCGGGCCGGTGCTGGGCGAGAAGGAATCCAGCGGAGGAATGATAATCGACTGTATGATGAATATCCCCCTTCTTTACTGGGCGGCAAAGGAAACCGGCGACCCGCGCTTTTATCATGTGGCTGTAAGCCATGCGAAAACGGCGCAGCAGTACATAGTAAGGGAAGACGGAAGCTGTAACCATATCGTGGTTTTTGACTCCCACACCGGAGAATTTCTGGATAATCCCGGCGGACAGGGCTTTGAGCAGGGGTCTGCCTGGAGCAGAGGACAGTCCTGGGCGGTTTACGGATTTTCTTTAAGCTACCGCCATACAGGGGACGAGTCTTTCCTGAACACGGCAAAGAGATGCGCGCACTACTGTATCTCCAATCTTGCTGTGAACGGCTGGCTTCCTCTTGTGGATTACCGCGCGCCGAAAGAGCCTCTTAAGTATGATTCTACTGCCGGAATGATTACGGCCTGCGGCCTTTTGGAGCTTGCGGAGCATGTGGGAGAATATGAAAAGAATCTGTATACCACGGCGGCTCTTAATATTTTGAAGGCCTGCGATGCAAAATTCAGTAATTGGGACCCGGAGGCGGATTCGATTGTGGACGGCGGTACTTTCTTCTACCATGACCCGGAGGGGAAAAATACCGAGGTGCCGATTATTTATGCGGATTATTACTTTATTGAGGCGGTTTTACGGCTGCGGGGACAGGACTTGTTTATCTGGTAGTTTGGAATAACTGAAGGAAAAGAAATGGAACAGACCTGTATTGCATACCTTTCGAGGGGCGATACAGGTCTGTTTTGGTGGCTTTCGAGCTGTCGACTTTCTGGTCTGTTATGTCGTGTTTTATGATTTGGCAGATGGCGTGTGTGAATATAGAGAGCTTGTTTTAGTGGAAAATGACAGAAAAGTGAAACGTACCGGCGCTTGTGATTTTTATAAAAGTTATGCCCATGGAAATAGTGTATATCTGTTTGGCTACGAATATCCTGCTATATTGAAAATTGATGTGGATACAAGAGAGACTGTTTATTTAACTGATTGGGTAATCGAAGTAGAGAAGAGAATAAGCAGGATGAGCGCTTCAATGGGATATGTATCGGATTTTGTCATAGTGGATAATTCTCTCTGGGCATTATGCGAATGTGCAAATGCTGTACTGCGCCTTGACTTGCATAAAGATAAGATAGAGGTTATGAATATCAGTTCGGATTTGGATATACAGTGCGGAATCTGTTTCGATGGAAACTTTTGGGTGGCAGGTAACAATGAGCATAGTAATAAGCTTCTAAAATATGATACTCAATTTGTTTTGGAAAAGGAGATTGAAATATATTCGGCGAAAGATGGTGATGAGGATTATGATTTTTCTATCAAAAAGAGTTATTGGGCAACTTACCCGGTAATTGACCTGGGAGAAAAGTTGCTCCTGTTTTCTGTTTATCCCTGTCATGCATACGAGTTTGATAAGGTGTCGGAACAGGCGCGCATTCATCCTGTCTTTGAAGAACTGATAAAAGACAGGGATGAAAGGCTCTATGGCCTGAAAATTCTGGCACCCAGGAGAAAGGGGGATTTCATATACTTTGTAACAGGGAATGATTTCATGTGGAATGAGTATGATTTTGTCCGCAATATTTTAACCCGGTATGAGGTGAGGGAGGAATGTGATGAAGGGGTTTTGAAAGAATACTCAAAGGCTTTGGCTGGAAAAATTGTTGTAGAGGATAATTTTGTCTGGGATTTGAGGTATAAACTTACACTGTCTCGATTTTTAAAGCATATGAAATATGTATCACTAAATGACTGCTCTGCTCTTTGGAAAAACAATAATGTGGGCGACAGAATCCATAAAGAATGCTGGGAGGAGCTGGACATATGAAATTGTCAAACAGACAGGTAGAAGAAATGATTGAGGCATTGATAAAAAAACAGTGCGGAGAAGATGTGTCTCGGGACAAAGAACTTCTTGTATCGGGCGTAATCGGTTCTTTTCAGCTGTTTGAAATGATTTGTGATTTGGAAGAGACTTTTGATATTCGATTCCGACAGGAGGATTTAAAAGAGATAAGCTATTTTTCTTCTGTCAAGGCAATCATGAATACGATAAAAAAGTATATGGCTTAAAAGGGAAGGAAGAGGAATGTTATTTACAGATGAAATGAAATTATCGGAGCATATTGCGGTCAAGGATGATAAAGGAAACAGAATCTTTTATCGGCAGATTTATGAAGCAGCTTTGGATATGGATGAATATAAAGAGAATAGGGTTCTGACTCTTGTATACTGCGATAATTCTTTTGAAAATCTGAGCATGGTCCTTAAGCTTTTTATCCTTGGACAGCCAATGCTTTTGCTGTCACAAAACGCTGATAGTATTTTCCGTAATAATATATTAGAGAAATTTCATCCTTTTTACATTTGGGAGAAAGGTGAGTTAAAAAAACAGATGACAAAAGCCGTTTTTTTATGATATACATTCGGAGCTGGCGTTGCTTCTTTCAACCAGTGGGTCGATTGGAAAACCGAAATTGACAAGAATCAGTTATTATAATATAGAGGAAGAACTGCGAATAGGAACCAGAGAATTTCGAATCTGCGCCGGGCAGAAGGGCATGAGGATATTGCCTGTAGAGCATGTATTTGGGCTTGCATTTTGTCTGTATCACTGGCATGTGGGCGGGTGTGTGGTCACCACAGATGTTCATGTGATAAGTTCCCGGTTTGACCATCTGTATGACGAGGAGAGGATTCAGAACATTGCCGGGATACCTTTTCATTATAGAATTTTGATGAAGAAAGGTTTTTGGAAGGAGCAGAGGCGGATTTCAAGATTGAATTGCGCCATGGACGCGGGGGCTAAGCTGGACGAAAACGACCAATATGCTTTAATATCGCTATTGCAGGAGAAATTCGTTATCTGTTATGGGCAGACAGAATGTACACCAATCGTCACAACAGCAGCCTTCAAAAATGCAAAGGATAAGCCGGGCACAGTGGGGCGTCTCGTCCCCGGTGTGAAAGCAAGTGTGGACGAAAAGGAATCATACAGGTCTGATCATCGGAGGGATTATCGCTGCTGTCTTAGGA
>CAMSTM010000031.1 GCA_947063675.1 uncultured Lachnospiraceae bacterium | reverse complement strand
CCTTGCCGACTTTTAAAAGATTTCTTTTTATATTCTCCCGTTCCCGTTCCGTAAACTGCTCTCAATGTTCAACAGACAATGCACTCGATATGTGCATAAAAGATAATCAGATTGTTTGAACGTCTTTTCGTCAGAATTTCTTTGCTATGAAATTATAGTATCAAAAGGCTTTTAGCATGTCAAGAGACAAATTATTAAAGATATTGGACTTCTAATCCAATGTCCTCCCTTTCTTCCAGTAGCTCTACCAGACCGAGCTTTGTTAGTAAAAATGCCGCCCTTTTACCGTTAAACAGCTTGGTCGGGTATGGCTGTGAGGCTACTTTTGCTCCGTAATTTTCAAATTCAGATATTTTCGTTTCTATATTCTCAGCGCTATAACAGATTTGATACAAATAGTTTCTTTAATTTTGTAGGCCTTTATCTATCGTTCTATACACAAATTCTACTGAATTTTCAGATAAAAATTACTGGTATTCATCGGTTTCCCAACTAAAATTAACTTTGCTCACAAGTATCATAAAGTGATTTACTTAAAAAGATAATTTTGATTTCTTTCTGCAAGCGTCTTATCTCTTCAGCAATTCTTTCGTTACTCTCAGGCATACCGGTCACAAAATCTCCAAAATATTCATCCATATAATTATTCCCAATACTTGAAAATCCGTCAAAACCAACAAGAGCAATTTCTTTTACATCACATTGCTTTAAAAATCTAAGCATCATGATTCCACTATTATCAAAGTACCTTCCTTCATCGTAAGCAAGTCTTTCATAATTTATAACATATCCCTGTTTTTGCTCCATTATAATATTTGAAGTTATTATTATTTGGGATTTATTATAGTGATTTTTATATTCAAAAAAACGCTTAGAATTTGAAAAAAAAGAATAATCTGTCTCAATCTCTTCATAAAAAAAATTATTTGTTACTATAATTGGCTGTTTTTGATGTATATATTTTTCAATCTCTTTTTTACTTCGCGCTAAACGCTTCCCCGGCGCAATGGCAATTATACATTTATCACTAAATGTTTTTTGTAATATAAGGAAGTTAATCGTATCATCAATTATTCTATTTTGATATCTAATGTACATCTTTTCTGCAAAATCTTTATCAAAGACTGTTTTATGTTCTGATGGTATCATCGCCAAGAGATTATTAATATCTTTCGTTGTTAAACGTCCTTTTTTTTGAAAATACTCTGCATAATTCCTATGAAGGTTATATTTCGCCGACAAAAAAAATTCTGTTGAATACCCCCACGGAAATTTTCTTTTTATAGGAATGATATAATTTTCAATTGCTTCTAATGTACTATCTAAAATGTAATTTTCCCCATATATATGATTTAAATAATCCATAAGAAGCTCCATGCAAAGATTTCCCGGAACCCTCCCCATACCATAAAGGGAGGCATCAATTACACAATTTCTAGCTGGTAGCTTTATTTCCAGAAATCTTTGCGCTAATGAAAACGCCATTAACATATTTTCGTGCAAGTGCAATCCCAATACAATGTCTTTTTCTAAATTATTTTCACACATCCTATATATCCGTTGTAAATCCATCATCATCATAGAACCAAAGGTGTCAACAATAGAAAATCCATATGGTTTTAACGCATTGACCTTGTCTATTAAGCTTAATATATCATAATCTGAATATCCCATAATATTTATGGGATTAATAAATAATTTATATCCCCTATTTCTAACTTCATTGCAAAAATTCAAGCCTTCATTTATATCATAATTATGAAATGTCACACGAATATAAGGCACTGTCCCATCACATTCTTCTAATTTAGATATATCAAAATTAGTATATAAGCACATAGCTACAAACTCTGTTTTATAAGAATCATCAGGTAATATTTTTTTAATTTCGCGCATGCTGTTAAAACAGGCAAAATCCTCTGTAAAATCTCCTTCTTTCAGAAATCCTACTTCCAATAAATCAACTCCTGAATCAACCATATCTCGAATAATATTTTTGATTATTCTTTTCCCAAACTTCCAATTATTGATATAACCGCCATCCCGTAATGTGCAGTCTAACACACGAATTGCTTTCATGTAATTACCCCTCTCTTATGGCCATAATTTTACGTACTTCTTCCAAATCCTTAGGAGTATCAACAGAAAGCATTTCACTATCATAATCGATTGCTACCACCTTCTTTCCATTCTCTACCCATCTTAAAAGGTCAATTTCTTCTGCTCTTTCTACCTCACTTCTAGGTGTATTATGATAAAATTCTAATGCTTCCTTACACATTGCCGATATTCCTAATATTTTTCTGTACTTTATATTTAGGCTTCCTTTAGGATACGGTATTGGCGAACGTGATGCATATATAATCTCATTCTTCTGATTTGTAATCAATTTATTATTAGTACAATCTATTACCTGTGCAGGGTCTTTTATCTCTGTTACCAGATTTGTCACATAAAACTCTGACATTCTCTCCCTATCAGGCAGAACTGCCCTGATGGCATCTGGCTCTATTAATGGTTCATCCCCTAATATAACTACATAGATATCAGAATTGACTTTGGTCGATACCTCATAAATTCTATCATTTGGTGTCTTATGTTTATCAGAAGTCATTATCACAGGAATATTATATTGGTCGCAAACTCTTTTTACCCGCCTATCTTCTGTTGCTACATAAACCTCGTCAAGCAATTCAACCCTACTTGCTGCACGAAATACCCACCAAACCATTGGTTTTCCTAAAATATCTGCTAAAGGTTTTCCTTCAAATCTTGATGATTTATATCTGGAAGGAATAATTCCAATTATTTTTACTGTTTTCATTTATTTTTCTCCTTTGAAATATTTATATAATGTAAAAGTCTTTTTTCAAGTGCTTTTACCTGTCCTTCCAGACAATTAATATAAATCTCCTGTTCAGACATCTTATCAACTGCAAGTTCAACACCACTGGCACCCAGGTCTTTACGAAATTCAAATTCTTTCATCTGTTCTCTTTTATCCTTTCCCATATAAACATATATTTGTTCATCGTGTAAATTATAAAAACACTCTTCTTCTCTTTTTTTTATTTTATTAATACATATAGGATAAACTTCCGACAATGCTATGTATTCAGTAAATTCATATTCTTTCCTTGTGTTTAAAAAAATCACGATATTATAATCCGACAAATCCATACCTTCTGGTACAATATCCATAATACATATACGACATTGTTTATCAGATAACTCCATATCTGCAAACTCTTCTAATTCAACCATCTTTTCAAACAGATTAGTATCCGTTCCCTTTACTATAAATTTCTTATACTGCAAATATTGAAGAGCTTTCAATGCAGTATAATATTTATCTGTATAAGGAAATGTTTTTTCATAGGAAACCTTCATTTCTATTTGCTTATGAAAAAAAGGAGCTATCAAATGCATTCCTGTAGAACTAATTGTTGCAATTGTTAAAGGTTTTTCCTTAAAAATATATGGCAAAAGTTCCGATGGGAATTTTTCTTTAATAACAATAGCATCTGGTAATATTTTTTCATAATACATTATGTCATCCGGATGGGGTTTAATCACAACTGTTCTATCATGTAGAAAAAAATCATAAAATATTTGATAAATTAATATCTGTCCATGAAATGACAACTGCTTTAAATTAGCAAAATTCTGTGTTAAAAGTAATACGGAATCAGACTGTGTCTTAATTTCTTTTGGACATCCAAAAAAACTTTTAATCATTTCCTGTCTTTCTATACCAATTTTACTAAACGCATGCACTGCATCAAAATCTATTGCCCGGTCATCTTTATAATCATCTACCTGTGCCCGCAATAAACAGACCACTCTTTTTATTAGTGGAGCATCTAACTTAAATAGATTATATTTTTCTAAAAGAGCAGTACAAAGGATTTTCTGATTTCTTATTGTTGTTTCTAATAAATCAAGCCGACTCATCAACCCTGCTCCCTCTTCAAATACTGTAAATTCTCTATTTTTTTGTATTAGATAAATTGAAAAATAATACTGTGCACCCCCAACGTAAATATCTTCAAACTCTGAAATTCTCTCTGATAGTAAAGCATCAAAATCTTTCTGTAAATTCTCAGTTATATAATTTTCAGCTTTTCCATTATACTTTGTATAATCAAACAAGAGTACTTCATCAAAAAGACCAAGTGCTTTTAATTCCATGATATGTTTGAGCTTTCTTTTTATAAAAGTTGGCATAATAAGAACTTTATATTTTTTGACACAATAAAGTTCTGCATATTCTATTACATTGATAAGCTGATAAAGCGAAATAATATGAAATAAAACCATACTTCTTCTCCCTCTCTGATTTTCATATAATTTCTTTCACCGTTTCCAGTCTTTGCGCTTTCACACTTGACAGAACTTTCATAGAAATTGAAAAATCCGGAAAACAGTTTTTAAAATATGAAAAATCATTTAGTTTCTGCGCAAATGGCTGATATGCATCGTGTCCCGAAATTTTCATCATATACGAATATTCCTTAAAATTTTGCAACCAAATTTCAATAAATTTAATAATTCCCTCTTGAATTTCTTCTATATCTTTATAATTCTCCACTTCTGGAATATCAAAAATAAATTTTCCATTTTGAATTGTAATAAAAGAAGAACATTTTGCCTGGGTCATAATCTCAAACATATTGTTTGAAGGTTTTTTACTTTTATGGTGTTTATCAAAATTATCTTTATTATATTGATAACTAAATAAATAGCTGTGTATTTGCTTTTCGGATTCCAGATATCCATTTTCTACTGTTGTACATCCCGCCAAAAAGCAAAAGATGTTTTCTTTTCTCAACCCACTTACTTCTTGAATTAATCTTTTCAATTTTAATATATTCATCCCAGTCCATCCAACATCCACAATAGCCACTTTTTTTGTATTTTGAACCGCTCTACTAACATAACTTTTAACCTGTTCTGTATTTTGAAGTAAAATCTCTGATATTTCTTCCCAATTACTTGCTACAAAATCTGTCAGAAGCTTTTGAGTATCTTTACAAACCGGCAATTCCGACGAAAGTCCGTACTTATCCAAATCCTTTAACAATATTTCCAATCCCAGACTTTCCATAATTTCTCCCACAGATGTAACTATTTTGGCTGACATTTTCTCATTTATAAATCTGTTGATAAAACTCATTCTATCAGGAACCACCATCTCACTGGTAATCCTTGACCAAAACAAATATTCTGACCGGATACTGGGATGCAGATAATTAAATACTTTTTTGTAAATGTCGCCATCTCTTGCAACAAAAAGTATTTTATCAATTTGATGAATACATACTTTTTCATAAAGCCATTCCATATAGCCAAGAATATAAATACCACCTACAGAAAAACCATATTCAAATGCATGGCTATATGAATAAAGACCATTATGTAAATAAGAATTTACAATTCCGCGATAGGCACTTCCTACCAATAAACTCATATTAGTAGTTCTCAAATTTGCCTGCGATTTATTTACATTTCCATATAATCTGCATGTTACCCCCTTTTCTTTTGCCTGTTTTATGTCTCCATTTTCATTATCACCTATATGAATTATTGACTGCCCACTAGATGTAAATTTTGATTTTACAACATCATACAATGCCCCATCTGCCTTACTACACTGATATTCACATGAAACAATAATTTCTTCAAAATAATCATAACCACATTTTTCTAATATTTCCTGCATATCCTTACTTGACAAATACATATCCGAAACTGCGATTAACCGCTTTTTTTGATATTTTAAAAGCTCATATAATTGTTTCATATATGGATTTGCAAAACAAAACTTCTTTTCCAGTTCTATTTCACAGGTAACTCCATATTCTGCGTCCAGTCCAGTTTTCTTTTCGATTATTTTATAAATATCCCTAATAGTTACCTCTTTATTTCCATATGTCACATACTTAAGTTCACGTGCTTCTTTTTCTGCATTAATTCTAATACTATAGAATCCCAAAATCCCTAACTGTTCTCCTAAGACAACAAAAAGACTTTGGGGATTTGAAAATGGTCTAAAAATCAAAGTATCAAATATATCAAAAGAAATTATGTCATATGACAAAATTTCCATAGCATACCAATGTGGCCTGTTTTTCAAATATCTAGTCGATTCACTCGGGTATATTTCTTTTTCTTCATTTTTAGATTCATTATAGAATGCCCCCTTGCTTTTGTCTTTTGACTGCTCTAAAGCCATAGAAGCATCTTCTTTAATCCAAGGGATATCAAAAAAAAGCATAGGAACTGTTTTCTTTTGTATTCTATAATGCCAATTTAACTTCCATAAAATTTTCCAATGTGTAAGTCTATGTTCATAATGCTCAATTGTATGCTCCATTACATATCTCTCATATTCGTATTTTACATTTTTATTATTTCTAACAATTATGTCATATAATCTTTCTTTGATAAACATACATATATTTTCTCCTTCGCTTTGCTTTATTTCGTATGTATTTATTTCCATAATTTAACAATCTGAAAATGCTTCTTAAAATCCTCCATCACTGACATCAAAACTTTTTTTCTGCACCACATTATATACCAATCTTAGTAATCTTTTTCACCCAATCCACTCCAACACCTCTTCCTCCATCTCTTTCCCCTTCTCCATCAAAACCCTCTCCAAATCCCCGTCATACTTATCATACCTGTCGCAAATCTCTTTCGCGTCCCCCATTGCAACCATATGCCCTTTTTCAATCCATATAGCCTTATCACAGTTTTCCCTAATGGTTTTTGTGGAATGAGAAACCATGAGCACCGTAGAGCCCCCGTGAATTAATTCCTTTACCTTTTTCAGGCTCTTTTTCTGGAAAAGCTGGTCTCCCACGCTTAAAACTTCATCCAATATCAATATTTCCGGCGGCGGCCCCACCGTTGCAATGGCAAAGCCGAGGCGGCTCACCATGCCGGAGGAATAATTCTTCACCTTTTCATTCATGAAGTCCGAAAGCTCTGCGAACTCCACAATCTCCTCATAATGCCCGTCGATGAACGCTCTGTCATATCCAATGATTGCGCCGTTTAAATACACATTTTCCCTGCCTGTCAGTTCCACATCGAATCCGGTTCCCAGAGTCAGTATCTGTACCTTGTTTTTGTTGACCCGCATGATTCCGCCGGTGGGCGTAAGCGCTCCGGAAATGATTTTAAGAAGCGTGGACTTTCCCGCCCCGTTGGTTCCGATGACGCCTACAATACTTCCCTTACGGATGTCAAAAGAAATATCATTAAGCGCCCTGTATCTTTCCTTTATTCTCTGTCCTTTTATGGTCTGGATTGCCAGCTCCTTGATGGAGCTGTACTCATTGACTGCTCTGTCAAAATCCATACATACATGCAAAGCCTGTATAACAATGGGCGGTCTGCCTGATAATTCCGGACTTCTTACCCGTTTCCTGAATCTGTCTTCCGCAGGAGACTTTTCTTTTTTCAGCCTGCTTCTTCTTAACCTGACTACGAGAAGTATCGCTTCCGATACCGATAAGATGCAAACCAGTATCAGCATGACTTTCAATATAGTGTCGGCCAGCTGCCTTTTCCTCAAGGCTTTCTTTATCACAAGCTCCGAATTATCCTGTGCTCCTTCTGACGGTTCTCCCTCTCCGTCAACAGCTCCGGTCATGCTTTCGGAATTGCTTTCCTTTCCTGCACCGGCCGTATTTACAGCGCGGCTCTTTTCATTCTCACCCGTCTCTGCACTGGCTTTCCCGCCGGAACTGCCCAAGACCTCCTTATCATCGGCTGTTTCTCTTCCTTCCCCTGCCTCATTGATATCGCCCCCTGCCAAACCCGTTTCCATTTCTCTGTTCACCCGCAAGGTATAGCGTGCTTTTATCCCTTCGCTGCTCACAGCCGTGATATATACAATATTCTCCCCCGCTGACAGCGTGGTATCTGATATCTCCGTTTCCAGTCCGTTTTCCGCCTCCGCCGTAACGGACAGCTTTTCCGTTTCGCCGGTTACGGAGATATCATAGAACAACATCCCTGAATCGAATCCCTCTATCTGCGCCCCGTCAATTAATATGCTTTTCAGCCTGCACTCATCCCTGACCGGAATTTCCACCTCCGCCCGGGCAATAGTATCTACGCTGATTTCTCCTGATGGAGTCTTTCCTCCGGCTACTGAGATTTCCACCACCGTATGGGTCGATACAAGGGGCGTAAAATGCAGAATCTGCTTAAAGGTTTTTTCCCAGCTTCCTGTCCGTTCCAGCAGGAACTCTCCGTCGGAAAGTATGGTAACTCCCACATCCTCTGCACTGTTAAATTCCAGTATGTCCGGGTCGTATGTCACGGTAAGGCTGACCTCGCTGATTCTTTCTCCCTCCATGCTTTCCAGATACAAGCCGATATCAGAGCGTGTCCCCGCTTTCCAGGTGTATCCGCCTTCTGTGCCGAAATACGCCCTTGCGCCTTCGGCATATGCCGTTTCCGTTTTGCCGGTCCACAGTAAAATCCCTGTAAAAAGGAGCAGTATTCCTTTTATCCAACAGCGTTTCATTCCTATCTCCTTTACAGTTTCTGCATAATCTTATTTTTACTTTTCAGAAAAATAAGGCTCCCCGCCAGATACACAAGCAAACTCCAGATTGTCATCTTAAAGACCGTCCTGCCCGGCGGCAGCGAATTTTCCAACACTACCCATCTCATGCTGTCAATAAAAAGATAAATCGGATTGTTTGCCACTACTGTAATCATCACCTCCGGCAATCTGTTTACCGGGTAAAAAATGGCCGATAAGTACATCCACAAAGTCAGCAGAATTCCGTAAAGATGTCTGATATCTCCAAAAAATACGTATCCCACGCTTAATGCATAGGATATTCCCATTGCAAAAAGCAGTTCGCACAGTACGATAAACGGAAGAATCAGCAGCGTTTCATTCAGGCGGATATGAAAGACCAGCAGAATCGGCACAAATGCAATCAGCGAATAAATAAAATTTACAAACGCCGTATAAACTCTGGAAATCACAAACACCTGCATGGGTATTTTTACCTTAATCAGCATCTGCCTGTTATCCACCAGCGAAGTCATCGCCGTCTGTGTCGATGTGGTAAACAGCCCCCACAGCACGCTTCCGCAGAGGTAATATACCGGAAAGTTTTCAATGGAGCGCTTAAACATGGTCGAAAATATCATCGACAACACAATCATGTTAAGGAGAGGATTTAAGATTGACCACACCACGCCCAGCTTGCTTCTGGAGTATTTTCTTTTCAGTTCTCTGCCGGTTAATTCTCTGATTACAAACAGGTATTGCCTGAACCGGCCTTTTCCACTTCGTTTCATTACGTCCCCCGTGCCGGAGCATTTCTGGCACCAGCTCCGTATTTTTTGCGCCGTGCGCACTCTTTCCGGTAATAAAGCAGATATTTATAACCGGTATATTGAAAAATATGATATCCGGAACGCTTCCCTAAGGCTGCGCTTCCTTCATACCAGGGGCTTTGTCTGACATATCCCCCGCAGGAAAGCAGTTCCCTGAAAATGCGGCTTATGAGATGGTTTTCCCGCAGTTCCTTTCTTGTAAGTTCCTCTGCGATATGGCTCCCTCCGCTTTCCAGAATATCATCCGTAAAATCCATCCCGCCGAACGCACGGGCTTCTTCTTTCGTCGGATGATGCATAAACAGCCCCATATTTTTCTCTATGGCGCGCCGGGTCTCTCTTTCCTGAAAGTCTTTTGCAATCCTGTCAAAGGAAACACCTGCTTCCCGGCCTGACGGAAATATCTTCCTGAGAAATGTTTCCTGCCATGCGGCAAACCGTTTTTCCATCCATATCAGCCGTTTTTTCCTTTCCATGGAAATCTCTGAGAGCACCGGCTTTATTTTTTCCTTTTCTGCCATATAAGAAAGGGTCATTCCATGAGGTGCGGTAAAAACCGTCTCAAAAAGGCAGTTATTAAACAAAACCTTTCTCCGTATTTCCCCTTCGGGCGGAAAAAAGTACGTGTGATACCTGCTTCTGTCTGCCTCCGGCGGCACTTCATACAGCCCGAAGTAAAACCCGGAAAGGGGCTTTTTTCTTCCGAGTCTTTTCAGGGAATCGCCAAGTTCTTTTTGCATGGAGCCCACCCAGCCGCTGTCTACCAATGCAGCCGGAATCTCCTCAAGCAGCCCTTCCTGCCTTAAATACTGCTCGAAAGCCGGGAGCGCCCTGCGGGAATTTTCCTTTAAAATATCCATAAACATGCAGCTTTCTGACAGCCGCTTTTTGACGAGTGCAAGTTCCCTTCTGGGTATTTGTTCATCTTTTCCATAAGGAAGAAGTCCGGCCCTGTGCATGGCCTCTCTGCTCTCCCTGTCAAATCCTGCCCGCAGATAAATCTTTTCCGCCGTTACGTCAAGGCCGCCTAAGGTAATGTATGACAACGCCTTTTCGGGAGAGAGATGGTATCCCGGAATCCGCACGGAGTACCGGGAACAGTAAAGATATCTGCATTCAATGGGCAGTCTGTAGATTTCCGTGTATCTGCATGCGGTCCGGTACATGAAATATCCGTCTCTTGCCAGAAAATACAGCCGGCGGATTCCCCGCAGCATTGCCTGCGACAACACCCATACCACAAATCCGTTTAACGCCGGGGCAAGAACATAATCTGTTACCATACAGATACTTTCCCGGTGCCTGTCTTCTGCAGATGCCAAAGGCTGACGGTTATTCTTTTCCTCCCTCCGTCTCTCCTCTGCCTTCTGCCGGACATCTTCCATGTATGTATCCGCAAGCAGCCCGCTTTTTTCAAGCTGCTTCCTGTACGCTTTTATCCTGCCGTCCTGACTCACATGCTAATCCCCCATGCCGCCGGTGCCCGTATTCGTTCCAAGCCTTTTATGTATTGCAAGCTTCATTTTTTTTGGCACCATCCATACAACCACCGGCTTTATCACATATACAAAGACCTTCGGAGTTGCAATCCCCATCCGGCGAAATCCTGTAAAGCGGATTCCTGCCTCCTGAAGCTGGAAACGCAGCTTCCGTCTGTCGTAAGAGCTTTCTGTTTCCCTATAATGCAAAAGAATTTCCTGCAGATTAAATCCCCGCGCACCTGCTCCGTGAAGCCGCATAAAAAGCTCATAGTCCTCTCCTCTGCAGGCGCCCTCCCCTTTGAAATAGCCTCCGTATTCCAGAAGCTCCTTTCTTCGGAACATAACGGCCGGGTGGGCATAGGGGGAATATTTCAGAAAATCTCTGCTTTCCGGCGTCGCAGGATAGTGTCGCTCTCCCCAGATTTCTCCCTGTGCATTTATCAGTGCAACATTGCTTCCCACCCATAAATACCGGCGGTGGTTCTCCAGAAATGCAAGCTGCCTGCAGAACCTCTCCGGGGCGGAAATATCATCAGCATCCATTCGTGCCGCATACTCTCCCGCCGCTATTTTTAAGGACTGATTCAGTCCGTAGGCAAGGGAATGATGAACCGGATTCCTCACATGCCGAATCCTTGCATCCAGACAGGAAATTTCATAAATAAAAGCCTCGTAAGCTTCGCCAGAGCCATCGTCGTAAAGTATCATCTCCCAGTCCTTAAAGGTCTGGGCAATAACGGACTGTACCGCCTGATAAAGCTCCTTTTTGTCGGGATTATGAACACAGAGCAGAACACTGATTCTTGGCATCTTCATATACTCTTTTCATGACGGCCGCTGTTTTTGATTTGTCAAAATTCTCTGTGGTTTTCCTGATATCCGCCCGCCTTTCCATATTTTCTCCCCATTCTTTTCTCTCTGTGTACATCCGCAGGATATATCCGGCATAAGCCTCCGGTGAATTTTCCCGGCATACATACCCGTTTATCCCATCCAGCATATATTCTCTGGTTCCCCTGTTATCTGAAGCAAGCACCGGAACTCCCATGGAAAGCGCTTCTAAAGCCGCCATACCGAGCCCCTCCCTGATGGTGGGAAATATCATAATGTCAGCTGCTGTCAGATAATCCCGCACATCGGGCTGATACCCGTAAAACACAATATTTTCCGTTACGCCAAGGGTTCTGGCTTCCTCTCGCAGTTCCTTCTCCTGTTTTCCTGCTCCCAGAAGGCCATAGCAAAAGGCTCCTATGTCTCGTCCGCTGTTTTTCAGATATGCAAGCGCATGAATAATTGCCAAGGGGTTTTTGTTTTCCCGCAGCTCCCCGACGCCGAGCATGAAAAACTTTTCCTCTACGCCCAGCTTTTTTCTTCTTTCTCCGCGCTGTTTTTCCGTGATTTCATAAAAATACTGCCGGTCCAGTCCCACGCCGGGAATCAGGTATGCTCCCCTTTTTTCATGCATTTTACCGGCGGCCTGGTAATCCTCGTGATTGATTGTCACAATCACATCCGTCATGCGGCTTAACAAATTTTCCACAGTGTGATAGACAAAGTTATGTATTCTTCCGGCTCCCCGGTAAAAATGAAAGCCGTGGGCGGTATAGATAACGTATGCCTTCAGCCCAAAAGCAGCCAGTCTTGCAACCATGCCTCCTGAGGGGGTATGACAGTGTACCGTCTTAATCTTCTCTTTTCTTATAATTTCACGTATCTGTCTGATTGCCCTGATATTATGGCTGATACCAAAGGGAGACTGCCAGATTTCCGTATCATGATAAATAATGCCCATATTCTCATAAACATCTTCCGGAAACCGAAAAATAGGATTGCTCCGGTTGGAAGCTAAATGTACTTCATATCCCAGTTCCTTCAACAGCCTGATATCCTCAGATTCAAATTTCGCCGCAAATCCCCAGACTGAAGCCACTATCAAGATTTTTTCATTCATAAGTCCTCATAGCACATGGCAGCCGCCGCATTATCTGCGGCGGCGCCAGCCTAACCACACTCAATTTTTTGAATTCAAAAAAATGTTGTCAATCCATTAAGGAACAGCAACAAATGCAACCGGCCCGGCGTTCTTTAAATTAAGAACCACATGGTCAGCTCTTGCTTCCACTACTTCCACGTCTGTCCATACGCCGCCAACCAGCTGCCTTGCAGCTACCTTTGCGCCGTCGGCAAGACCTTTTACATAGAAGTTGATTGTCGCTACATTGTAGTTTGCGCCCGGGAAATCAACCTTCACAACATTCAGCAATGTTCCGCCAAGTGCTGCTGCCTGCGCATTAGCGGCGTCTGCCGTCGCCTTTGCCACTTTGGACAAAATCGCCGTCATGTTGGTAGGTACTCCGTTTACCAGAATTTTGCCGCCCTGTCCTACAGGCATTGCGTTTGTAACGCCCGGTGTGGACACTACAACATTGTTGTAATATTCCCCTGCGCTCATACCACGGTCTTCCGCCGCCTGCTGGTCCGAGGAATTGTTAAAGCCGTCCTCAGTGTATGACGGTGCGGACGCAACTACGGCTCTTGCCGTAACTGACTCCGACGCTGATACCGTCATAGAAGCAAACAGCATGGACGCTGTTAATAAAGCAATAAACTTTTTCATTGGCATCGTCCTCCTTTCCTTGATTTAAGTGTGGTATATATCAACATCAAAAGATGTTAATACCTGTCTTTCATTCATAAATCACGCGGTCGATTTTGCCGGCCGCATCCCCTGTCAGAATACCAATCACCACATACTGAGTGTCATTTTCCCGAAGGCTTCCGTCAAGCGTCACCAGAAAATGATAAGGCGTCAAATCTTCCCATCCTTCGCTCATATTCTTTCCCATGCTTCTTGATTCCGTCAGCTCTTTCAGATAATCCTGGCAGCCTTTATATGTGGTATAGTCATGTCTTCTCAAAATATCGCTGCCCTCGTCATAAAATGCGGCAAGCACCTCATAGGTCAGCACATTATCTGGCAGATAAATATAAAATTCCCTGTTCTTTTCAAAAAAATCCGGGTTTTCAAAGTTATGAAGGCTGAAAAAAGGTTCCTCTTCTGCCAAATCTTTCCCGTGAATAATCGTATTAAAATCGCACATATTCATCATATTTGGCATCTCCGTAAACGGCGCGCCCTTATCGTCAGCGTTTCCCTCAACGTTGTGCGATTTATAATAATCATCAGAAACCGGGCTTTGCAGTACCGGCATATCAATCCCTGTTCCCGGTATGTACAGCCATGCAAAAATGTCGGGATTTTTTTCCGAAAGCGCAGAGAAATCAATTTCTCCGTCCCTGGCCGATTCTCCCAGAACGCCGCCCGGGCTTTCTGACGGTTCTGCCCCGTCCTCCTGCGCCTGTTCGCCGATAAGCGCCTGCGCATCCCCGTCTTCCGTTATTATGTCCTCGCTAATACTTCCGGTGTTTTCCTCCGCGCTTTTGTTCTCCTGTCCGCAGCCTGCCAGAAGCAGCGCCGCCAAAAGTCCTGCCGCAATCACTTTTTTCTTTTTCATTCCGCTCTCCCTATCCTGCCGTTTTACTTCCATATGCTTCCCGCCGCGCGATTCCCATATCTCCTGATTCCGGGAAATATCAGCTTCCCGCTTCGCTCTCTGTCACCGGCTCGTAAAAAATTTCCAGTATCAGTTCATATAATGCTTCCTCATCTATATAGCATTCTTCAAAGTACTCCCCCTGAACGGTTTCCCCCAAAAGCATATGAAAGCTGTCCTCTCCCACCTGATAACTGATTGCAAGGGACGCCAGATATAGCGCCTCGTCCAGAGAAACATCTGTGACCATCATGGGAGCCGCCGCCTGATAAAGCTCTGCCACCGTTGAAATATCCTGCTTCACAGCCTCCCTGGCCTTATTGATAAAAGCTGTCAGGTATTGCTTCTGCCTGCGGAAACGTCCGTCTGCGGAAGCAAATATGTCAGGGTCGCGGTACTGCAGATACCAGTATGCCCACAAGCCTTCCAGATGTACTGTCTCTCCCTCCTTAAGCCCGGGGTCCAAAACAGTCATATCTTCCAATACCACCAAATCCACACCGCCTATAGCATCATTCATCACGGAAATCGCGCTCATATTTATAGCGGCATACCCGTGAATGGGCAGCCTGTAAAACAATCTGCTGACCGCTTCTTTCTGATACTCGCAGCTCTTTTCCCGGCCGTCGCCGAATCCATGCTGCACGGCAATCTGCGCTCTGACGGTATCCACACAATTTCCCTGTTCATCGTAAATATCGATATCAGCCATGGTATTGCGGTTAATTCCGATTATATCAATGGTCTTTTTATGGGGATTCAACGCCACAAGAAACAGGGCGTCCGCCTGTCCCCCGTCGGTTTCATCCTCCGCCTCCTGAACGACGGTATCCAGCTTATCGATTCCCATAACCAGAAAGGTAAGGATGTCCTCATTGTACGCATAGATATTGTCCTGATATTTTATCCATCCCTCCTGCCACTTTACCTCCTGACTTTCATCAGCCGTTACCGGCGCCATTGACGCCATTTCCGGTCTTTTGGGCGCGTTGCCTTTAAGGCGCATTTTCCCGAGAAAGCCTGCACCTAAAAAAAGCGCCAGAGCAAGCAGCAGAATTACCGGCAAAACGCAAACACCATACAATAATCGTTTCCCTATTCTCTTTTTTTTCTTATCTTTCTTCTGCTTTTGGCCCATCCGGCTTTTACCTTTTTAAATACCTCTGTTGTTATCTTAGAGTTTTTAACTTTATCTAATTTTAGAGTTTTTAACTCTATTTGTCAACTGTAATTTATTTTTCACATATACTTTTTAATAGATTCCTTTTTATGACTGCGAATTGCCAGAGGTATCACTTCATGAAATATAACGAACGTATCCGGGAAATCAGGGAAGATTGCTGCCTGACCCAGCAAAAGATTGCGGATTTGCTCCACATCGGACAACGCACATATTCAGACTATGAAAGCGGTAAAACCAGGATTCCTGTTGATAACCTCCTGATTCTTGCCAGATTTTATGATGTCTCCATGGATTACATTACAGGTGCCAGCAATATCAAATCCAGATTTCCAACCTCATAAAATCCATACATTTTTCAGATAATTACATTTTACCCGTCAGTTCTTTCAGGATTTTCCATGTCTGTCTTTTTTCTTTCCGCAATATAAGCGTCCAGTCTGTTGATTGCCACTCGCAGCTCCGCCTGTAATCCGGTCAGATAATACCTTGTGCTGTTGGTAATCATAGCCTCCTTTTGTCGCTCATCATAACCGCCCGCAAGCGCGTCCAATATATACCAGAGTGATTTTTGATTATATTCCAGCTCCAGCAAATCGCTCATAATCATATACAGTTCTTTCATTTTCTTCCCTCCCGGCTTGAAATCCTGCCTGTTTTTTCTCTTCTGCTTCCATAAACCCTGGTTTCATTGCTTTCTTATAAAAACAATGACTCCTCACAGGAATGAAACAAACGCCGCCGCGCTTTGCAGCCTGGCTGATTGTAATCAAACTTCCCATAAGGAGTCATTATTTTACTATTCCATATTCATTTTTCAATAACTGGTAAATCGCTTACAGGCTTAAGAATCCTGTCATAGCCTGCTTCATTTCATCCTTTTCGCACACATGGTTATGTAAAACCGGAGCCGTCCTGATTTCCTCAATGGCCTTTGGCATCGTCACCCCGGAAATTTCCGAAAGCTTATCTGCCAGTTCAAAATCCTCCATCTGCCCGTATCCGCCGCCGATGGCTTCCATAACGCTTCTGGTGAATTTGAACGGGCTTGCCGTTGACGCAAGCACTGTCAGCTTTGTATCTTTCGTTTCTTTTCTGTATTTTTCATATACGCAGGAAGCCACCGCCGTATGGGTGTCAATCACATAACCGGTTTTCTCATACAGGCTGCGGATGGTTTCCGCCGTTTCATCCTCGTTGGCATAGTTTCCGTAAAAGTCGGCAAGCTTCTCTTTCATGGATTCGGTAATTGTATAGGTTCCTCCCTGCGTAAGGGCGCTCATAAGCTCCCGGCTCTTATCTGCATCATTCCCCGCAATGTGATAAATCAGCCTTTCCAGATTGCTGGAAATCAGAATATCCATGGACGGCGAAGATGTCAGCACAAACTCCCTGTTCCTGTCATAGGTTCCTGTGCGAAAGAAATCATACAGCACTTTATTTTCATTGGAAGCGCATATCAGCCTGTCTATGGGAAGCCCCATCTGTTTAGCATAATAAGCCGCCAGAATATTGCCAAAATTCCCGGTTGGAACCGTAACGTTTATTTTTTCTCCGGCTTTTATCTTTCCTTCTTTCAACAGTTGTCCGTAGGCGTACACATAATAGACAATCTGGGGCACAAGCCGTCCGATATTAATTGAGTTTGCCGATGAAAGCTGGAAACCCTTTGCATCCATCTCCTCCGCCAGCTTCCTGTCGCCGAAAATTTTCTTCACTCCGGTCTGGGCATCGTCAAAATTCCCGTGAATTCCCACTACGCAGGTATTCTTCCCTTTTTGGGTTATCATCTGCTTTTCCTGTATGGGGCTTACGCCGTTTTTCGGATAAAAAACGATAATGCGCGTACCCTCCACGTCCGCAAAACCGGAAAGCGCCGCTTTTCCCGTATCACCGGAGGTGGCTGTGAGAATCACAATTTCATTCTTCACATGGTTCTTCTTCGCCGAGGTAGTGAGCAGATGGGGAAGAATGGACAGCGCCATGTCCTTAAATGCAATCGTTGCCCCGTGGAACAGCTCAAGATAATAAACGCCGTCCTTTTCCACTATCGGCACAATTTCTTCCGTGTCAAATTTCTCATCATAGGCTTTCGTAATACAATCCTTCAATTCCTCGCCGGTAAAATCCGTGAGAAATAATTTCATGACTTCATAGGCGGTCTGTTGGTAGTCCATTTCCGCCAGCTTATCAACCGACACATCAAGCGCCGGAATAGAATCCGGCACAAATAATCCGCCATCCTCCGAAAGTCCCCGCAAAATTGCCTCCGAAGCTTTCACCGGCGCGCTTTTTGACCTTGTACTGTTATATCGTATTTCCATTGTTTTCCTCGTTTCCGTTTTCTTTTTCACACCACAGTACGGCGGGTGTCCCCATGTATGCCGCCTGTTGCCGACATGGTCATTTTATCACAGATATCAGCGTGTTGTAAAGAATTCATGGCCGCCGTGGGTGAATAATTTTGTAAGCCGCGTATCAAACCATTTCACTTTCTCAGGGTTCGCGCTTTTTCTGGAAACAAAGTAAAGCGCCCCTTCTGATACATCTTCCCCCATAAGCACGCGCTCCACCGCGTCAATTGTACTCTGGGTAACCTTTACTGTCTGGTAGGTTCCCGCGCCTACCGGTGAAAACTGATATACTCCATTCTTATTCTGCATGACTACCTCCGTCACAGTATCAGGAAAGCTGCGGTTTTTAACCCTGTTTAACACCACCCCGGCCACAAGCATTTTTCCCTTTTCATCCTCGGTTCCGGCCTCTGCCTGTACAATTTTCAGCAATGCTTCGTAATCCGCCTGCGACAAGTCGTACTTGTACTTCTTTTCGATAACGGAATAATCCACTACCCGCTGCCCGGAAGCCGCCTTTTTCAGAAATCCGTGAAACCTGTCCATTTCAGGTTCGTCCTTAGAATATTCGTATAAGCTGATTTTAAAGGCGGGGGTTGACGACAGCATATTCATCTGCACCCCTTTCACACAAAACCAGCTGGTTAACAGCACCATATTACATAGAAATAACTGCATTACAAACTTTCTGTACATACCATAACACGTCCTTTCTTTACGCAATCTGCGGTACGGCCCATTACACTTTTTACATTTTTGTAATACTTCTTTAATATTTTATACAGTTACTTCCAAAAATATTTCTAAAATTTGTATTAAGGGGGAAATTTTTTCAGATTATAAAAGAATACACCTGTCTGAAAGCTCAGACAGGCGCACATTTTTTGTCTATAAAATGTAAATGTTGCAGAAAAACGATAAAGGCTGTAAACCCGCTATTTACGGGTATAATCCACAAAGCTGATAACATAAGAGGCTTCGTTTTCCACTCCGCTTATTTTCTGCCGCACCGCATATTTCCACAGCTTGAACTGATACGGATAGTCCGGCACCGGCGACTGGTCATTCAGCCATACGTCGTAATCCTCCAGTAAATCCTCAGGCTCCACTTCACCTAAAAGCCAGTCTTTCGTTCCGCATAAAAGCGTGCGGTAGCCCTCTCTGTCGATATGGGATAAAAACGCTTTCGCGACGTCCGTTTTGCTCTCCGCGTCCAGGGATTCAATACGAGACTCGTCGTTTACAATATATTCCATCACAAAAGCCACAGGATAGCTGATTTTATAGGGAACCAGATTACTGGCTACAAATTCCGCTTCTTCCTCCGCTTCCTTTTCGCTCACCGCCTGTGAAAAAAAGTAAACTCCCACTTCCAGCCCGGCATTCTGGGCTTTCGTGATATTATTCACAAAGTTTTTGTCCAGGGAAAGCAGGCCGGTTTCGTAGCCTCTGCTCCCAAGCCTGAGCATTACGAAATCCACACCGGAATCCTTTAACGCCATAAAATCCACGTTTCCGCTGTTTTCCGACAGCTCTACGCCGACGCTGGAGCTTTTTTCTCCGTCCTGATAGTATTCCATCCTGCCGGCAGTAATTTTCAGATTGGTAAAATCATAGGTATAAAGGGGGATATCCCCCGATATCTCATGCCATTGTTCTGTGCCGTCATGTAAAGTCACCTTTACATGTTCTCCGTCCTCTGCAAGCTCCTCGTCTGTCGGCTCATGGGAAGGAGTTGGCGACGGACTCGCCTCAGGCTCCTCTTCTATAATCACTCCGCCGTTATTCTGGTACATATTCCAGAAGTCCAAATCCTCCGCCCGAAGCTTATTTTCCTTATAGAGAGACTCTATGTCCTCCTGCCCTTCGGCAAATTCCATTTCTTCCTCCGGGGTTGGCGACGGGACAGCCGTCAGCGGCCGCCTTGCCTGACTATTACCCTTTGCGCCGTTATTGCTGAAAAAGACGACGGCAAGAATGCCCAATATAAACAGGGATACTCCCAGAACCGTATAAACAACCGGCTTTCCCGTTCCTCTTTCATCATGTTCCTCAGGTAAACGCATGAAAACTCACCACTTTCTCTTTTCAAATTATATGCCAGAAGTTATAATAAGTAGCACGCTGATGCGTGCGCAGATTTCTTTGTCTGTGACGAAGCCCATTTATTATACACGAAAGTAATCCCGAATACAAGATGCTGTAAGGAGACATGGTAATGCCCGCTTTTATTTTCCTGAAAAACCGAACCAGTAAATTGCCCCCGTTTCGCATCCTCCTTCCCGTCCTGCTGTGCATTTTCCTTCTTTCCGGCTGTGCGCAGTCTTTTAAACGCTCCGCTCCCTCAGAGGCTACCGGGTTTTATTTTGATACCGTGATTTCCATAAGAATTTATTCTTATGATAAAGACTCAGAAGAAATTCTGAAGCAATGCATGACGCTGGCGCAGCACTATGAAAATCTCCTCAGCCCGAATGTGGAAGGCAGCGATATCTGGAATATCAACCACAGCGGCGGTAAATACGTGCCTGTCAGCGAAGATACGCTGACCCTGCTCCGTACTGCCCTGGACTATGCCGCTCTCTCCGACGGCCTTGTTGACCCCACTGTGGGCGCTTTGTCGCAGCTCTGGAATTTCGGCTCCGGTAATCAGGAGATTATTCCTGAAAAGGAAGCCGTTGACAATGCTCTTTTGCATGTGGACTATCGTTTTGTGGAAATAAAGGGAAATGAAGTCCGCCTTACCGACCCCGAAGCCCGGCTTGAACTGGGGTTCATTGCCAAAGGCTTTATCGGCGATAAAATGAAAGAATATCTCATATCCCGGAATATATCCTCCGCCCTCATTAATCTGGGCGGCAATGTCGTAGCCCTTGGCAGCCGGACGGACGGCACGCCCTTTCATGTCGGCATAAGAAATCCTTTCGGAGAAGCCGGTGAGCCGCTCCTTGTTCTTGACGCCTCCGACATCAGCATAGTCTCCTCGGGAAATTACGAGCGTTTTTTTGATAAGGACGGCAGGCGTTACCACCACATTCTTTCCACCGAAACGGGAGAACCTGCGGAAAGCGGCCTTGCCCAGGTGACGATTTTGAGCTCCGACTCCGCCAGTGCGGACGCTCTCTCCACTCTCTGCTTTATTCTGGGTTATGAAAGGGCCGCCGCCTTTCTTGAAGATTACCCGGAGGTTCAGGCAGTCTTTGTCACGGCAGACGGTGAGATTCTGTATGCAAATATGTCGGAAAATTGACAGCTTCCGGCTTTTACCATCCCGGATGGAGCTACAATCTTTCCTCCTGGTCAGGTAACATATAGAAATCCGCCCTTACGATGAGAACACTTTGATATACCGGTTCTTCTTCGTAAAAGGCGGACTCCTCTTTGAATCCGTTTATTTCACACTGACCTTCCCTGCCAGGACATTCCTGTAATCCTCCAGATTCTTCACAAGAAGCGCCGGCGTGTCAAGGCCGTATGGACATTTGCTCTTACACAGATTACAGTGCAGGCAGTTTTCAATTTTATTCATCTTTTCCTGCGCTTCCTCCGTAAGCCAGTTTTCCGAAGGGGCTCTCCGAAGCATCAGGGACATTCTTGCACAATCGTTAATTGAAATTCCTGCCGGACAGGGCATACAATAGCCGCATCCTCTGCAAAAATCGCCTGCCAGCTCCTCTCTGTCCTTCTCAATCACTTTGCGGATATCTCCTGTCATCACAGGCGGATTTTCAATATAAGATAAGAACTCGTCAAGTTCCCCCTCTCTCTGTATCCCCCAGATTGGCAGTACATTATCGAACTGCGCCGCATACGCATAGGCCGCCGCCGAATTATTAATCAGACCGCCTGAAAGGGATTTCATTGCAATAAATCCCATGTCGGCTTCTTTACATTTCCTTACCAGCTCCTCGTCCTTTTCAGACGCCAGATAGCAGAAAGGAAACTGCAGCGTTTCATATAAACCGCTTTCAACGGCCTCGTTCGCCACCCCCAATCTGTGATTGGTAATTCCTATATGGCGGATTTTTCCCGCACTTTTTGCCTCCAGAGCCGCTTCATAAAGTCCGCTCCCGTCGCCGGGCTTCGGACAGAACGAGGGATTATGGAACTGATAAATATCGATATAATCCGTTTTGAGCATTTCAAGACTTGTCTCCAAATCCTTTTTCATCTCTTCTCCCGTTTTTGCGCCGGATTTGGTGGCAATATAAATTTTTTCCCGGATTCCCTCAAAGGCAAGCCCAAGTTTATGTTCGCTGTCACTATACCATCTTGCGGTATCAAAAAAACGGATTCCGCCCTCGTATGCCTTGCGAAGGAGCTTCACAGCCTCCCCGTCGCTGATTCTCTGGACAGGCAGCGCGCCAAATCCATTCTTATCCACTACGATTTCCGTACTTCCAAGCCTTACCGAAACCTTACTGTTTGCCATATCTCCCTCCATTTCAGTTACTGCTAATGCTCCACAATCGATTTTCTCGGACATTTTTCCATGCAGGTACCGCAGCCGGAACATTTCTCATAATCAATTTCCGCATTAAAATCCGCCACATTAACCGCGCCCTCCGGGCAGTTCTTTTTACAAAGCTGGCAGCCGATACAGCCCACGCTGCACCCCTTCATGGTTACCGGCCCCTTGTCCTTTGAATTACATGCCACTGTGTACTTTGCATCGTAGGGAATCAAAGATATCAGATGCTTGGGGCAAACCTCCACGCACTTGCCGCAGGCCTTACACTTTTCCTTATCCACCACAGCCACGCCGTTTTCCACATGGATTGCGTCAAAGGGACATACCTTGACACAGCTTCCAAAGCCAAGGCATCCGTAATTACAGCTCTTGGCGCCGCCGTTCGGCACAAAGGAGAGCATACGGCAGTCCTCAATTCCATAATAGTCATAGTCGAGGCTTGTTTTGTCGCAGTCTCCCTGGCACTTGACAAATGCCGTCATGCGGACGCTGTCCTGCGCCTCCACTCCGCAGATTCCGGCAATCACCTTTCCCACCGGCTCTCCGCCCACAGGACAGGCGTTCACCGGGGCCTCGCCTTTCGCAATAGCCGCCGCCAGGCCGCTGCACCCCGGGAATCCGCATCCGCCGCAGTTATTTCCGGGAAGCGCCGCCAGAATCGCTTCTTCCTTTTCGTCTACTTCCACTTTAAACTTGATGGCTGCAATTCCCAAAAACAGACCAATAAAAAGTCCAACGCCGCCGACCACGGCTACCGCCATCAAAACGCCTGTTATACTCATATTTTTCCTTCCTTTCCGGTTCCGCATCTGTTCGGACAATGTCCCTGTATCGGGAACAGTTTCCGGCTATTTTGCATCCGCAAACCGTTCCGGCAAGCCCTGACAGATACTGTTTTTTACAGCAGACCTGAAAATCCGCAGAAAGCAATTGCCATCAGTCCTGCCGTAACCAGAACAATGGGCATTCCCTTAAAGGATTCCGGAATATCATTGTATTCCATTTTTTCCCTGATACCGGCCAGAATCACAATGGCAATGGTAAAGCCAACCGCCGTAGCGAATCCGTTCACAATACCGGTTAAAACCCCGTAATTTTTCTGTACATTCGTAAGCGCCACCCCAAGTACCGCACAGTTGGTGGTAATCAGGGGAAGGTAAACGCCCAGCGCCTGATACAGGGATTTTACGAATTTCTTCAAAAACATTTCCACGAACTGCACCAGCGCGGCAATAACCAGAATAAACACAATTGTCTGCAAATATGTCAAATCAAAAGGCTCTAATATGTATTTGTAAATCGCTCCTGCAACTGCGGAGGCCAGCGTAATGACGAAGATAACCGCCGTGCCCATTCCTGCCGCAGTACTTGTCTTTTTTGATACGCCAAGGAAAGGGCAAAGACCCAGGAACTGGCTTAAAACCACATTGCTTACAAGTGAGGATGAAATTAATATAATCAGTAAATCCTTAATCATTATTCTCTTCCTCCTTTTCCGCCGGTACACTGTTTATCTTTTCCGGCTTCGTCTCAGCTGCTTTTTCCTGCTCTGCTTCAAGCTTAACCGCCGGCTTCGTCTTTCTTGTGGTTTTTGCTTTTACGTCTGTCGTTTTTTTCGCTGCCGTTTCTGTTCCGGATTCTACCTTTTTTTCAACGGTTTTCTTTTTAGCCGTCTTTTCCGGTTCCGATGTTGTTTTCTTTACAGCCGTTTTCTTCGGCTTTGCTTCCGCTTTCTTCTCTGCTGCTTTTTCCGGCTCCGCTTCCGCCTTCTTTTCTGCCGTTTTCTTCGGCTTTGCTTCCGCTTTCTTCTCTGTTGCTTTTTCCGGCTCTGCTTCCGCTTTCTTTTCAGCAGCTTCCTCCGGTTTTGCTTCTCCCTTTTCTTCAACAGCCTTTTCAAGCTCCGGCTCCGCCTGACTCTCAGATGCCTTTTCGGGCTCCGCTTCCTTTTCAGCAGCTTCCTCCGGCTTTGCTTCTCCCTTTTCTTCAACAGCCTTTTCAGGCTCCGGCTCTGTCTGACTCTCAGATGCTTTTTCAGGCTCCGGCTCTGCTTCCGCTTTGCTTACCGGCACGGCCGCCAGCCCGTCTTCGTCATCCGTAATTTCAATCACTTCCAAATCCGGCTCCCGGACTTTTTGAGGTGCTATTTCCTCCTCGCGGCGGCTCTTACAGCCTGCTTCGGCGCAGTTCATACAGTCGAAGCCGCACCCGGACTGAACTTTGGACATATCCTTGCCCTTTTTCTCTCCGGCAATTTTTACCTTATTCTGAATCGCCGTCAAAACCGCCAGTACAAAGAACGCACCCGGAGCCATAACGAAAATACTGCAGGGCACATAGCTTTCCGGCATCACTGCAAAGCCGAACACCTCTCCGGCTCCCAAAAGCTCCCTGACGGCTCCAATAATCGTCAGGGCAACGGTAAATCCAAGCCCCATGCCGACGCCGTCAAAGAGGGACGATGTCACATCGTTTTTGGAGGCATAGGCCTCCGCCCGGCCCAGAATGATACAGTTTACAACGATAAGAGGAATATAAAGCCCAAGGGCATCATACAGGAAAGGAATAAACGCCTTGAGCAAAAGCTCCACCACCGTAACAAAGGAGGCGATAATCACGATAAAAGCCGGGATTCTCACCTTATCGGGTATAATTTTCCTCAAAAGGGAAATAAACATGTTGCTGAGCGCAAGCACCACCATGGTGGTGAGTCCCATTCCAAGGCCGTTTACCGCCGAGGTGGTAACCGCCAGCGTGGGACACATACCGAGCATCAGCACAAATGTGGGATTTTCTCTGACAAGTCCGTTTATCAGCCGTTCCGCTATCCTATTCTGCTTCATTTCCACCGCCTCCTAACCATGTCTGAAAATAATACAGGCCCCCGTTTACTGCCGTTGTCACGGCGCTTGTGGTGATTGTGGCGCCGCTGATTGCGTCTATCTGGTTATCGGAAGCCGCACCGTTCTTTGTGTAGGCAAAAGCGGAAACGTTCTTTCCCGCAAATTGAGGCTTCAAAATCTCCTCGGCACGCATACCCAGTCCGGCGGTCTCTGAAATATTTAAAATGGAAATTCCGTTTAAAGTGCCGTCGTTGCCGATTCCCATGGTAAAGGTGATATCCCCGCCGTAGCCCTCATGGCTGGTAACGGTAAGAACATACCCCATCCTTGTGCCGTCTTTGTCAAGGGCTGCCAGCACATTTTCCACGGAAACTCCTGAAAAGCCGGCCTCCGTCCACTGTGCGTCCCATCCGGTTCCTTCCGTGTCCGCATCCGCCATCAATTCAAATTCAGAGGCGGCGGAAAACACCTCCGCATAAGCCTTTTTTGCAGCTTCCTCCTCTGCTTTCGCAATGGGGTCTTTGGTCACCTGGAAAACCACTCCGAGAATCAATCCCGAAAATAAGGTAATTATCAAAAGGACGGCAGCATCTTTTATCATATTTTTCATGCTCTTTTCCCTCCTTTTCCAAACGCTACAGGCATCGTCAGCTTTTCAATCAGAGGAACCAGCAGGTTTCCTAAAATAATCGCATAGGAAACGCCCTCCGCGGAAGGACCAAAAATTCTGAAAATTCCCGTTAAAATACCGAGAATCACTCCGTACACATACTGTCCCTTTGAGGTAATGGGCCTCGTCACATAGTCGGTAGCCATAAAGAACGCTCCCAACATCAGTCCGCCGCCCGAAAGATGGGCGCTGATATATGCCGGGTCAAATCCGTGCCCGCCGAACAGAGAAATAAAAATCACAAAGGTTACTATGTAGCTTCCTGATATCTTTAAATCAATGACTCCTAACAAAATCAGGAGGCAGGCCCCAATTACTATGGCTATCATGGACGTTTCACCGATGGTTCCTGCTGTCTTGCCAATCACCATATCCAGAATATTCACACTCTCCCCGGCCTTCAGGCTGGCAAGGGGCGTAGGCCCTGTGTAAGCGTCGCAGTCAAAATTGCACATGATTGAGGTGTAGGATATCAGAAGAAAACACCTTGCCCCCAGTGCAGGATTCATAAAGTTCTGCCCCAGTCCGCCGAAAAGCATTTTTACCACCAGTATGGCAAAAACGCCGCCGATTACGGCAATCCACCAGGGCGCGGCAGGCGGAAGATTCAATGCCAGCAAAAGCCCTGTCACTACCGCGGAGAAATCGCCTATCGTCACCTTTTTGTGCATAAGCTTCTCATAAAGATACTCCGTCAGTACGGTGGCCGCCACGGTAATCAATATTAAAATAAGCGCGTCCAATCCAAAATTATAGATGCCAAATCCCGCCGCCGGAAGCAACGCAATCACCACCGCAAGCATGATATTGCCGGAGGTTACCTTTGACCTTATATGTGGATTGGAGGAAACTTTCATCAAATTGCTCATCACCTTTCCTCCTGATTTCTATTTCTTTTTCTTTGCAAGCTGCATTTTACGCATGGATTTAATTACCTGGGTAAGAGGCCGCCTGGCCGGGCAGATATAACTGCAGCATCCGCACTCGCAGCATTCCATACCGTTATTCTTAAGGAACGCCTCTTCGTCGTAATGCTCCGCATAATCCGCAAGCTTCCGCGGAACCACCCGCCCTGGACACACCTCCGCGCACTTACCGCAGTTGATGCATGCGCTGGGCTCCATGGCGGAAACCTCGTCCTTCGTCAGGCATAAAAGCGCGGACGACGTCTTAGTGGTAGGTACATCCAAATCAAAAATTCCGAACCCCATCATAGGGCCGCCGGACACGATTTTTACAGGCTGTTGTTTAAAACCGCCTGCCTCCTCCACCAGCTCATGGTAGTTGGTGCCGATTCTCACCTTGAAATTCTGCGGGGCAGCTATGGCGTCGCCCGTCACCGTCACGATTCTGTAAATCAAAGGCTCGCCGTATGTCACTGCATTATAGACGGCAATCACCGTATCCACATTGTTCACCACGCAGCCCGCGTCAGCCGGAAGCATGGAGGAATTAATGGCACGTCCCGTTGCGGCATAAATAAGCTGGCGCTCGGAGCCCTGAGGGTATTTCGTTTTCAGGGCCTTCACCGTAATTTTGGTTTCGTTTTTGGTCAGGCGCTTTAGCTTGGAAATGCAGTTCGGCTTGTTATCCTCCACCGCCAAAATCCCTCTTGCATTTTCGAACAGGCTTAAAATTACCTTGAGCCCT
>CAMSTM010000030.1 GCA_947063675.1 uncultured Lachnospiraceae bacterium | reverse complement strand
CCATATTTCGAGAGAGAAGCGCCTGTTTACGATATTCCGGTTTTTATGGACAGGACCAGAGGGCTTTTGCTGAATCCTTTTATTGAATACATACGGAGCGCGATTAAGATGGTGCTCTTTGATTTTTCCTATGAAACTGTTTTTCACTATCTGCGCTGCGGTCTGGCGGATTTCTCACAGGAGGAGGTTGACCGGCTGGAAAATTATGTGCTGGCTCTTGGAATCAGGGGCAGGAAAAAGTGGAGCCAGGCCTTTGTGAGGAAAGCGGATTTGAGGATGCAGCCCCCGGAGGAAACGGAGCAGAAAGAGAAGGAAAGCGCTTCCGGCGCGGACGAACAGCTCTTGATGCTGGAAGCCTTAAACGACACCAGAGCCCGGCTGATGGCGCAGATTGCCCCTCTTCTTGAGAAGAGGAAAACTGCCGGGGAAATCACGAGAACGCTCTATGATTTCATTGTGGCGGGACGGATTCAGGAAAAGCTTTCCGCATATGAGCGGTATTTCAGGGATAACAGGGAGCCGGAGCGGGCGAAGGAATACGCTCAGATTTACCGGCTTGTGATGGAGCTTTTGGAGCAGATTGTGGCGCTCCTTGATAAAGAGCCTATGGGAATGCAGGAGTTTGCGGATATTCTGGACGCGGGTTTTGCGGAGATTGAAGTGGGAATCATCCCCGGAAGCGTGGACAGAGTGGTGGTGGGCGATATGGAAAGAAGTCGCCTGAAGCAGGTGAAGGTTCTTTTTTTCCTCGGTATAAACGACGGAAATATCCCTAAGGGCAGCAGCCGGGGCGGCATTATCTCGGATATTGACCGGGAATTTCTGCAGCAGTCGGAGTTTGAGCTGGCGCCTACGCCGCGGCAGCAGATGTATATCCAGAGGCTTTATCTTTATATGAATATGACAAAGCCGTCGGAGCGGCTGTACCTGTCCTTTTCAAGATTAAGCAGTCAGGGAAAAAGTATCCGTCCCTCCTATCTGGTGGATATGATAAGGAAGCTTTTCCCGCATCTGGTGGTGGAAAAGGCGGACGGAAGCCGCCATACGGCAAAGGAGCTGATAGGAAAAAGGGACGGGATTTCTTTCCTCGCCCGGGAAATACGGGATTATGCAGAAGGAAGGGGAAGCGCAGAGGATGGCAGGCGGCTGCAGGCTGTTTACAGGCTTTACGAAAAGGATGAGGAATACGGGGAACGCGCAAGGCGACTTACAGAGGCGGCTTTTTCCAGGTATCAGCATAAACCCCTTGCAAAGGCAGTGGCAAAGGCACTGTACGGAAGTATGCTGGAAAACAGTGTCAGCCGTCTGGAGCGGTATGCGGCCTGTGCTTATTCACATTTCCTGCAATACGGCCTGTCCTTAAAAGAACGCGAAGAATACAGCTTTGAGCAGGTGGATTTAGGGACGGTTTTTCATGAAGTGCTGGAATTGTTTGCAGGAAAACTTGCAGAAAATAATCTGACCTGGTTTACCTTTACCGAGGAGGAGGGCGATAAGCTTTTGCTTGAGGCTTTAGAAGCCTGCACCATGGATTACCGGGAGACGGTCCTTTACAGTAACGCCCGTTATGAATACATGGTGGGACGGATGTACCGGATTTTACAGCGGACTGTCCGCACATTGAAGGCGCAATTGCAGGAGGGGGACTTCGTTCCGGCTTCCTTTGAGATGAGTTTTTCCAGGGTGGAAAATCTGGAAGCGGTGAATGTGGCTCTGTCGGAGGATGAGAAAATGCGTCTGCGTGGACGGATTGACAGGATTGATACCTGTGAGGACGGGGAGCATGTGTATGTGAAGGTGATTGATTACAAATCCGGCAGCCGGAAATTTGATTTGGCGGCGCTTTATTACGGCCTGCAGCTCCAGCTTGTGGTTTACATGAACGCCGCGGTTGAGATTACCGAAAGGAAGCATCCGGAAAAAGAAGTGGTTCCGGCGGCGCTTCTTTACTATCATGTGAGCGACCCTCTTGTGAAGGCGGAGGGAGAGAAGACGCCCGAAGAGATAAGTCAGGAGCTTTTGAAACAGCTTTGCACCACAGGAATTGTGAACTCCGATGAAAAGGTGGTCAGCCTTCTGGATAAGAATTTTTCGGGAAAGTCCCTGGTAATTCCGGTGGAGAGAAAAAAGGACGGAAGCTTTTCCGCCCGCTCAAGCACCATCACAGAGGAAGATTATGAGGTGGTGTCCTCCTTTGTGAGCCATAAAATCCGGCAGATTGGACGGGAGATACTTGCCGGAAATATCGAGGTAAATCCCTGCGAGCAGGGCGGGATGAATTCGTGTACGTACTGTGCTTACAAGGGAGTCTGCGATTTTGAGGAAAAGACGCCCGGATATCATGTGAGGGTTCTGCCTTCCCCGCCGGAGGAGGTGCTTCTTAAAAGGATGCAGGAAGAGATGAAAGGCAGCGGAGAGGAGGAAAAGCATGGCGATTAATTTTACTCCTGAGCAGCAAAAGGTAATTGAGCTGAGAAACAGGAATATTCTGGTTTCCGCCGCCGCTGGCTCCGGGAAAACCGCGGTTTTAGTGGAGCGTATTATACGGATGATTACGGATGAAAAGAATCCGGTGGATATTGACAGGCTGCTTATTGTGACCTTCACCAATGCGGCGGCGGCGGAGATGCGGGAGCGCATCAGCCTGGCAATCGACCGGAGCCTGTCCGAAAATCCCTTTAATGTCCATCTGCAAAAGCAGGCGTCCCTTCTGCACAATGCCCAGATTACCACAATAGACAGCTTCTGCCTGTTCGTGATACGCAATAATTTCAACGAAATCGGTCTGGACCCTGGCTTTCGGGTTGCCGACGAGGGGGAGCTTAAGCTGCTTAAGCAGGATGTGATGAGGGACTTTCTGGAAGAACAGTATCAGGATAAAAATCCTTCCTTTACAGAATGTGTGGAATACTTTACAGGAGGAAGCAATGACAGGCTTTTAGAGGAGCACATTGAAAAGCTCTATGAGTTTTCCATGAGCTGTCCCTGGCCGGAAGAATGGCTCATGCAGCGCATGGAGGACTATCGGATAGAGGATGGCGGGGACTTTGAAGAAGCTTACTGGTGCAGGTATCTTGTGAATTATGTGAAGCTGACAATACAAGAGTGCCTGGAAAATCTGGAGGCTGCCATACGTATTGCGCAGCGCCCGGACGGCCCTTATATGTATGGTCAGGTGCTGGAAAATGAATGCGAAATGTTAAATCGTGTTTTAAAATCTGATGGTTTCCGGCCGTGTTACGAGGCTTTTGAAACCATATCCTTTGGCAGGCTTCCGTCTAAAAAGGACGACAGCGTAAACCCTCTCTGCCGGGAGCGGGCGCAAAAGCTCCGGGGAGACGTGAAAAAGAAACTGGAGGAGCTCCGGGCACAGTTTTTTAATCTTTCCCCGGAGCAGGCGGCGGAGAGAATGAAAGCAGCGGCCCCCCGGCTGGAAACGCTCCTTCGTCTGGTGCTTTCCTATAAGGAAAGGCTGGATGCGAAAAAGCGGCGGGAGAACATGATTGATTTCCATGATATGGAGCACTTTGCTTTAAATATTCTGCTGAAAAAGACGAAGGAGGGGGAGGCATACCCTTCTGCGGCGGCCCTTGAGTACCGGCAGTTTTTCAGGGAGATTCTGATTGACGAGTATCAGGACAGCAACATGGTGCAGGAGCTTTTGCTGAAGAGTATCTCCGGCGAGGACGAGGGAAATTTTAACCGGTTCATGGTGGGGGACGTAAAGCAGAGTATTTACAAGTTCCGTCTGGCGCGTCCTGAGCTTTTTATGGAAAAATACACCCGTTATTCCAGGGAAGAGTCAAGCTGCCAGAGAATTGATTTGCATAAGAATTTCAGAAGTCGCCGGGAGGTGCTTGACAGTGTGAATGACCTGTTTGGTCTAATTATGGTGCAGGAGCTTGGCGGCGTGGAATACGACGAAGAAGCGGCTCTTTATCCGGGCGCATCTTACCCGGAGGAATCCGATAAGATGACATCCGCCGCCGCGCCCGCCGGCCGGAAAGACAGTCGGCGCAAGTCTTCCTATGACACCGAGTATCTTGTGATTGGCACAGAGGCCGACTCCCCCTTAAGCGCAAGGGAGCAGGAAGCGGCGGTGATTGCAGGGAAAATAAAGGAGCTTCGCCGCAGCTTTCAGGTGACGGATAAGGAAAGCGGGGAGTTTCGGCCGGTGCGTTACAGCGACATAGTGATTTTGCTTCGGACCACCGCAGGGTGGGCGGAGGATTTTAAGAGCGTGCTGGAAAACGAAGGGATTCCGGCCTATGTTTCTTCCCGCACCGGTTATTTTCAGGCGGTGGAAATCAAGGTTTTGCTGCAGCTCCTTCGGGTAATCGACAATCCTATGCAGGATATCCCTTTGTACGGCGCGCTGAAATCCTTTTTCGGCGGATTTTCCGAGGAGGAAATTGCCCGGCTGCGTAGTGGGAATACAAAGCGGCTGCTGTACGAGAATCTGGTTACGTATGAAGGGCCTTTAAAGGAAAGGGTGCAGATATTTCTGGCGATGCTCTCCCATTACAGGCAAAAAACCGCCTACACGCCCATTCACAGGCTGATACAGGAGATTTGCTCGGATACGGGATATCTTGACTATGTACTTGCCCATCCCGGGGGCGAGCAGCGGAGCGCAAACGTGGAAATGCTGCTTACCCGGGCTCTGGCCTTTGAGAATACCAGTTATTACGGGCTTTTCCATTTTCTTCGCTATATCGAGCAGCTGGAAAAGTATGAGGTGGACTACGGGCTGGCCGATGTGCTGGATGAAAATGCGGATGTGGTGCGGATTATGAGCATCCACAAGTCCAAAGGCCTGGAATTTCCGGTCTGCTTCGTAGCCGGCCTGTCAAAAAGGTTTAATATGCAGGACGTAAGCGGCAGGCTGATTGCGGATACGGATATGGGAATCGGAGTGGATTATATTGACAGCGTTCTCCGCCTGCAGAGCCATACACTGAAAAGGAATGTGGTGGCTTTGAAGATGAAAATCGACGCTCTGGGCGAAGAAATGCGGGTGCTTTATGTGGCGATGACCCGGGCAAAGGAAAAGCTGATTTTAACGGCTGTGACCGGGGATATGGAGAAGTTTGCCGCAGCTCTTGAAGAAAAGAAAGAATTTCAGGAGGAGGAAAAAAGAGAAAACGGAAAACTCTCATTTTCCGCGCTTGCCGGGGCTTCTTCTTATCTGGATTTTATTTTTCCGTGCCTTGAAAAGGCGGAATTGATTACGCCGTCGGATGTCTTTCAAAAAGATGTGGAGGAGTCCTTTCTTAAGCTGGACAGAAGGAGGAAGCTTTTTGAACGGTATGGTGATTCGGAAGACTTGACCGAATCAGACAATCAGATATTGACGCAGATGTCGGAGCGGTTTGCCAGAACCTACAGATACCAGTATCTTTCCGGGCTTTTCGTTAAGACCACCGTGTCAGAGCTCAAGAAAAAGGCGATGCTTGATTTACCGGACCGGTCAACAGACGGACTGGAGCCCGGGGCACAAGGAGCGGTCAGCGGGGCGGAAGCGGCTTTTACAAAAATGCTTTTCGAGGAACCGGAGATAGTGCCCTATATTCCGTCTTTTATAGAAAAGGAGGAGAAAATGTCCGGCGCCGACAGAGGAAGCGCTTATCATAAGGTGATGGAACTGATGGATTTTCAGGCGGTGATGCGGGCCGGCGAGAGCGGGCAAAGCGGGAGCAGAGAAAAGACACAGGAAGAAATCACGCGCCAGCTGGATAAATTTGCGGAAGCGGAGCTTCTCGAGGAAAGATGGCGGAAAAGTATTTCCCCGGCAAGACTTCTCCCCTTTTTCGAGAGCAGCCTTGCCCGGCGTATGTGCAGGGCGGACAAAAAAGGCAGGCTTTTCCGGGAACAGCCCTTTGTGCTGGGGCTTGAGGCGAGCCGGCTGGGAGAACAGTTCCCCGACAGCGAACAGGTGCTGATTCAGGGAATCATCGACGTCTTTTTTGAGGAGGACGGGAAAATCGTGGTCGCCGATTACAAGACCGATTCCGTGAAAACCCCGGAGGAACTGATACAGAGATACCGGGTACAGCTCGACTACTATGCCGAAGCCCTTTATCGCCTCACCGGAAAAGAAGTGATACAAAAAATCATATATTCTTTTGCACTTGACAGGGAGATTATGTTATAATGTCCGCAAAGGGCAGAGGAAAATGCATTGAAAGACATTTGCCGGGCTTGTCCGGACAAATGTTTTTCGATGCATTTGACGAGCGAAGCGACCCCGGAAAACGAAGTTTTACGGGGAACTGCCCGTCAGATGTGCAGAACAATCATTTGACGGCGAAGCGACCCCGGAAAACGGAGTTTTACGGGGAACTGCCCGTCAGATGTGCAGAACAATCATTTGGCGGCGAAGCGACCCCGGAAAACGAAGTTTTACGGGGAACTGCCCGTACAAAAACAAACAGATGAGGAGGAGATTTCAATGAAACTCAAATTTGGTATCAAAGAAGTTGTCGCTATCGGTATTGGAACGGCGCTTTTCGTGGCGCTTACGCAGATTCAGATTCCCACGCCTATCCCGAACACCTATTTACAGCCCCGTATGGCGGTTATGGCCTTTCTTGCGGCTGTGTTCGGACCTGTGGTGGGCGGCGTAATCGGACTTTTAGGCCATGCTTTAGGCGATGCGATGTTCTACGGCAGCGTGTGGTGGAGCTGGGTTTTCCCGGACGGAGTCGTAGGTTTTGCAATCGGTCTTTTTGCAGCCCGATATGCGATTAAAGAAGGCGGATTTACAAGCAAAAAGCCAATCGTGCTGTTTAACGTGGTTCAGGTGATTGCCAATGCGGTTGCGTGGATTGTGCTTGCCCCTATTCTTGACATCGTGATTTACGCGGAGCCTGTTGAGAAGCTGCTTGCACAGGGCGCAGGCGCGTTTCTTGGCAACATCCTGATTATCGGTATTTTAGGTACGCTGCTCTGCGTCGGGTATTCCAAAATCGGAGCAAAATCATCCAGCCTTACCAAAGAGGATTAATACATGGAACCTATTATCGAGTTTAAAGATTTTTCATTTAAATATCGAGCACAGGTAGAGCCGACTCTCCGGGACATAAATCTTTCTATTATGCCCGGAGAGAAAGTTTTAATTGTGGGGCCTTCCGGGTCAGGGAAATCCACCCTGGCCCACTGTATCAACGGGCTTGTCCCCTTTTCTTATAATGGAGACATTACGGGCAGCCTTCGGATAAATGGGAAAAATCCGGCCGATTTGGGTCTTTTCGGTTTGTCGAAAATGGTGGGAACCGTGCTTCAGGATACGGACGGGCAGTTTATCGGACTGACTGTCGCGGAGGACATTGCCTTTGCCCTTGAAAACGATATGGTGCCCCAGGGGGAAATGATTGAGAGAGTCAATGAAGTGGCTGAGATGGTGGACGTGAAAAAGCTTCTGGAAAACGCGCCCAGAGAGCTTTCGGGTGGGCAGAAGCAGCGGGTTTCCATGGGCGGCGTCATGGTTGACGATGTGGAGATTCTGCTCTTTGACGAGCCTTTAGCCAATCTGGACCCTGCCACAGGCAAGCGGGCCATTGACCTGATTGATAAGATACAGAAAAAGAAAAAGACCACCATTGTGATTATCGAGCACCGTCTGGAGGACGCTCTTTACCGCGACGTGGACAGAATTATCGTGGTGGGCGAGGGGCGTATTGTGGCGGACAGTGCACCGGACGAGCTTCTGGCAACGGACATCCTTAAGGAACAGGGGATTCGGGAGCCTCTTTATGTGACGGCGGTAAAGCATGCGGGCTGCAAAATTCTGGCTAAGGACAGGCCGCAGCATATCGAGACCATGAATCTTACAGATTATAAAGCGCAGGTGAAGAAATGGTTTAACGCCGCAGAAGGGAAGGAAAAGAAGGAGGACACCCCCTCGGCGCTTAAGGTGGAGGATTTGTATTTCTCCTATGTGGAGGGCAGGCCGATTCTCCAGCATATCCATTTTGATATCAGGAAAGGGGAAATGGTCAGCATTGTGGGTAAAAACGGTGCGGGCAAGTCCACCCTGTCCAATTTAATCTGCGGATTTTATAAGCCTTCCAGAGGACAGATTCTCCTGAACGGACAGGACATGGCGCCCCTTTCAATCAAGGAAAGAGGAGAAAAAATCGGACTGGTGATGCAAAGCCCCAACCAGATGATTTCCAAACCGATGATTTTTGAGGAAGTGGCGTTAGGACTTGCAGTCAGAGGCGTTCCTGAGGAGGAAATAAAGGAACGGGTTTTCGAGACGCTGAAAATCTGCGGTCTTTATCTTTTCAGAAACTGGCCGGTGTCTGCGCTGAGCTTCGGGCAGAAAAAGAGAGTGTCCATTGCCTCCATCCTTGTCATGAATCCTGAGGTGCTGATTCTCGACGAGCCTACCGCCGGACAGGATTACCGCCACTATACGGAAATCATGGAGTTTTTGAAGGAAATCAATGAAAAGTTCGGGATTACTATCATCATGATTACTCATGATATGCATTTGATGCTGGAATACACGGACAGGGCGATTGTGATTGCGGACGGCCATCTCATAGCCGACAATACGCCTGCAAACGTTCTGACCAACGAGTCCATTGCCGACAGGGCTTATTTAAAGAAAACTTCGCTGTACGATTTGGCTGTGGGCTGTGAGATAGACAACCCTTCGGAGTTTGTGGAGAGATTTATTACATACGAGAGGGAAAACCGAGTGTTAAAGGAGAACCGGACGGATGGCTAAGATTTTATCATATGAAGAAAAGGACACATGGATTCACAGATTAAGCGGCGTGACCAAACTGATTTTTTTTCTGCTCTGGTGTCTGACCAGCATGCTGACCTATGATACCAGAGTGCTTCTTGTCATGGTGATTTTTTCCCTGATTGTTTTTAAAATTTCAGAGACACAGTGGAAGCAGGTGGGAGCGGTATTCAAGGTGATTATGGTTTTCCTTATCTTTAATGTGTTCGCCATTTATATTTTTTCACCGGACCAGGGGACTGCCATTTATGGGACGAAGACGGTGCTTTTTCATATTGCGGGACGTTATGATATGACCCTTGAGCAGCTTTTTTATGAGTTTAATGTGGTGATTAAATATTTCACCATTATCCCGGCGGTGTTTATGTTCCTTGTGACTACAAATCCAAGTGAATTTGCGGCTTCTATGAACAAAATCGGTATCAGCTATAACGTTGGCTATGCCATTTCCATTGCTTTGCGCTACATTCCCGACGTGCAGGGGGAATTCACCAAAATCAGGAATGCGCAGGAGGCAAGAGGGATAGAGATGTCCGGGAAGGCTTCACTTATGAGCAGGATTAAGAATACCTCGTCCATCATATTCCCGCTGATTTTTTCCAGTATGGACAGAATCGATGTGGTGAGCAACGCCATGGAGCTGCGGGGCTACGGGAAGCACAAAAAGCGAACCTGGTATATGGAGAGAGCGTTAAAACGCAACGATTATCTGGTTATCGGATTTACGGTGCTGTTTATGGTTGTGGCGCTTGCGGTTACCTTTGCGGACGGGAGCAGATTCTATAATCCTTTTGTTTAACAGGAAAACATATCGGGCAGGGAAAGTTCCCTACCCGATTATTTTAGCAAGACAAATGTTTAAACCTTCATATATGCAGACGGGAATATTATTCTCGAAGCTGTATTGGCAGATTTTTTCCATATTTAAAATCATAAATGGTTACGGTGTGCAGCATTGGGTTAACTATCCAGTATTCCTGTACCCCGGCAGTCCGGTCCTTATTCAGGAAAACAGCAAACGGAGCGGCATAGATATCGCAGTTTCCGTTCATAGAACTGATATAGTTTGCGATTGTCTGATGAAGTTTCTAACTGATTTTCTGATGTGTTGTATTTGGCGGCGCCATATTATAAAGCTGTCCGTCAATTAATTCCGCCCGCTGTCCGTCTGGCAGAGTATAGATATCATTGATTGTATAAGTTTTTCCTGTGCCAATGCTATAGATTAACTCCTGTAATTTCAGTTAAAAAAAATAAAAGCAGACGCGTTCCAAACGTCTGCCAAGTGATAAGGAATCCTCCCGCTTAGGCGGAAGCCCAAAAAGAAGTATATCTTCCTCTGTCTGCGAAGTTGTTCCAGAATCCGGCTCTGTACTTCCCGTAGATTTTTCCGCCTGATTATTACCACATGCTGCAAGAGCAAATACGAGAAGAACACTCAACGTCAAAGTAAAAATTCTTTTTTTCATCATTTTAATTATCCTTTCTATTTTTTCACTATTTTCAATACCATTCATGCTTTTCACCTCTGTCCAGCTCTGCAATCTGCCCCATTTCTTCCTCTGTCAATTCAAAACCAAAAATGTCCAGATTTTCTCTGATATGGTTGGGATTGCTGGAACCAGGAATAACAACAATGCCTCTTTGCAGGTTCCACCGAAGAATAACCTGTGCCGGTGTAACATTGTGTGTTTCTGCAATCGCAGCGATTACTTCATCCCCAAACAATTCTGCGGTATGACCTCTGCCTCCAAATGGAAACCACCCCTCCACCACAATACCCAATTCCTGAATATAAGGAACTACATCCTTTTCCTGATAATAAGGATGAATTTCATTCTGAACAACAGCAGGTGTAATCGTAATCTGTGGCAGAAATTCTTCCAATTCTTCAATATACCAGTTCGACAAGCCAATAGAACGAATTTTCCCGTCATAGACAGCCTGCTCCAATGCTTTATAGGCTTCTACATCTCCTGCCCCCGGATGGTGCAGCAGCATTAAATCAATATATTCTATATCCATTGTTTCAAGCGCTTTATCAATAGCCGCCTCTGCATCAGAAAACTGGTTCGGGTAGAGCTTTGTGGTAACAAATATTTCTTTTCTTGGTACATGGCTGTTACGCACCGCCTCACCCACACTTTTTTCCGTCCCATAGAAAGAAGCCGTATCAATCAGCCTCCCGCCGTTTTCAAACAAAGCTGTAACAGAAGCCACACACTCGTCATGGGATAATGCGTATGTCCCAAGCCCGGCAACCGGCATTTCATACCCACTGTTTAACCGTATAGTTCCATTTTCTTCCTCCGTTTCTGTTCTTTGGGATTCCGGTATTTGCACATTGTCCTGCGTTTGCGGCTCTCTGGAAATTTCCGTCTGACTGTCCTCCTTCGGCACTTTGCTGCAGGCAATCAGGCACATCACAACCACCAGTACCGACAGCAAAAACGGTATCTTTTTCATTATCCTCATAGTCAACCCTCCACAATCAGATTATCAATTAAGTGTTGTTATTTTGTTAAATTCTGCGCCCATGTATATTTCCGGTAATACCAGAAAACTACCGGCACCTTGATACATTCATCAAGGCAAAGGATAAAGTATACTGCCAAAACGGGCAGATGAAAATAAAATGCTGCCAGAGAAGCTGCCGGAATTACAATCAGCCATAATACAATCCCATCGCAGATACATCCAAATTTTGATTTGCCCCCTGCACAGAATATCCCTCCAATCACCATGTTATTGACAGAGCCGGCAATGGCATAATAACTGGAAATCAGCAGCATTCCCGAAAGATACGCCGTAGCCGTTTCAGTCAGATTAGAGAAATTCAGAATCAATGGACGTATTATCAAAAGGATAAAGCAGGTAATCACCCCAATCAGTCCAGCCAGTCCTGTAGAATGTTTTGCATACTTCTTTGCCAGCTCAATCTGATTTTTACCCAACTCGTTTCCGACAAGAATCGCTCCTGCTGTTCCCACGCCTTTTGACACACAGCCTAAAATATTTCTCACAATATTCGCAAGGGAATTTGCAGCCACCGCATCATTCCCCAAATGTCCGATGATAACAGAAAATATGGTTACACCGCCACCCCAAAAAAAGTAGTTCCCAACCACAGGCAATGTATAGTGGTTAAAATCCTTCCTGATTTTCTGGTCCACTGACATAATATAAGAAAATCTTATCCTGATACTGCCATCTTTTCCGGCTTCTGCCAGTGTCCATGCAAATTGAATACCTGTAGCCAGGACAGTCGCCGCTGCCGCTCCCTGAATCCCCATTGCCGGAAATCCAAAAAGTCCAAAGATAAACACCGCATTAAAACACAGGTTCAGTATCATGGATGAAGAACCAATCACCGTGCTTTTTGCTGTTTTACCGCTGTTCTTCATAATGCAGAGATACATCTGCGACAATCCAAGCGGTACATAAGAGAGTCCTGCAATCCTAAGATACCTGACTCCACGGCTTATCAGTGCCGTTTCATTTGTAAGAAGGGACATGAGCCATTCAGGAAAAAACGAAGTACATACCAGAAAAACAACTGTTACAGCCGACATGTACCGCATGGCGAGGGCAAGTATCCTCTCAACTGTATCACGTTCCCCTTTCCCCCAATACTGAGCCGCCAGCATGGTCGTACCCTGTACCAGAACCGTTACACAAAGATTAAATACAAATGTCACCTGCCCCGCCAGTGACACCGCTGATAATGCCTCCTGCTCTAAAAAGCCGAGCATGACAGCATCAGACGCACTTACCAAAGCAGTCATTAAATTCTGAAACGCAATCGGTATCACCATAGCTGCCAGCGTGTGGTAAAATATCCGTTTTTGTTTCACAGCATCTTCACCTTTCATTTATTTACCCCTTCCCATTTATTTATCTCAAAATGAAAGCAAATACGGAACAAGGATTCCGGCGGCGAAAACAACGCCCGCCGGAATCCGTTAAAATCATTATTTTGTTATGCCAATCTTTTTTAACCAGTCAGCAAGTTTACCTTTGGCTCCTGACCCGCCATCCTCATAAATATTGATACTGTCAAGAATTTCTGCGTCTTTACAGGCAGCCCGGATGTCGGCTACAGTATGCCCAAGCCCACCGCCGCCATTGGTGCAGAACAGTGCAATCTTTTTGCCTGACATATCACTGTCTGCCAGAAAGGATGCCACGGGCGGGGCAACGGTATTGAACCAGTTCGGTGTACCCAGCAAAATCGTATCATAGGCAGCCAGTTTATCAGGCATTTCGGCCAAAGCAGGTCGATACCCGTCTCTGGTTTCTTTCCGCCCCTGACGTTCCGTAGTGTCATAATCGTCAGAATAAGGAGTGGCAGGCTTAATCTCAAATAATGTACCGCCAGTCAGTTCCTGAAGCTGCTGCGCAATTCCTTTTGTGTGTCCTGTGTAAGAAAAATAAGCAATCAGTGTGTTCATAAAAAATCTCCTCTTATTTTTTAGCGATATGATTTGTCAAAAATCCCTGCACATTCTGCGTCCGTCATCTCACAGGGATTTGCAAGAAACAGGCCGCCCATCGTTTCTCTTGCGTTTACAGCTAATGTCATGGATTCCTCCGGCTTAAAACCATAATCGCTCATTTTAAGCTCATCCACTCCGCAGTCTTTTTGAAGCCGCATAAGAGCAGTAATAAAATCCTCCGGCTTATCAGCATCCGGGATTCCCATCACCCGCGCCATCTTGACAAATTGTTCATCACAGGCGTGTTTTTCGATAAAAAACTCTGCAAACGCCTTTGAAATCATAATGAGGCCAGCGCCGTGAGGCAGATTATGATGGTAGGCGCTCATGGCATGTTCCATTGAGTGCTGGGCGGTGGTACTGGTAAGCTGCATCGTGATACCGGCAATCGTGCTGCCATAGGCCACCTGCTCACGGGCTTCCAAATCACTTCCATCCTTTACAGCGCGGGGCAGATATTTCGCTATGCTTTCAATCGCAGAAAGCGCGATAGTTTCGCTTAAGATATTCACGCCATTAGAGAGCATGACCTCCGTATTATGGAACAATGCGTCAAACCCCTGATATGCTGTATATTTTGTGGGAACGGTTTTCATCAGCTCCGGGTCGACAATGGCAAGAACAGGAACCAGTTCAGGATAGCCAAAACCGATTTTTTCGTTTGTATCGGGATTGGAAATCACACCCCAGCAGTTAACCTCAGAACCCGTACCAGACGAGGTTGCAATCGTGACAATCGGAAGTCCGGGATTTACGAGGGGCTGCCCTTTTCCTGTTCCGCCGTTCACATAATCCCAAAGATCGCCGGGATTTGTCGCCATTGCGGAAACTGCAATCGAAGAATCCAGCACCGCGCCACCTCCAAGTGCCACAATGAAATCACAGCCATTTTGTTTAGCGAAAGCAGCGCCTTCCATTACAACGCTTTTCAAGGGATTCTCCATAATCTTATCGAATACAGCAACCTCCACGCCTGCCTCTTTTAGTTGTGCCATCACCCGGTCAAAAGAGCCGCTTAACTTTGTTGATTTTCCGTTGGAAATCAACAGCAATGCTTTTTCCCCAAGTGTACCGGTTTTCCGCCTTGCCGTAATCTGCCCGCCAAGTTCATCCAGTTTCCCGTTTCCAAAAATCAGGTTTGTAGGATTGTTAAAGTTAAAAGTCATATTCACAGTAAGTTCCTCCTAATAATTATTATTTTATAATTTTATATTGAACGTCTTTCCGTTTTTTTATCTGATAAAGCAGATAATCCAGACTGTCAATTTGAGCCTGGCATACATGAAGGCTGTTTAACAATTTCCGCCTATGGGTTCTTAGCAGTCTAATCCGCCTGGGTGAATTTCTATCTTCATCACATTGCAGAATTTCCTGAATCAGCGTTTCATCGCATCCCGCATCTTTTAAGTTTCGCAGAAGCATAAACCGTTCATCTAATCCGTTTAAGGACATTCTGTTTTCCTCCCTTCTGTACCTATTTTAGGTTCAAAATCCTCAAATAGCAAATATCAATACTGTATAACATGAAATAGTTTTATTGCATTTCACAAATTCATATGATATGATACAAGCAATAAGAATCAAGGAGGAAAGTCTATTGGAAATACAAGTGCTGAGAAATTTTCTTGCCGTGGCAAGGGAGGGCAACATCACAAACGCTGCAAACCACATTCATATTGCACAGCCTAGCCTGTCAAGGCAGATTAAAAATTTAGAGGATGAATTAGGACAGAAACTTTTTATACGCGGCAGCCATAGTGTATCCCTTACACCAGAAGGAATGATCCTCCGTAAACGCGCAGAAGATGTGGTTGCCATGATTGATAAGATTGAAGATGAATTTTACACAATGGGAGATTCCATCAGCGGAGATATTCATATCGGTGGAGGCGAAACCTATGTTTTCCGTTATATCGTTGATATATTGAAAAACCTGCAAAAGGATTACCCGAATATCCACTGCCATCTGTATAGCGGAAATGCCGCAGAAATTACAGAACGTCTTGATAAAGGACTCCTTGATTTTGGTCTTTTAATGCAGCCTGCGGATTTAACGAAATATAACTGTATCAATCTTCCGGAAAAAGATATATGGGGAGTTGTTATGCGAAAGGACAGCCTCCTTGCAGAGAAAGAATCCATCACATGCGAAGATTTGATTGGCCTTCCTCTTATCTGCTCCAGGCAGTCCATTCAGAAAATAGAAGGGAATACATTTGTAGAATGGTTTTCAGGAAAACTCGAACAGATGGACATTATCGCCACTTTCAACCTTGTTTACAATGCTGTATTTATGGTTCAGCAAGGTATGGGTTATATGATAACGGTTGACAACCTTGCCAATACCTCTGTGAATCCTGATCTTTGCTTTCGGCCCCTTACTCCTGTATTAGAAGCAGGTCTGACCATTGTATGGAAAAAGTATCAAGTATTTTCCGCACCTGCTGAAAAGCTATTAGAACAATTTCATAGACTGCTATGATATACGTTTTTATGCCTTTTTCAAATTTGCAGGCGATGGCTGCGCGTTCCGTTAGAACACTGAAAAATTGAAACCTGATATCCTTGCGAAATAAAAAAGGCTATGCAATCCGTGGAACTTTTGCATAGCATTTTTATTTTTCCGTTTACCTGGCATAAGCCATAAGTTTTGCAATGTTTCCTTATGGGCTACTGCCTTTTGCGGGTCCCTCCTTACCGCGGGTAGGTGATAAGGAATCCTCCCGCTTTGCGGGTCCCTCCTTACCACAATGCATGGAGCATACGGGATTCGAACCCGTGACCTCCACACTGCCAGTGTGGCGCGCTCCCAGCTGCGCCAATGCCCCATGACAAGAGTATACCATAAATATCAGAAAAAACAACAGGAAATTTGTGTGCTTATATAAAAAACTGGTCGATATATATTTTAACATCTATGTTTCATTTAAGAGGCGGCACGGTAAAGGATTGAAAAGGATTTCAATTTTCACTGTAAAATCAGGGAAGTTCAGGGAGGAATGGCGATGGATATTAATGTAGCAAAATCGGCTGAATTTTTTATGGCGCAAAACAGGCAAAGCCAACAGAATCCGGGGAAAGCGCAAAGCAAAAGCAGGAATGCGCAGGAGGCCGGAAAGCAGATGAACGGGGGAAAGCAGGCAAATGCCGGAAAAACGAAAGGTAAACAGGGGCCGGTAACTGTCGGTAAAAGAAGATTTATATTTACCGATTCTTCTGATATCGGAAAGATGCTCTCATCCGGCAAAATGGAGGTGGACGGCGTGTCCATCGAATTATCGGAGGAGGCGCGGCAGGCCCTTGAGGATGCAAGAGAAAAGCTGATTGCCGACAGGACGGCGGAATCAGAAAGATATGTGGCGGAGTTTAACAGCTATGTAGCAAAGCAGCAGAGCGAAGCCTATGAGGATATGGCGGAGGACATGGCAAAGGCATTAGAAACCGCGCGGAGGATTGCAAACGGAGATATCGTTCCGGCCAGGGATGAACAGAAGCTGCTGGAATATGACGCAGACCTCTATAAAATGGCAAAGAACGCCGCCATGCTCCATGAGATGGAGGAACGCCGGAAGCAAAAATCCCTGTATAAGGACGAGGAGGAGCGGGAGTATACAGACCCGGAAGAGGAGACAACGCCTATGCAGAAGTTCGGCGTGGAGGTAGAGATTTCCGCAGGAGAGGAACCGGCGGTGGAGAATGTGTCGGAGATAGAGATTAATACTCTGGGGCAGGGAAGTATATGATGCAATTATGATGGAAACACAAAATCCAGAAAGAATCTTTTGTTTTGTTGATTCTTTCTGGATTTTTAAGTGCAGCTTATTCAGATTATATACCACGAACAGCAAAAAATTTCAGGTTTTACTTTCGCTTACCTTATAGAATACCAGTGCCCATGCATACCTACTGCCTGTAATACCGAAGGAAATCCGCAAGGCTTCCCATTGCATCCTTCAAAACTTCAATACGGGGCAGATAGACAATACGGAAGTGGTCAGGCTGATTCCAGTTGAACCCGCCTCCGTGGATAATCAGCAGTTTTTTCTCCCGCAGCAAGTCCAGCGCAAACCTTTCGTCGTCCTGAATATTGAACTTTTTCACATCCAGCCTGGGGAAAATATAAAAAGCGGCTTTGGGCTTAACGGCGCTGATTCCCGGAATTTCGTTCAATGCTTTATAGATGTAATCCCGCTGTTCGTAGACCCTGCCTCCGGGAACGATATAATTATTCACGCTCTGATATCCGCCAAGCGCTGTCTGTACAATCGACTGGGCGGGCACATTGGAGCAAAGGCGCATGTTGGACAGCATATTCAGGCCTTCGATATAATCCTTTGCAATCTTTTTGTTTCCGCTTAATATCATCCAGCCAATCCGAAAGCCGGCAATCATATGGGATTTAGACAGTCCGCTGAAGGTAACGCAGAACAAATCCGGCGCAAGGGAGGCAATGGGAATATGAACGGCGTCGTCCATCACAAGGCGGTCGTAGATTTCATCGGAAAAGATAATGAGCTGATGCTGCCTTGCAATTTCAACAATTTCCTGAAGAACCTCCTTAGGGTAGACCGCCCCTGTGGGATTGTTGGGGTTGATGATAACGATGGCCTTTGTCCTGTCCGTTATTTTTTTTCGGATATCATCCATGTCAGGATACCATTCGGCCTCCTCGTCGCAGAGGTAATGAACGGCTTTTCCCCCGGCCAGGGTGACGCAGGCGGTCCATAAGGGATAATCCGGCGCGGGGACGAGAACCTCGTCGCTGTCGTTAAGAAGCGCGGACATGGAAAGGTTAATCAGTTCGCTTACACCGTTGCCGGTATAGATATCTTCTATGGAAAGATTGGGAATGTTTTTTATCTGCGCATACTGCATGATTGCTTTTCTTGCAGAAAAAAGTCCCTTTGCAGCGGAGTAGCCCTCGCATTCGGTGAGCTGCCTCTGCATATCGTAAATCACCTCGTCGGGGGTGCGGAAGCCGAAGGGAGCGGGATTTCCGATGTTCAGTTTCAGAACGCTGGTTCCGTTTTCCTCCATTCTCGTAGCCTCGTCCACCACCGGGCCTCTTACATCGTATAATACATAATCTAATTTGGAAGATTTTCTGATTTCATTCATTGTTATCGCTCCTTTTGCATTGAAATTCGGGGATTTCATTTTTTCTTTTTGCGGCCTGCCGCCCTCTGAGGGAATCGAAGCTGCAGAAAAAGACTCCTTTGCGCCGGTATGGCTGACTGATTTTTCGGCGGTATTGCCGTCGGCCGCCGGTCTGCCGTGTAACAGCCACTGTGGGTCCACATTCAAAACCATCGCCAGAAACAGCGCGATATTTTTACGCGGAACGGCTTTCCCGCTGACATACTGGCTCATCTGGCTTTTTCCAAGCTTGACGCCGGCCTTATCCGCTTCCCGCAGGAAATCCACCTGTTTCAGGTTTTGTTCCCGCATAGAGGCGGTTAACCGTTCGGAAAAGGTACTGTAGTTCATTTGCAAACCTCCTGTTGTTGTGAGGAAAGTTTATTTTTAAAAAGATGATAGCATAGCGGGGTGAAAAGTTCAATATAAAAATGGGAAAGTTTATTTTGGAAAGTTCAATTTGCGCCAGGGTTCAATTTTGGCGTGGCGAAGTTCTGAGAGTATAAAAATGTTACTGTGTAATATTTAAATTTAACTATTGTTGCGCAGAAACAATAAAAGATGATATAATAGGAAGCGCGCCTAAGCGCGCGCAGGTCGCAAGGAATCCTCCCGCTTGCAGCGGGTCCTTCCTTACGACAAGATATAATAGGAAGCGCGCAAACGCGCGTTGACGCGGCGGACGCAGGTTATTAAAATACTGACAGAAGAAAAGACAACCGGAGGAACAGAAGTGTGCAGGATGCGATAGAGAGAACCCTGGAAGGAAAATTTAATAAAAATATTCATTCTCTGGATTTTTCAAGTCCTGTCATTGAGCTGAATCTCCGTGAGGGCGAGGATTACGAGGGAAGCTTTACCATCACAGGGCCTGAAAATGAAGTGACCGAAGGAACTGTTTTTTCCACACGGCTTAAAATGCAGTGTCTTACGGAGCGCTTTTCCGGCGCGGAGGAGGAAATCAATTACCGCTTCGATACGTCGGGTATGAGGGAAGGGGATACTCTCAAAGGGGAATTCAGGATTATTTCCAACCATGGAGAGTATTATATTCCTTATGATATCAATATTATTGCCGGTATGCTGGACTCTGAGCTGGGGGCAATAAGGAATCTGTTTCATTTTGCCAATCTTGCCAGAACCAACTGGGACGAGGCGGTGCGGCTGTTTTATTCAAAAGAATTTGAGAGAGTTTTTGCCGGTGCGGACAGACAGTATTACGGGGTTTACAGAGGATTGTCAAAGGGAGCTGCGCGGCAGCAGAATGTGGAAGAATTTCTTCTGGAAATCAGGAAAAAGCAAAAGGTCGAGTTTCTTCTCGAGGAGGACGATATACGCATAGAAGACCCCCGTGATATGGAGGAGAACCGGCTTGTGATAAACCGCAACGGCTGGGGATTTTCGGAGCTGAAGGTGAAAAAGGACGGGGATTTCATTGTCCTTCAAAAGGATACCGTAAGGGATGAGGATTTTCTTGGAAACACCTGCAGGCTGCCCTTTTATATAGCGGCGGACAAGCTGCACGGAGGAAGGAATTACGGAAGTATCCGTCTTTCAAACCCTTATGCGACCCTTACGGCAAAGGTTACGGTGGTCGGCAAGACGGTGCTGGTTAAGGTGCCGGGAATCCGGCGGCAGAAAAAACATAAGATTGTGGAGCTGATGCAGTATTATGAGGCTTTCCGTATCAGGAAAATCAGCGCGGCGTCATGGCTTAAAAAGACAGAGGAGCTTCTGGACGAGCTGATTCAGACGGATAATTATGATGTTTCATTGAAGCTGTTCCGGGTGCAGATACTGATAACCGAGGAACGCTTAAACGAGGCGGAATGGCATTTAAATCAGGTGAGCGCAGAGGTAGAGGAAAATTTTGACCCCGCCGTTTACTGCTATTACCTGTACTTAAACACCCTTTTGGGGAAATCAGATATTTACACCGACGAGGCTGCCGGGCAGGTAGAGAGGATTTATGTGCAGAATTCCGATAACTGGCGGATTGCATGGCTGCTTTCATATCTCTCGGAGGAATATATTAAAAGCCCTTCCCGGAAATGGCTGATGCTGGAGGAGCAGTTCCGGCAGGGGTGCAAGAGTCCGGTGCTCTATATCGAGGCATGGAATCTCATTGCCGCCAATCCGGCGCTGCTCATGCGGCTGGAGGGTTTTGAACTGCAGGTTCTGTATTATGCGGCCAAAAAAGAAATTCTGAGTGCTGATGTTATCATACAGATTGTCTATCTGGCGCAGAAGATGAAGACTTATTCCGCCAGGCTTTTTGAAATTTTAAAGGTCTGTTACCGGCTTGCGCCCGGAAACGAGGTGCTGCAGGCAATTTGTACCCTTTTAATCAAGGGGAACATCACGGGCAGGGAGAGTTTTCCCTGGTATGAAAAGGGGATTGAAAAGGAGCTCCGCATCACAAGGCTTTACGAGCACTATATCATGTCCTTAAATCTTGGGGAGGAGAGGGAAATCCCCAAAATCGTGCTGATGTATTTTGCCTTTGACAGCAGCCTTGACAGTCTGCACAACGCATGGCTTTATGCTTACATGTACCGGAACAGGGGACAGTTCCCTGATTTGTATGAGAATTACAGGGAGCAGATTGAGCGTTTTGTGGTGTTTCAGATATTAAAGGGAAGAAGCAATAAATATCTGGCATATTTATATAAAAACCTGATTAATCTTAATATGCTTACGGAGGAAACGGCCGGAGGGCTTTCCACGGTTTTGTTTATACAATGCCTTACTGTAAAGAGAAGCGATATCCGCAGGGCGGTTCTGATTTACGAAAAGGAAAAGTATGAGGCGGTTTATCCGGTTACGGGCCGGGAGGCGTATCTTCCGGTTTACGGCGGAGACTGCCGGCTGCTTTTGGAGGACGGAGAGGGGAACCGTTACTGCCGTGAGGAGGAATATACCTTAGAGCGGCTTCTCGTGCCCGACCAGCTTGCTGCGATGATTGCGCCTTACATTGGCGGGAACGTCCATTTTGACCTGTGGCTGTGCGAGCGGGGAAATAATCTGTCTTCCGTGACTGCGGACAATGTGGTATATATGAAGCGGCTTGCCGATTCCGACGAGATTCTGGACGAGGTCTGCCGGGAAATCAGGATGAAGCTGATTGATTTTTATTACGATACCGACAGGATTCAGGATTTGGACGATTTTCTGGAGAAGCTTTTGCCTGAACAGATAGATAACAGGTGTTTTGCAAAAGTGACACGTTTTATCGTGCTCCGGGGCATGCATGAAAAGGCTTTTGAATGGATTAAGCTGCGCGGCGCCGAGGGCGTGGATGCAAAGACGCTCATGAGGCTGTGCAGCAGGCTGATTACCATAGAAGGGATGGAGGAGGACCCGGTCATGACCATCCTGATTTTCCGTGCGTTTAAGGCCGGAAAATATGATGAAAACCTGTTGGAATATCTGTGCCGTTTTTTTGTGGGAACCAGCAAGGAAATGAGGGACGTGTGGAAAGCGGCGGAATCCTTCGGCGTGGATACCTATATGCTTTCGGAGCGGCTTTTAATCCAGATGATGTATACAGGCGCCTTTTTGGGCGAAAGGGTGGAGATTTTCAAACGTTATGTGTCCGGCGGCGCGAGAAGCAGGGTGGAGTTGGCGGTTTTAGCCTGGTGCGCTTACGATTATTTTGCAAGGGGCAGGCAGCTCGACGATTTTATTATGGATGATTTACTTCGGGCGGCGGAGCGGCAGGAGGAGATTCCTTTTGTGTGTAAGCTTGCCTGCGTGAAATATTACGCGGAAAATAAAAAGAAGGTGGACGAGAGGGTTTCCCTCTATCTGATTGTTTTTCTGCGGGAGATGCTTGCGGAAAACATATATTTTCCTTTTTTCAGGGAATATGCGGATAATATTGCCTTTATGAGGCAGTTTTTGGATAAGACCATGATTGAATACCGCGTCAGGGAGGGAAATAAGGCATATATTCATTATCTTCTGGAAAAAGAGGGCGGTAACGGGGAAGAATATATAAAAGAGGAAATGCGGGATATGTTCGGCGGCATTTGCGTCAAACAGTTCATTCTTTTCTTCGGGGAGCATTTGCAGTACTATATTACGGAAGTGGAGGACGGCAAAGAGCACCTGACGGAAAGCGGGACGCTGAGCCACAACGACGCCGGAGGCGAGGAGCGGGAGGACAGGTATACGCTGCTTAACGACATTTCCATAGGGAGAAATCTGCATGACCACGACACCATGGAAAGCCTTCTGCGGGAGTACTTTGAGAAGGATTTTATTGTCAGGGAACTGTTCCGTGCAATCTGAAAGCGGCATGGGACGGACGGGTTATGACAAAAATTTGGCATAGAGGATACAGGCGTGATACTTCAAAATCAAAAGGATTTCATCGGAAAAAAGAACGGCAAAAAGGTGATAGTAGGTTATGACTTAGGGCGGGAGCAGGCGCAAATCAGCTATTGCGGGCTGGAGGAATCGGAGCCGGAAACGGTTTCCGCGGTGGCAGGTACGGAACAGTACAATATTCCTGCGGTGCTCTGTAAAAGAAGCGGCGTGAGCCAGTGGTATTACGGAAAGGAAGCGGTCAAGTTCGCGGAGCAGGAGGAGGGCATTCTGGTGGAGGATTTGCTCACTTTAGCGGAGCGGGGCGAGGATGTGCTTGTGGAGGGCGAGGTTTTCGACCCGGTGGCGCTCCTTACACTTTTCGTCAAAAGGAGTTTGTCGCTTCTTGGAATGCGGGTTCCCTTAAACCAGATTGAAGCCTTTATGTTCACGGTGGAGGAGCTTACGCCTCGGATTGTGGACGTTCTCGGGAAGGTGGCGGCCGGATTGCAGTTAAAGGCCGGGCACATTGCTTTCCAGAATTATTCTGAGAGTTTTTATGCCTATACGCTTCATCAGGAAAAGGAGATATGGAAAAACGACGTGGTGATATTCGAGTATCATCATTTCCTGAAAATGCTCTGCCTTGAATGCAACCGCAGAACCAGGCCCCAGGTGGTGTTCATTGAACGGCGGGATTTTCCCGGAATTGAGCGCCGGGTCTGGAAAGAGGAGGATGAGGGAAGGCAGCTCCAGATGGAAGAGCTGGACGCGCTTTTTCTCCACCTTGCGGGGGAGGCTTTATCGGGCAGAATGGTGTCCACGGTTTTTCTTCTGGGTGACGGCTTCAAGGAAAGCTGGATGAAGGAATCTTTAAAATTCCTGTGCAGAAACCGGCGGGTTTTTCAGGGAAACAATTTATACAGCAAGGGTGCCTGTTACGGGATGAGAGAGCGAATCAATCCGGGCAGGGAGTGGCAGGAATACGTTTATCTGGGAGACGAGAAGCTCAAATCCAATATCGGGCTTAAGGCGCTGCGGCAGGGGGAGGATTCCTACTTTGCCGTGCTGGACGCCGGAACCAACTGGTACGAGGCCTTCTCGGAGTTTGAGATTATTCTGGAGGAAGGCAATACGGTGGAGTTCGTGATTACGCCCCTTACCGGAGGCAACGTGACGAACAGGTCGGTGTCCCTTGACGGACTTCCCGAGCGGCCAGGAAGAACCACCAGATTAAACGTGCAGGTGGAGATGGCATCTGTAAATCAGGCAGTTGTCACGGTTTCGGACCTGGGCTTCGGTGAGCTGTTTAAGTCCAGCGGGAAGGCGTGGACGCGGACAATTACGGTGTGAGGCAATGAGGCAATCTGCAGGCAGGAAGAAAGCAGCATGCCGACATCTGCCGCCAGGCTGCAAAGGCCGGCGGAGAGCAGGCTTTGTATAAATAAAAGGAGTAACAGGTTGTTATGGGCAGGATTTTATTGTGCACAGGAAAATATGCCAAAAATCCGTATTATGTGGAGAGCTTCTGTGCAAATGTGTATTGTGTGGAGGAGCTTTGCTATCTTTTTATGAGCAATCCCTTTTCCATTGACAGAGATATCATGGACAAAAAGCTGGCCGAGTGGCTGGACGAGGAGTGCGGCCTCTCCGAGCTTGGGCATCAGCTTTTAAAGCTGTTTCAAAGGGGAAGCCAGCCGGGAATTTTCGTGGGTATGATTCTGGATTATGTGAACTACTGCACCCCGAGGGAAAAGGAAAAAATCGAAGAGGTTCTGCAAAATAACGCGGGCCTTACAGATTATGAAAAAAGGAAAAAGCAGGCGGATTTTCTTTTGAAAAACGGCAGGCTGAAGCTGGCCATAGAGGAGTACGACAGCCTGCTCAGGCAGCTTCCGGATACGGAAAGCGCGCTCTCGCCGTCCCTTTACCACAACATGGGAACAGCCTATGCCGGGCTTTTCCAGTTTGAGATGGCGGCAAAATATTTTAAGAGGGCTTATGAGAGGTCGGGGCAGTCAGAATCCGGGATTTCTTTTCTGATGGCCAGGAGATTATATTTATCCGAAAACCAGTATATTTCTTTTATTGCGGAGCACGGGGAATATCACGGGCTTTCCATGGAGGTGGAAAAGCTTCTTGAGCGGGCCAGGGGTACTTTTGAGACCACTCGGGAAAACAGGATGCTGAGCGCCCTTGAAATTTATAAGGACGAGGGAAATGTGGCCTCCTATTATGATGAGATTGACAAAATCATTTCCGAAAAAAAGGATGAATATCGGGAGCTTGTGGCAAGATAGCCGGTTCCGGGCAGAACGGGAGCAATATGGGTTTAATAAAAAAGCTGTTAAATTGGAAGAAAGACGTCAGTGAACCTGTCTATGAGATTGAAGACTGGAACGAGGTGGTCTACGACAGGGAGGATTTGAAGATTAATGACAGGGAGCAGCGGCAGGAGTATGTGAGGGGGTGCCTGGAACAGATTGCCGAGGCGTCAAAGGAGCTTGAGAATCTTCAGTTTGAGTATAATATGGTGACCTCCTATCTGAAGGATATGGAGGAAATCGAGGCGCTGCCGAAGGAGGAAAAGGCGATTCTTTCTGAGTGCGCAAAAAAAATCGACGCGCTGGAAAAGCAGCAGTCCGGCTTTGAGGAACGCAAGGGGAGGATGAACGATGAGACATACCGCCGGATGGAGCGGCTTGAGGACGAGATTTCCGAGGGACATAAAAAGCTCAGCGAGGCGGAGGAGCATCAGGAGCTGATTAAACGGGATTTGCGGAAGCTGGATGGCGAGAAGCAGGCTTATCTTTTCAGAAAAAGCGAACTGCGCCACTTTATTGCGGATACCAAATCAATGACGGTTATCTGTACCGTTGCGATGCTGGCGTGTATCTGCGTTTTGTTTGTATTGCAGTACGGTTTTCAGATGAACACAAAGTTTGGCTATCTTCTTGCGGCGGGAGCCGGGGCGGCGGCGATAACGATTATCTTTATCAAACACAACGATGCGGTGAAGGAGCTTTCCAGAGTAGAGAGCGGCATCAGCCGTATTATCAGGCTGCAGAATACAGTAAAAATCCGTTATGTAAACAATACCAATCTGCTTGATTATCTTTATCTGAAATATAATGTAAAAAGTGCCGGAGAGCTGGGAAAAAGCTGGAAGCAGTTTCAGGAAGAAAAGGAGGAGCGGCTCAATTACCAGCAGGCGGTAAAGCAGATGGACCGCCATCAGCAGGATTTGCTTCGGATACTGCGCAGATATCAGATAAAGGACCCTATGATTTGGCTGCACCAGACGGCAGCCCTTCTCGATAAAAAGGAAATGGTGGAAATCCGCCACAATCTGATTATCAGGCGGCAGTCTCTGCGCAGGCGGATGGACTATAATAAGGAAGTGATTGCGGGGAACGCCCAGGCTGAGGTGAAAGATTTAGTGGAGAGTTATCCTAAGTATGCAAAAGAGATAATGGATATTGTGGATGAGTACGAGGAGGACTTCTCCTGAAACTGTTTTTTGGCAGAACCGGCATATCCTGTCCTGCGGGCCTCTGGCTGCTCTTTAAATTGTTTGCTAATTATTAAATATAAATTTAATTTTCAATGCCGTATAACGGCAGAATGGAGGATGTCATGAAAAAAATGGAACAGCTTTATGAAGGAAAGGCAAAAAAGGTATTTGCAACAGATGACCCGGATGTTGTTATTGTGGATTATAAGGACGACGCTACTGCTTTTAACGGCGAGAAGAAGGGAACCATCGTGGGAAAGGGCGTAATCAATAACCGCATGACGAACCACGTATTTAAGCTTCTGGAAAAGGAAGGCGTTGCCACTCATCTGATTGAGGAGCTGAGCGAGCGGGAAACCGCAGTGAAGAAGGTGGAAATCGTGCCCCTTGAGGTAATTATCAGAAACGTGGCGGCAGGAAGCTTTTCCAAACGTCTCGGCGTACCCGAGGGAACCCCTTTCAAGGAGCCTACCATTGAATTCAGCTATAAAAACGACGAGCTGGGCGACCCTCTTATCAACAGCTATTTTGCGGTTGCATTAGGACTTGCCACATGGGAGGAAATTGACACCATCAAGAAATTTGCTTTCAAGGTAAACGATGTTCTGAAGGCATATTTCCTGCAGGCGGATATCAAGCTGATTGACTTCAAGATTGAGTTCGGACGTTACCACGGGCAGATTCTTTTAGCTGATGAGATATCGCCCGACACCTGCCGGCTGTGGGATGTCAATACCAACGAAAAGCTGGACAAGGATCGCTTCCGCAGGGATTTGGGAAATGTGGAGGAAGCCTATAACGAGGTGTTTAAGAGACTGGGACTGGAATAGGAGGGACAATGGGTACAGACAGATATACAAGTCCCCTGTCTGAGCGTTATGCCAGCAGGGAAATGCAGTATATTTTTTCACAGGATATGAAGTTTCGCACGTGGCGGCGGCTCTGGATTGCGCTTGCCGAAACGGAAATGGAGCTGGGCTTATCCCAGGACGGAAAGCCGGTCATCACAAAGGAGCAGATTGACGAGCTGAAAGCCCATGCGGAGGATATTAATTACGAGGTGGCAAGGGCAAGAGAAAAGGAAGTGCGCCATGATGTGATGAGCCATGTGTACGCTTACGGGCAGCAGTGCCCGAAGGCGGCGGGAATTATCCATCTTGGGGCAACCAGCTGTTATGTAGGCGATAACACCGATATTATCGTGATGCGGGAAGCTCTTTTGCTGGTAAAAAAGAAGCTGGTGAACGTGCTTTCCGGGCTGGCGGCCTTTGCAGACAGATATAAGGCGCAGCCCACGCTGGCTTTCACTCATTTTCAGCCGGCACAGCCCACTACGGTAGGGAAGCGCGCCACGCTCTGGATGCAGGAATTTCTTCTGGATTTAGAGGATTTGAATTATGTGCTGTCAGGTTTAAAGCTTCTTGGCTCTAAAGGAACCACAGGGACGCAGGCTTCTTTTCTGGAGCTTTTTAACGGAAACCAGGAAACCATCGACAGGATTGACCCCATGATAGCGGAAAAGATGGGCTTTGCCTCCTGCTATCCGGTATCCGGGCAGACCTATTCCCGAAAAGTGGATACCCGGGTGGCCAACGTCCTTGCAGGCATTGCGGCAAGCGCCCATAAAATGTCCAACGATATCCGGCTTTTGCAGCATTTAAAGGAGGTGGAGGAGCCCTTTGAAAAGAACCAGATTGGTTCCTCGGCCATGGCCTATAAGAGAAATCCCATGAGAAGCGAGAGAATAGCTTCTCTTTCCAGATATGTGATGATTGACGCCTTAAACCCGGCCATCACCTCCGCAACCCAGTGGTTTGAGAGAACGCTGGACGATTCCGCCAGCAAACGTTAAATATATTAAAACGGACAGTTCCCGCAACACTTATCCTT
>CAMSTM010000029.1 GCA_947063675.1 uncultured Lachnospiraceae bacterium | reverse complement strand
CTCCCGCTTTTCCTGCGGCTATATAGCTTAAAGCTGCTCCCATTCTCCGCCGTTTCGTACAATATAATCCCGTACCATCGAGGTGGCGTCTTTAAACATATCCGCAAACAGGCCCCCGCCTAAAAAGGACTGGTTTCCGGGCTTTATCATAAGATAATAGCCCACAGGAACAGGCAGCTTGCCCCTGGAGGAAATATGGGCGCGGAAAGCGGGATTATAAGGGGATTTGTCGTGACTGAAGCGGGTATCCCTCACAAGCTTAAAGGTAAGGTCCTTCGGATGATTATGTAAAATACTGCCGTCAAATTTTCCGATTTCCAGAATCAGCGTCTGTATCAGTTCCTCAAATTCGTCGTTTGCCTTTTTATAGTCCTTCTTGTTTGCATGATACCATTCACGGTTATTATTCATGCCAAGTGCGGATAAATAATCAATAATTAACTGTGTATTCATAGTCTGTCATCTCCTTTTTACGCCTTTTGGATAACGGAAAACTGCGTGGAATCTAAAAATTCCTGTATGAGCCGCCTTGTGCGGTCAGGAGACCGGTAGGGCTTACAGAAGGAAAAATCCTGTGATAAACCGTCGATATCCTCCATGGCGTTTTTTACGTCCGTTATGGTCTGAATGGGGATTTCCGAAGCTGCCGCGTACTCCAGGCGCAGCGGGTTTATCCTGTGGTTTTGTATGGCATAATTTATCCTGTCTTTGCACCGGCATCTGCCGCCGCCATATTCTCCGCAGTACTGTCCGAGAAAGTCTGCCATTTTCCGGCGTACCCGGGAAAGACGCTGGCGGTATGCCTCCGGGCTCATTTGCAGGATTTCCCCTGCAATACGGCTGTCAAGCTTAAACATCGTACCCAGTATGAAAATGCATCTGCTTTCCGCATCAAGGCATTGGAGCATTACGTTGGTGCATGACATTTTCAGCTCCTCCGCCAGGATATCCTTTTCCACATTCTGCGTCAAATCCGGCACATCACGGATTTTGGCGTTTTCAATGTCGTCTCCGTAGTATTCAAAGCTGAGCGGATAGCGGGCGAACATATGCTTTTTGTAATTTTTCAGATGGTTAACCGCAATGCAGAAGACCCATGTTGTAAATGAACTGTCGCCCCTGAAAGAGGAAAGATGGGTAATCATTTTCAGCAGGATGTCCTGTGAGGCGTCCTCCGCGTCCGCAAAGGTGCCGAGCATCCGCAGGGATAAATTAAAAACCATGTCCTGAACATCTGTTATAAGCGTTTCAAGGGACTTTTTATCTCCGGCCGTGGCTTTATCTATTAAAGCCTGTAATTCTTCTTTTGTCTTTTCCATAGATTTTTACCTCCTGCTTAATTAGACAACGCTTCCTTGCCTGTGTGACAGAAAAAAATTATTTTTTAATTTTCTGTATTCCTTCGGACTAATCCCGAAATGCTTTCGAAAGGCCTCGCAGTAATAGCTGCTTCCGCTGAAACCGGAGGCAAAGGCGATTTCCGTGATGCTTTGGGTTGTGCCCAGCAAAAGGTCAATGCTTTTATTGAGCCGGTAGGCTATAAGGTATTGGCCGGGAGACTGGGAGAGATGAGTTTTAAAAAGGCTTGAGCATTTGCTCTTACAGCATCCGCCTGCGCGGGCAATCTGTTCAAGCGAAATGGGCGTACAATAATTTTTCTGAATAAAGCCCATCATCTTTCTCATACATTCCAGCTGCTCACTGTCCACAGGAACTGATTCCCCGGAAAAATTCCGATAGAGCAGTTCAAAGATTCTGAAAAAGTTTTCCTGGACTAAAAAGGGCGACAGCTCGCTTTCATCGCCGGTAAACAGCTCTGACGCAAGATTCACGATATCCAAGTGCCAGGGGATTTCATCGGAAAGAATCAAATAAGGCGGCATGTGCTGCGCAAAAAACGGCATAACATACCGGGAGCGGAACCAGTCGTTGGCGCACAAAAGACCGGGATGGAAAAGTACGCACAAAAATTCACATTCCTGCCTGCCCTTTGAAAAACCATAATGAAGCTGCCTGCTGTTAATCAGAATTCCTTTTTTCAGCTTTACCACTTCACCGTTTACATTAAAATCCATGCCCCCGCTCAGCAGAATATTCATCTCAATGTCGTCATGCCAGTGGCTGACGGCGGAATAATTCGGATAAGTGGAGAGCAGGCCCCTTTTGGCATAGGCCGGAAATAAAGGACGGTTATAGGCTACATTTTCGGATAAATCGCTGTTGACGGAAAAACTCATGGTGACCTCCTTGCTGGAAGATTGTTATATTATTATAGCAGATAACAGAAGTATTGGAAACAGGCGGATGCTATAGTAAATGACAGGATGATTCATGGAAAATATTTACGGGGAGAGAAAACTCCGCAAATCCGGTCTGTTCGGATAAAAATTAAATAAAAGCCGCCAATGCGGATAAATCCGGTTTGCTTATACCTTCTGTCTGGATTTATCCGCTTTTTTATTATAAGATGACTCGCGAAGCAAGGCGGCCTCAGGGAAATCAATTTTCGGATTCCGTATGGCGGCCTGCTTGCGCATATCGCGCAAAGAAATTATAATGTAGCCTGTAAAGAAGGCAGCCTGCCGGAAGGCAATGTCAGCCTGTTGCCTGAGGGAAAGGGCTGATAAAAGCAGGCTGACGCAGAAAGGAAAAAGAAAAGGAGCAGGATAACAGATGAAACGGCTTTTTCTACTTGAGGATGATTTGAGTCTGATAAACGGACTGTCCTTTGCATTAAAAAAACAGGGGTACGAAGTAGCGGTCGCTCGCACTTCTCTGGAAGCGGAGCGGCTGTGGACGGACGGAGAATATCATCTGGCGATTCTGGATGTGTCGCTGCCCGATGGTTCCGGCTTTGATTTCTGCCGGAAGGTACGCAAAACCTCCAAAATACCCATTATGTTCCTGACCGCCGCTGATGAAGAAACGGATATTATTATGGGACTTGATATCGGCGGAGACGACTATATAACGAAACCCTTCAAACTGGCGGTGTTCCTGTCGAGGATTAACGCCCTGCTTCGCAGAAGCGATAACTTTAGCGGGTCGGACGCTCTGCAAAGCGGGGCTTTATCTGATACTGCCGTTACAGAGTTAAATTCAGGCGGTATCAGCGTTCGTCTTTTAAAGGGCGAGGTATATAAAAACGGGGAGCTTTTAAACCTCACCGCAAGCGAGTATAAACTGCTGTGCCTGTTTCTTGAAAATTCCGGCAGGATACTCTCCCCAGAGCAGATTCTGGGGAAACTATGGGACTGCAATGAAAGCTATGTGGATAATAACTCCCTTACAGTGTATATCCGAAGGCTTCGCACGAAAATTGAGGATAATCCGGGACAGCCGAAGAGGATTGTCACCGTCCGGGGTATGGGATATAAATGGAATACTGCGGATTGAGGTGCGGAATGAAAATATTTGTGAACCGGAAAATAAAAATGCTCTTTTGCAGTATATGTCTGTGTATTTTTACCTTTGCGGTAATTTCGGTGCTGCTTTTGGAATTTTTGGGGAGAGAGGCGGGGCTTTCCATCATGATTTGCGCATTATGTATGGGCGCCGCAATACTGATTCTCTGTTACAGGTATTTTCTGGAGCAGCATAAAATTATGGAAAACGCCATATCCCGGATTACGGAATATCTCTCCGGCAACAGGGAAATTACTATTGAATGTAATGACGAGGGAGAGCTATACCGACTGTTCCATGAAGTCAATTCTCTGGTTTCTATTATGAACGCCCATACCGAGAACGAAAAAAATGCAAAAAAATTCCTGAAGCGTACCATATCGGATATTTCACACCAGTTAAAAACGCCCCTTGCCGCCCTCAACATCTATAACGGACTGATACAGGACGAAGCAAAAGAGCTTCCCGGGATTCTGGAACTCGGCAGGCTTTCCGAGCAGGAGCTTGACCGTATAGAAATGCTGGTGCAGAACCTCTTAAAAATCACAAAGCTGGATGCGGGGACGATTGTATGGGAGATGTCCCCGGAAAGTGTGTCCGAGCTTGCCGAAAGCGTAAAGGAGCGCTTTGCGTTCCGCGCCGGGCAGGAGGGAAAAGAAATCGTTTTATCAGGCGATAATGAAACTGTGCTTTTATGCGACCGGAGCTGGATTACCGAAGCAATAGGGAATCTTGTCAAAAATGCCCTTGACCACACGGAAGAGGGGAATTTTATCCGTATTGAGTGGCGGGCCTTTGCCTCTGTTGTCCAGATTGCAGTAAAAGATAACGGCAGCGGCATCCATCAGGAGGATTTGCCCCACATCTTTAAACGGTTTTACCGAAGCCGGTTTCCCGGGGACACTCAGGGGATTGGACTTGGCTTATCTTTAACAAAAGCGATTGCGGAAGCCCATAACGGAACGGTGGAAGTAGAAAGTACGTCAGGCAATGGAACCTCTTTTATAATGAATTTTCTGATTCCTACAAAATTGTAGGCTGATTGTAATATGAGTGTAGGGATGCTCTGTTATAGTCGGTTTATCAAATTAACAACCCCGCAGCAGCAGCCAAATGCCGGAAGGCATTTACCTGGCTCGTTGCCTGCGGGAATGGAAAGAGGTGTTTGGAATATGAATTTGTTAGAGGTCGATAAAATCTGTAAAACCTACGGCAGCGGTGAGACTGCTGTCAGGGCGCTTAGAAATGTCAGCTTTTCCGTTCCAAAGGGAGAGTATGTGGCGATTGTAGGAGAGTCCGGCTCGGGCAAAAGCACGCTCCTTAATATGATTGGCGCCCTTGACAACCCCACATCAGGGAAGGTCAGGATTGATGCAAAGGATATTTTTTCCATGAATGACAGGAGCCTTACCGTTTTCCGGCGCAGGAATATCGGTTTTATTTTTCAGGCTTTCAATCTGGTGCCGGAGTTGACGGTGGAGCAGAATATCATTTTCCCCATGCTGCTGGATTACCAAAAGCCGGACAAAAAGTATCTGGAGGAGCTTCTTTCGGTGCTGAATCTGAAGGAACGCAGGAGGCATTTGCCAAACCAGCTATCCGGCGGGCAGCAGCAGAGAGTTGCGATTGGACGGGCTCTTTTTACAAGGCCGGCGCTGATTCTTGCGGACGAGCCCACGGGCAATCTGGATTCGCAGAACAGCAGCGAGGTCATAGCCCTGCTTAAGGAAGCGTCCCGCAAATACGAACAGACCATCGTTATGATTACCCATAACCGCAGCATTGCCCAGGCCGCCGACCGGGTATTGCAGGTATCGGACGGGGAAGTGACTGATTTGGGGAGGTGCCGGGAATGAAAAGTTATCTTGGTCTTGTGCCCATCTCGGCAAAAGTGCGCAGGCGTCAGAACCGTATGACAATTTTATGTATTATCTTTGCCGTGTTTCTTGTGACAGCTATTTTCAGCGTGGCGGACATGGCGATTCAGGGAGAAAGCGCCGCTTTGCTGGAAAAACACGGAAACTGGCATATCAGGATTACGGATATTCCGCAGGATACGGCGGAAGAAATCCGAAGGCGCGGCGATGTTGCCGCAGCCGGTTTTTCCTCGGTTTTCAACTTCGGAGGGGAGGAGCCTTACCTCGTAAATGAAAAAAAGGCGGTCTTATATGGCACGGAAGAAAGCTATATGAATGAGATTTCAAAGGGCATTGCGGAGGGGAACTTTCCCCAAAATGATAATGAAGTTATGCTCAGCCCCAATGCAGCTGCTGTCTTGCAGATACAGCCCGGCGATGCGGTAACTCTGCATACCCATGGAGGAGAGAGGACTTTCACGGTATCCGGTCTGGGGACGAATGATAAAAGCTATTATGAGAACCAGACTTATCTTCTGGGGGTGTATATGACGTCTGCGGCGTTTTCCTCCATTATGGAGCAAAACGGAGTTACGGACATCGATACGGCGTTTTATGTACAGTTTCAGAGCACGGCAAAAGCGGCCGCGGCAAGAAAAGAGCTTTCGTCACAATATCAGCTGCCGGAGGAAAGCATTTCCGAAAACACCGGCGTTATGGGTCTGGCAGGCAAAAGTGAAAGCAAATCCGTAAACAGCTTCTACCAGATAGCGGCAGTACTGTTCGTTCTTGTATTGACAGCGGGAGTCCTGATGATTTCCGGCAGCATGAACAGCAATATCGCCCAAAGAACCCGGTTCTTTGGCATGATGCGCTGCATCGGCGCAAGCCGTCAGCAGATTATCCGGTTCGTGCGCCTCGAAGCGCTGAACTGGTGCAAATGGGCGGTGCCGTCGGGTATGATTCTCGGCACAATCGTAAGCTGGTGCATCTGCGGGATGCTCCGCTACGGCATCGGAGGCGAGTGGGCCGCGATGCCCATGTTCAGGGTAAGCTTCGCGGGGCTTTTAAGCGGGGCTCTGGTAGGAGTTATAACAGTGCTTTTAGCGGCTCAGGCCCCGGCCAGACGGGCTTCTAAGGTTTCTCCTGTGTCGGCGGTTTCGGGTAATGCGGAAAACGCATCTTTTGTCCGCCGCGCGGCAAGGACGGATTTTGGTAAAATTGATTTTTCTCTGGGAGTCCATCATGCACTGGCTGTAAAGAAGGGCTGGCTTTTAATGACGGCCTCCTTTGCCCTCAGCATTATTTTATTTCTGTGCTTTTCAGTGCTTCTGGACTTTGCAAAGCTGCTTCTGCCGTCCCAGTCCGTTACGACTGCGGACATGGCGCTGAACGGTTATGCCAATGCAATGATACTGGACCGTGAGCTGGTCGGTGAAATTAAAGAAATGGAAGACGTTGCCAATGCCTACGGATGTAACTACAGGGGCAATATTCCGGCAGCGTCCTCAAGAGAGGGGATAGACTATATCCATATGGTATCCTATGACGAGACGCTGCTGGCGTATGCACAGGGAAGCGTTGTACAAGGGGATTTGACGGAAATTTACGGCGGCAGCAGTAAAGCGGCAACGGTTTTTAATAAGGATAATCCCTTAAAGGTGGGAGATACCGTTTGCATAGGCGGAGAGGAGATAGAGATTTCCTGTATTCTCTCTCAGGGGCTGTTCGGCGACAGCCGGATTTTAATCTGTTCACAGGAAACCTATGACCGGCTTATGGGAGAGGAGAAGTACAGTTTAATCGGCGTACAGCTGGAGCGGAATGCCCCGGAGGCAACCGCAGCGCGGATTAAAAGCCTTGAAAGCGGCGAGGTTATCGTCAGCGACCTGCGGAAGGACAATCAGGAAAGCAACGCCACCTATCTGGCGTCAAGGGTTGTGGCTTATGGATTTCTGGCGATTATCGGAATCATCGCGCTGTTTAATATCGTGAACAGTATTTCCATGAACGTATCCGCAAGAACCAGACAGTATGGCGCAATGCGGGCTGTGGGTATGGACGGGAGGCAGCTTACCCGGATGATTATGGCAGAGGCCTTTACCTATGCCGTTTCCGGCCTTGCCGCCGGCTTCGGAATCGGGATTTTCTTAAGCCGTCTTTTGTATAACGGGCTGATTACACGGTATTTTGGAGTTGCCTGGCATTTCCCGGCAGCGCAGTCCGGCATTGTGGTTGCTTTTGTCGCCGCCTCCGCTGCAGTTGCTGTCTGCGCTCCGGCTAAGAGGATATGCGGTATGGCGATTACTGAGACAATTAATGAGCTGTAGCGGGGATGAAAGATAAGTCAAAAAAAATTACCGAAAGCTATTGTGGAAAATTACAAACATTTCTATACTATAGTCATAGATTTACGCAAAAACAGTCTGCACGGGGGAAGGCGTTAACCGGTATATGTATGACAATGCCTGACGGATTATTTCCTGATGCGGATTCCGGGACGAGGTAAGAAAATGAAAAAATACGGAAAGCAAATTATTTCACTTGCGCTTTGTCTTGCGCTGCTGTTTGCGGCAGCCGCCTGCGGCGCAGATAAGGGAAACATACCAGAGGACGGCGGCAGTGCAGACAGTGAAATCATCTTAACCGACCAGGACGGAAACGAAGTAAAACTTGACGCTCCCGCGGAGCGGATTGTAAGTTGCTATTATATTACAACCTATGCCTGCATTGCTCTGGGGCTTGAAGACAGGCTGGCGGGAATCGAGAGCAAGGCGGACAAGCGTCCCGTCTACGCGCTGGCCGCGCCGGAGCTTATAGAGCTGCCGGACGTGGGTACGCTAAAGGAATTTAACGTGGAGGCAGCCGCCGCTGCGGAGCCCGATTTGGTGATTATGCCCAAACGGCTTTCTGATTCCGCCGGGGCTCTCAGGGAGCTTGGCATTCCGGTATTGATTGTCTACCCGGAAAGTCAGGAGCTTTTGGAGGAGATGCTTACTCTCATCGGCAAGGCATGCGGAGCGGAAGAAAATGCGGAGAAGCTTTTGAAGTATTATGAGGAAGCGGAAAGCGAGCTGGCCGGTTTTGCCGGGGAGAAAACAGATACAAAGGTGTACATGGCGGGCGTTTCTTCTTATTTAAAGACAGCGCCGGAGGGCATGTATCAGGCGGAGATGATTCGAAAGGCCGGTGGACGGAATGCGGCCGACATGGAAGGGGACGCCTGGGTGGAGGTTTCCTATGAGGATATTCTGGCTATGAACCCGGATGTGATAATCATTCCATCCAGTGCGGAGTACGGTGTGGAGGAGATTAAAAACGACGCAAGCCTTTCAGAAGTGAATGCGGTAAAAAGCGGAGCGGTTTATCAGATGCCCAAAGGACTTGAGGAATGGGATTCGCCGGTGCCGTCCGGGATTCTGGGCGTCCGCTGGCTGTGCAGCATTTTACATGAGGATACCTACAGCCGGGAGGAAATGGAGAAGGATGTGCAGGCGTTTTATCAGATGTTTTACGGCTTTGTGCCGGAGAATATTGCCTGGTAATGCCGCGGATAATTTACAGACAAAGGGACGGAAGTTTTAAAGCAAATCGGAGGATAACTGCCATGCAGGCAAAAAAGACCACGGGAAGAATGATAGGAGGCGGAATACTGCTTTTGTTTGCGCTTTGCGGTCTGTCGGCCTGTATCGGCAGTTATCCTCTTTCTCTGCCGGATATTCTGCGGGTAATTACGGGAAATGCCGCCGGGGAAATGGGGAAGAGGGTGTTTTTTACCCTGCGCCTGCCAAGAGTGCTGACGGGAGCGGCAGCCGGGGCGTCCCTCGGGCTCTGCGGCGGCGTATTCCAGCTGCTGTTCCGCAATCCTTTGGCTTCGCCTGATTTGGTGGGAGTGGCCAGCGGAGCGGGAGCGGGAGCCGCCTGTGCGATTGTGCTGGGAACAGGAAGCATGGAGCTGGTAACAGGCGGCGCTTTTCTGGGTGGCATGGCCGCCCTTTTGGGCGTTTTTCTTCTGGTATGGCAGAGCGGCGGCAACCGCCCCGGAAGCTTTATTTTAGGGGGAATCCTGATTTCCTCCCTGGCGGATGCGGCGATTATGCTGTTAAAGCACGGGGCGGACTCCGAGGGAAAGCTTGCGGCTATTGAGTTCTGGACCATGGGAAGCCTGTCCGCCGTCACCGCATCAAAGGCAGCTTGTGTTTGCGCCTTGTGCCTTCCCTGTCTGCTGCTGCTCATATTGTTCCACAGGGAGATTGTGCTCCTTGGCCTGGGGGACGAGCAGGCAAGTATGCTGGGACTGTCTGCGGGAAAAATGCGTCTGCTGCTTTTAACTCTTGCCACCCTGGCTGTGGCCGGTGTGATTGCCGCAACGGGGGTGATTGCTTTTGTGGGACTGCTTGCGCCTCACGGAGCCTATTTGCTTCTGCGCAGAAAAAACAGGGCTTATCTGTGGATGAGTATGCTTACCGGCGCAATTCTTACGGTGGCGGCGGACTGCTTCGCAAGAAGCGTTACGGACGGCGAGCTGCCGCTGAGTATTTTTACCACCCTTTGCGCCGCTCCTTTTTTGTTTCATTTTCTAAGAACAGCCGGGGGAAAGGAATTGTGATGGAGCTTTTGCGTGTGGAAAACCTCTGCGCCGGATACGGAAAGCAGAGAATCGTGGAGAATATTTCCTTTTCCGTTAAGGCAGGGGAAATCGCGGGGATTTTCGGTGAAAACGGCTGCGGAAAAACCACGCTTTTAAAAGGAATTGCGGGGCTGATATCCGGGGGAACAGGCAGAGTATACATAGGCGGACAGGATATTGTCCCTATGAAAACCAGAAAACGGGCGGGATATGTCTCCATGTTTTTTGCGGGAGCGGAAGTGCCGGAAGGGCTTTTGGCAGAGGAGGTTCTGGAGATGGGATGGTACGGCAGGCTGCGCTTTCTTCAGCCTCCGGGAGCCGAACTGCAATCGGAAAAGGAAAGGGTTGTGAGGGAGCTTGGCCTTGAAGGCTTTCTTTCAAAGTATTTTGGCTCATTGAGTCAGGGGCAGAAGCAGATGGTACTGCTGGGACGCCTGCTGCTTCAAAACACGCCGGTATTTTTGATGGACGAGCCGGACAACTCCCTGGATTTTAAGCACAGACACGCCCTTTTACAAAAGATGAGACTGACAGCCGGAGAGAAGGGAAAAGCGGGGCTGATGGTGCTTCACGACCCGTCCCTTATCATGTCCTACTGCGACAGGGTGTTTCTGATGCGGGAAGGGAGATTTGCGGATACGATTTGTCCAAGAAAGGAGACGGAACGGGAAATTGCGGAAAAATTAAAAGAAATAACGGGCTCTGTCCAAGTGACAAAGCGGGGGGCATCTGTTATAATTTCCCCATAAACCATGCTGTGAAAGCTTACTTATGAGGAGGAAACGATGGAGAAAAAACAGACAGAAAAACAAAATTACACAACGCCTTATGAATTTGAGGGGAGAATCCCGTTAAAGCAGGCTGTGCCGCTGGGACTGCAGCATGTTCTTGCCATGTTTGTGGGAAATCTGACCCCTCTTTTGATTATCACCAATCTCTGCGCGGCCTTAGGGGGAGCGGAGGATTTGATGGCGGTACAGGTGAGCCTTCTGCAGAACGCCATGCTGGTTGCCGGAATCGTGACGCTGGTACAGCTTTACGCCGTAGGCCCAATCGGCGGAAAAGTGCCCATCATAATGGGGACAAGCTCCGGCTTTATCGGCGTTTTCCAGAGCGTTACCAACGTGATGGGCGGAGGCGTTGCCGCCTACGGGGCAATTATGGGCGCATCTTTGATAGGGGGCCTGTTTGAGAGTGTTTTAGGGTTCTGTATCAGGCCCATGAGGAAGCTTCTTCCGGCGGTGGTTACCGGAACGGTGGTGCTTTCCATCGGATTGTCCCTGATTGGGGTGGGCGTGGGTTCTTTTGGCGGCGGAAGCGCGGCGAAGGATTACGGCTCACTGGAAAACCTTCTTCTGGGGGCGGTTGTCCTTATTGTGATTTTGGTTTTTAAGCATTATCTGAAGGGGATGGCAAGTTCTTCCTGTATTTTGTGCGGAATTATTGTGGGCTATATTATCGCCATGCTGATGGGTCTGTTTCTGGATACCACCTTTGTGACGGCGGAGGGCGAGACGGTGACAAAGGCATGGGTATTAAACTGGTCAAAAGTAGCGGAAGCGGACTGGATTTCCCTTCCGAAATTCATGCCGGTAAAACCGGTATTCTCCATGAAGGCAATCGCGCCCGTGCTGATTATGTTTGTGGTGACGGCAGTAGAGACAGTGGGGGATATCTCAGGCGTGATGGAAGGCGGCGTGGGGAGGGAAGCCACGGATAAGGAGCTTTCCGGCGGCGTTGTCTGCGACGGAATCGGTTCTTCCTTTGCGGCGTTGTTCGGCGTTCTGCCCAACACCTCTTTCAGCCAGAATGTGGGGCTTGTTACCATGACAAAGATTGTGAACCGCTTTGCGTTAGCCTGCGGCGCGGTTTTCCTGATTGCCTGCGGCCTGTTCCCCAAGCTGGCGGCCCTCATTTCCATTATGCCCCAGAGCGTGCTGGGCGGGGCGGCGGTGATGATGTTCGCTTCCATTGTTATCAGCGGTATTCAGCTGGTGGTAAAGGAGCCCCTCACTCCGAGAAATATGACCATTGTTTCCGTCTCCTTAGGGCTTGGCTACGGAATCGGGGCAAACGGCGCCATTTTAAGTCAGATGCCCCAGGCAGTAAGCCTGATTTTCGGAGGCTCGGGCATTGTGCCGGCGGCAATTGTGGCGATACTTTTGAATCTGTTTTTACCCAAAGATAATGAAACTGCAAAACGGGAGGGTTAGCGCTTGTTAGAGATAGCAAAGTATGTCAGGGCGGAATCGCTGGAGGAAGCCTATGATTTGAATCAGAAAAAGGGAAACGTTATTCTGGGCGGAATGCTCTGGCTAAAGCTCCAGAACCGCCGTGTGAACACAGCCATTGATTTGTCCGGGCTTTCGCTGGATAAGATAGAGGAAATCCCGAAGGACGCACCGGAGGTTACAATGGATAACGGTGCGCCGGGAATGCCGGACAGGATAAGGGAGGCGGCGGACGGACGTGGAGGCTACAGAATCGGCGCAATGGCCACGCTGCGCCAGCTTGAAAAGCACGAGGGCTTAAACCGGCTTACAGACGGCGCCATAAAGGATTGTGTCAGGGATATTGTGGGAGTTCAGTTCCGCAATCTGGCTACCGTGGGCGGCAGCCTTTTCGGACGGTTCGGCTTTTCCGACGTGCTGACGCTGTTTATGGCGGCGGGGGCAAAGCTGGAGCTTTATCATGGCGGCATTGTGACGGTGGAGGAATTTGCCCGGATGCCCTTTGACAGAGATATTCTCACTCATGTGATTTTTCCGGGGACAGAACAGCGCATTGCCTGGCAGTCCTTCCGAAATGCCAGAACCGATTTTTCGGTACTGAACTGTTGTGTTTCATTAGAGGAAAAGGAAACCCGCTGCTGTGTCGGCGCGCGTCCCATGAAGGCGGTCTGCCTGCGGGATGAACAGGGGATTTTGAAAGACGGGATAACGCAGGAATCAGCCCGGACTTTTGGACGGTATGTGAAGGAAAATGTGAAAACAGGGAGCAATCTGCGGGGAAGCGGGGAGTACAGGAGCATGCTTGCGGAGACGCTTGCGAAGCGGGCGCTGCTTTCCGCTGCGGAAAGTTTGGCGGATAAAAGGTAAATACCTGGCCGCCGCTGCAGGATGCGCCGGGAAAAGAAACGTATGCATTTCAGATAGAGGAGAAGACGGAGCGAAAATGCAGATAGAATTGTGGATTAACGAAAAGAAGGTAAAAGGAGAAATTGAGCCAGACGAGATTCTTCTTGATTTTCTGAGAAAACAGGGCATGACCAGCGTAAAGCGTGGGTGCGAGACCTCAAACTGCGGGCTTTGCACGGTATTTCTGGATGAAAAGCCGGTTTTATCCTGCAGTATCCTGGCGGCAAGGGCGGCGGGACACCGGGTTACGACCCTTGAGGGACTTCAGAAAGAAGCGGAGGAATTCGGCGCGTTCATTGCCGACCAGGGGGCGGAGCAGTGCGGCTTCTGCAATCCGGGCCTTATGATGAACGCCATTGCCATGTTCAGGGAATACTGCGGGGAAGCTTTTATGGGGTTTTCGGGAAAAAACAGCGGAGAATTTTCCCCGGAAGGTTCCGGGGAGCCCCCGGCAGACTGTTCGGGAGACTGGCAGATTCCCACAGAGGAGCAAATCAAAGAATATCTTGCCGGAAATCTCTGTCGCTGTTCGGGATATGAAGGACAGCTACGGGGAATCCAGGCATATCTGGCTTACAAAAGGAAGAAAGGAGCGTCCGTATAATGGAAAAGAAGGAAAACTCCGTGGTGGGAAAACCAATCCGAAAAAAGGACGCCATGGCGCTTCTTTGCGGGAAACCGGTGTACGTGGACGATATCACGCCCGCCGGGTGCCTGATTGTGAAAGTGCTCCACAGCCCCCATGCCCACGCGTGGATTGAAGAGATTCATACGGAGACTGCCATGAAGGTGCCGGGAATCGAGGCTATTTACACCTGGAAGGATGTGCCGGATAAGCGTTTTACTATGGCAGGGCAGACTTATCCCGAGCCCAGCCCCTATGACAGGCTGATACTGGACAGGAGAGTGCGCTTTGTGGGAGACGCTGTGGCAATCGTGGCCGGAGAAAGCGAAAAGGCGGTGGACAGGGCGCTGAAGCTGATTAAGGTGGATTATCGGGTTTTGGAGCCGGTGCTTGATTTCCGTAGGGCAAAAGACGGAAAGGTTTTGGTTCACCCGGAAGAAAACTGGAAATCCCTCTGTCCGGTGGGAGCAGACAACCAAAGGAACCTTTGCGCTTCCGGTTCGGACGAAGACGGAGAGGTGGAAGCAGTCCTTAAGGAATGTGATTTGGTTCTGGAGAACACCTATCACACCAAAGCGAACCAGCAGGCCATGATGGAAACCTTCCGTACCTACACCTGTATGGACACTTACGGCAGGCTCCATGTTATCAGTTCCACCCAGATTGTGTTCCATGTGAGAAGAATATTGGCGAACGCCCTTGCTATCCCCAAATCCAAAATCCGTGTGACAAAGCCCCGAATCGGCGGCGGTTTCGGCGCAAAACAGACCTGTGTGACGGAGGTTTTTCCCGCTTTTGTCACATGGAAAACGGGTAAGGCGGCAAAGCTGATTTTTACCAGACAGGAAAGCCAGACGGCAGGCTCCCCCCGGCACGAGATGGCTCTTACAGTGCGGATGGGCGCCATGAAAGACGGGACAATCCGGGCAATCGACCTTTATACCCTGTCAAACACCGGGGCTTACGGGGAACACGGCCCCACCACGGTAGGGCTTTCCGGCCACAAATCCATTCCTCTTTATAACCGGAATCTGGAGGCTTACCGCTTTTCCTACGACGTGGTTTACACGAATGTACAGGCGGCGGGCGCCTATCGGGGCTACGGAGCCACTCAGGGGATTTTCGCCATGGAGAGCATGGTCAACGAACTGGCGGCAAAGCTTGGCATAGACCCCGCTGTTATCCGGGAAAAGAACATGGTGCGGGAGGGGGAGGCGGTTCCCTCCTATTACGGCGAGGTGATGAATGCCTGCGCGCTGGACAGATGTATGGCCCGAGCAAAGGAAATGATTTGCTGGGACGAAAAGCCCCTTGTCCGGGATATGGGAAACGGCAAGGTGCGGGCAAAAGGAATGGCGCTTGGAATGCAGGGCTCCGGTATTTCCGGAATGGACGTGGGTTCCGCTTCCATTAAGTTAAATGACGACAGCTTTTACGCCCTCACTATCGGAGCGGCGGACATGGGAACGGGATGTGACACCACACTTTCCCAGATTGCGGCGGAATGCCTGGAATGCAGTGTGGACGACATTGTGGTGTACGGCGCGGATACGGATTTTTCGCCCTATGATTCCGGCTCCTATGCTTCCAGTACGGCTTACGTAACGGGCAAAGCGGTGGAGCGGGCCTGCCGGGAACTGAAAGAGAAAATGACTGTGATTGCATCAGAGATGCTTTCCGTTCCGGCCTCGGACCTTATATTTGCCGCCGGCGGTATCGGTACGGCGGACGGAAAAGCAAAGGTGCCGCTGGAGGAGATAGCGGCAAAATCCATGAACGGGAACAACGAAGCGGTTCAGGCGACGGTGAGCCATTCCTCCCCCGTATCCCCTCCGCCTTTTATGGCGGGCATGGTGGAGCTGGAAGTGGATAAGGAAACAGGCGCGGTGGAAATACTGGATTATGCGGCCGTGGTGGACTGCGGAACGCCTCTTAACAGCAATCTGGTAAAAGTCCAGACAGAAGGAGGCCTTGCCCAGGGTATCGGCATGGCGCTTTACGAGGACGTCACCTATAACGAAAAGGGAAGGATTTACGAGGATTCCTTTATGCAGTATAAGATTCCCACAAGGCTGGATATCGGAAAGCTGCGGGTGGAGTTTGAAAGCAGCTACGAAAAAACGGGGCCTTTCGGCGCCAAGTCCATCGGGGAAATCGTGATTAACACGCCCTCACCGGCTATCGCCCATGCGATTTATAACGCCACGGGGGTATGGCACAGGGAGCTTCCCATCACCCCGGAAAAAGTGCTGCGGGGAATCCTGTCCCATGAAAATTAGGATGATTTATCTGGCGGCTGGCAACAGCCGCCGTTTTGGAAGTAATAAACTTTTGTATAAAACAGGCGGAAAGCCCCTGTTTTCCTACGGACTTGACGTGCTTATAAAGGTTTTGGAGGAAAGGGAGGACACGTCGCTGACGGTGGTGACGAATTTTGCCGAGGTTGCGGCTTATGCGGCGGCGGGCCGGCAGAGGATTTGCCGGGAACGGGAGTGCCTGTCCGGCAAAGGAACCCTTTGGCGGGAGCGCATTTCCATCGTCCAATCCCCCCACAGCCATAAAGGGATTTCCCATTCCATCCGCGCCGGGCTGTTGGGTCTTGATAAAGACGCGGGAGCGTCTTTCGATACCGGAGTTTTTCGTCAGCCGGGCGAAGACTCCGGATCCCTGTGCGCCCCCGTCCCGGATGCGGACTATTACCTGTTCTGCGTGGCTGACCAGCCTTATATCAGTGAAAAAACAATTATCAGCCTGATACAAAAGACGGCGGAGAGGGGCTGCATTGGCGGCTTTGTGGAATGGGAGGGCAAAAGCGGAAATCCCGTTGTTTTTTCAAAGGAGCTTTTCGGGGAACTGCTGGCTTTGGAGGGAGATACGGGAGGAAAAAGGCTTCTGGCAGGCAGGGAAAATGTGTGCCGGGTCAGAGCGGGGAGACGGGAAGAGATGGAGGATGTGGATTTTAAAAAATGCATAGAAGAATGATAAAAATGGTGTAACGGAAAGGAGACTGTCATGGAACTGATAAGTCAGAAAATGAGAAAACTGGCCCCGGAGCTTGACCCGCTCCGCATAGGAACCGGCTGGAAGCCGGAGGATTTGGATAAACCGCAGATAATGATTGAAAGCACCTTCGGGGACAGCCACCCGGGCAGCGGCCATCTGAACCTTCTGGTGGAGGAGGTCAGAAAAGGCGTGGCGGAGGCCGGCGGGTACGGGGCGAGATATTTTGCAACGGATATCTGCGACGGCGAGAGCCAGGGAACAGACGGCATCAATTTCAGTCTGGCAAGCCGGGAGATGATTGCCAACATGATAGAGATTCACGGCAGCGCCACGCCCTTTGACGGAGGCGTGTATCTGGCAAGCTGCGATAAGGGAATGCCCGCCAACCTGATGGGACTGGCGAGGCTGAATATTCCGGCGGTGGTGGTGCCCGGAGGCACCATGAATGCGGGGCCTGAGATGCTCACCTTAGAGCAGCTTGGCATGTACAGCGCAAAGTACCAGAGGGGAGAAATTGACGAGGAGAAGCTAAACTGGGCAAAGTGCAACGCCTGTCCGGGCTGCGGGGCATGCTCCTTTATCGGGACGGCGTCCACCATGCAGATTATGGCGGAGGCGCTGGGGCTTGCGCTGCCCGGAAGCGCGCTGATGCCGGCGGAAAGCCCCGACCTTCTTGCCTTTGCAAGACAGGCCGGGCAGCAGGCGGTAAGACTGGCGAAGGAGCCGGATATGCGGCCCGGAGATATTGTGACGCTGGAAAGCTTTGAAAACGCCATCCTTGTCCATGCGGCGGTTTCCGGCAGCACCAACTGCCTGCTGCACCTTCCGGCAATCGCCCATGAATTCGGCATAGAAATTACGGGGGATACCTTTGACAGGCTTCACAGAGGAGCCCGCTATCTTCTGGACGTGCGTCCGGCGGGAAGATGGCCGGCGGAGGTATTCTATTACGCGGGAGGCGTTCCGGCGATTATGGAGGAAATCAGGGAGCATCTCCATCTTGACGTGATGACCGTTACCGGAAAAACGCTGGGGGAAAATTTAAGGGAGCTTAAGGAGAACGGGTTTTACGAGCGGTGCGGACAAAGGCTTAAGGAGTTTAACCGCCGTTACCAGACTGCGCTGACGAAAGAGGATATTATCCGCCCTTACGACAGGGCAATCGGAACGGATGGCAGTATCGCCATACTGAAAGGAAACCTTGCGCCGGAGGGAGCGGTTATCAAGCATACCGCCTGTCCGAAAGAGATGTACCGGGCCGTTTTAAGGGCAAGGCCCTTTGACAGCGAGGAGGAATGTCTAAACGCGGTGTTGAATCATCAGGTACAAAAAGGAGACGCCGTGTTTATCCGCTACGAGGGACCGAAAGGCTCCGGTATGCCGGAAATGTTCTATACCTCGGAGGCTATCAGCAGCGACAGAGAGCTGGGGCGGAGCATCGCCCTTATTACGGACGGACGGTTTTCCGGCGCGTCCACCGGGCCGGTAATTGGACACTGCAGTCCCGAAGCCGTGGACGGCGGCCCTATCGCCCTGGTGGAGGAGGGCGACCTGATTGAAATCGACGTGATGGAGAGAAAGCTCAATATCATAGGGATTGCCGGAGAGCGGAAAAGCCCGGAAGAGGTGGACGCCGTGCTGGCACAGAGAAGAAAGAACTGGAAGAGGCGGGAGCCTAAGTATAAAAAAGGCGTACTGCGGCTGTTTGGCGAATTGGCGGCAAGCCCTATGAAGGGGGCTTATCTGGAGTATGATAATTAAGAAGACAAAAGAAGAATAAGTGCAATTTGGGGTTCCGGCTGATTTCATGGGCGATATTGAATCAGCCGGAACTTTAGTTTTATGTCTTATCATAAAACGAATAAGCAAAGTGCTGTAATCCAAAGATAATCCTGTAGTTTTGAATCTCTCTGATTAGATATAATAAATTCAGACAAAGGAAAAGCTCGGATTTGAGCCTAAAAGGAGGGAAAGTATCATTATGAAAAAAAGATTTTTAGCAGGGGTTCTGGCAATGCTTACAGCATCGTCCGTGATACTGGGCGGGTGCGGAAAGGCGGAAGACAAAGCGGATAACACCCCGGCCGCTACGGCCGAAGCAGGCAGTCAGGAAACGGAGGATACCGGAAATAACTCTGAAAGCGGCGCGGCCACAGGAGACGAACAGGAGCAGGTGACAATTAAATTTACCTACTGGGGAAGCGGAGATGAGAAAAAAGCGATAGAAGAAGCCGTGGAAAAATTCATGGAAACCTATCCGAACATTACCGTGGATTTGATGCACATACCAAATGAAGACTTTCTGACGAAATTGAACGCCATGATTGCGGCGGGAGAAGCGCCTGACGTAAGCTATTCCGCATCATGGAAATGCCAGATGGGGGAAGACGGACTGATTTACAACTTCTTTGATTTGCTGGATGATATGGGACTTGAAAAGGACGATTATATTTCTACCTGCTGGTGGAACTGGTCTCCTGATGAGTCAGCCGGACCGGTGCAGGCCAATGTAACTACGAATTTGATGTATAATGCGGACTGTTTTGCGGATGCCGGGCTGGCGCTCCCGCCTACAAAAGTAGAAGAGGCATGGTCATGGGAGGAATTTGTTGACGTGGCGCAGCAGCTTACGGTTGATACCAAAGGGAGGAATGCAAAAGACCCTGAATTTGATGCCAATAACATTCAGCAGTACGGTATTATGTTCGGAACAGACTGGAATGTGTACATGCCTTTTGTGCTTTCGGCCGGAGGCGGCTATTTGAATGAAGCCATGGACGGACTTGGATTAAACGAGGCCGGGGCGGCGCAGGCCATACAGAATTTCGCCGATTTGATTAATGTGTACCATGTTTCTCCCACAGCCGTACAGAAAAATGCAATGCCCAGTGCGGCTACAGCGCTGGCTTCAAAGCAGACGGCAATGTACATTGACGGGAGCTGGAACCATCTTGATTTAATGAATTCAGGATGCAACTGGGGAGTAGGCGTGCTTCCGATAGATGAAAATTACACCACTTTCTTTGACGGCGGCTCTCTGATTATCTTTAAGAGCACCCAGCACCTTGATGCGGCGGAAAAACTGTATTTATGGCTGACAAACCCGGAAAGCGCCGAGAGAATCACAGAGCTTTACAGAACGTTATGGCTGCCGGTACAGACAGAGTATTATACGGACGGGGAAAAGGTGGAATTTTGGGCTTCCGAAGAGCTTCCCGCAAGACCGGCAGGTTTTCAGGATGCCATTGTAAAAGCAACCTATGAAAATTCGGTTATCGCGACAGAAATTGATGTAAGGAATTTCAACGAGATTAATACCCTTGTACAGTCTGCGTTAGAGCAGGTATGGTCCGGAAAGAAAACGGCGGAAGAAGCCATGACGGAGGTAAAGGCCCAGACTGATTCACTGGTTGACGGAACATATTCAGGAAATCGTTCCTGATGATAAGACGGAAACTTAAGCAGGCCATGTTCTGCGGCAGGCGGAAATACAGAATGCCTGCCATCACGCAAAAACAGGAATAGAAATGACATCGGGCTGCCGTATCAGAAAGCAATTCCCTGTGCGGCAGCCATAAAAATGATTTACGCAACAAAAACATCGGTATGGAAATGAGGAGAATTATGCAGGAAAAAATAAAATGGAAATTGACAAAGAGGGAAAAAAGAGAAAATCTGTGGGGCTTTCTTTTCAGTCTGCCATGTATTCTTGGTTTCCTGATATTTGCGCTTGCTCCTATGGTGGTCAGTCTCGTCCTCAGCTTTATGGATTACAATTTTACCAGAGGAGGGGAATTTACAGGGCTGGCCAATTACGGAAGATTATTTAGCGGAAATGACCCGTATTTTTATAAATCGCTGCTGGTTACAGTCATATATGTGGCAATGTCAGTCCCGACAGCAATTATATTTTCCTTTTTTATTGCGATGCTGTTAAACACGGATGTTAAGGGAAAAGGATTTTTCCGTACGGTTTTCTACCTTCCCACGGTAGTTCCCGTAGTGGCAATGTCGGCTATCTGGATGTGGATTTTTAATCCTGATATGGGATTGGCCAATAACATACTGAAATCGATGCATCTTCCTGTAAGCACATGGCTTTCAGGAGAAAGCTCGGTTATTCCCACTCTGGTTTTTATCAATCTGTGGACGACAGGGTCAACGATGGTAATCTTTCTGGCCGGGATTCAGGATGTGCCGAGGGAGCTTTTAGAAGCGGTGGAGATTGACGGCGGCGGTTTTTGGGCCAAACTGCGGCATGTTACAATCCCCATGATGACGCCCACTATTTTTTACAATGTGGTGATGGGAATCATAAACGGGCTTCAGATATTTACGCAGTCCTATGTGATGACGCAGGGCGGTCCCAATAATTCCAGTCTGTTTTATGTATATTATCTGTATCGTGAAGCCTTTGAATTTGGAAGGATGGGAAATGCCTGTGCGGTTGCCTGGGTGTTGTTTGTCATCATTATGATATTGACGGCAATTATATTCAAATCTTCCAACCAGTGGGTATATTACGGGGGTGAGCAGTGATGGAAAAGAACAAGAATATAATACGGCGCGTTTTGACATATGCGGTACTGATATCGGGTACGCTGTTCTGCCTTGTCCCGCTGTACTGGATGGTGAGAAGCTCGCTGATGACAACGGTGGAGGTGTTTATGATGCCGCCAAGATGGATTCCCTCAAAGTTTATGTGGGAAAATTATGCGGAAGTTTTTGATACCCTGCCCTTTACCAGGTACTTCCGAAATTCCTTTATTATCACAGGCGGATGCGTGGCGGGAACCATGCTTACAAGTTCCCTGTGCGCTTACGGACTGGCGAGAGTTAAGTGGAAAGGAAGGAATATTGTGTTTGCCTGTATCATCAGCAGTATGATGCTTCCTTTTGCGGTGACGCTGATTCCCACATTCCTTATGTGGAGAGGAATCGGCATTACAGACAGCTTTATTCCGCTGATTGCCCCGGCATGGTTCGGCGGCGGCGCCTTTTACATCTTTCTTTTACGGCAGTTTTACATGGGGATTCCAAGGGACTTTGACGAGGCGGCCTATCTTGACGGCGCGTCCCATGTTCAGATTTTTTCAAAAATCATCATGCCGATTACCCGGCCGGCGCTGGCAGTGGTTGGAATGTTTGCATTTTTGAATTCATGGAACGACTTTTTGGGGCCGCTGGTCTACCTGAATTCGGAAAAGAAATATACGGTGGCCCTGGGGCTTCAGCTTTTTACCGGTTCCTACAGAGGAGAGTGGAACCTGATGATGGGGGCGGCCTGTCTGGTACTGATTCCGGTAATTATTGTATTTGCCTTTGGCCAGAGATATCTGATTGAAGGAATTACAATGTCCGGCGTGAAAGGATAAAAAATACAGCAGAGATTACAGGGAGGAATATCATGCATCTTAGAGGAAATATTGGTTATCATACATGGGAGGAATTTTGGGAAAAAGGATATCGCTCGCCTTATTTCAAAGCAGAATACGACGATACCTCGGAAAGAACGGACTGGTCATTAAGCGAAAGACAGCTTTTTACCCAGTCAAACGGGAGAATACTGATTGGGCAGGATACCATGGGGAGGCTGCATTTTGCCTGTACACCCCATGAGCGGATTTACGCGGTTCCCTCCGGCGGGCCGGATGTAGGGGGACAGTTTAAGGGGCATATCGGGCAGTATTATCAAAATGATACGGCCCTGTTTCTGGGAAAAATGAAATATGAGATGGAACTGGATAACGGCCTGTTATTGCATATGGCAAATCAAAAGTCGCAGACCAGATATATAGATTATTATTTGCCGGCGACTTTTACGGAATATCCGGGAATTGAAATGAAAGTATTTTCCTTTGCGCCGGTACTTGAAAAAGAGGCCCGGGCAGTTTCCGACATTCATCCCCTTCCCGGTCCGGCAGGCGTTTTCTTCTGCGCGGAGGTAAATAACACATCGGGATGTACCTTAAGAGGAAGATTGCGATTATCCTTTGATAAGAAGTTTGTGAACCAGTTCGAGCATTACGGAAAGCGGTTTGAGGACTATGCGGTAAATCCCTATAGGACGGAATGGGAGCAAAAGCTTCTTGTGATGTGGCACCCGGAAGCCAGTGCGGCAATTCAGCTTTTGGATTCCGTGACGTCAGGAGAGGCGTCAAATCCGTTTATTTACGTGCCTTTCGAGTTGAAAGAAGGGGAAAGCAGGCTGTTTACAACCATCCTTGCCCTTACGCCGGAAAGAAAAGATATTCATGCCAATCTGGGGATTTTGTATCAGCACACGCCCCTTGAATGGCTGAATGTTACATCGGCGTTCTGGAAAGAAAGGCTGGGAACCATACGTACCGGGATTCGGGAGGATAAGGAGGCGGGTGAAAAGTATGCAGATATGCATATCCGCTTTATTCTGGATAATTTCAATTGCCTTTCCTTTGACGAATACGGAAATCTTCTGACAAACTGGCAGGGAGCGCCTTCTCATTCTTTATCCAGATTGTGGGGGATTGATATTGAGCCTGACGTGGTAAGCGTTATGTATGCGGTTCCGGAGGCAGGGCCTAAGGCCATGGAATATCTGGCAAAAAGAAATACGCCCAGATACAGCCTGTATACGGACCACAGTATGTTTTTCTACACTGCTTTTCTGGTGATTGCGGGTAAATATCTGGAATTGACAGGCGATGTGGAATATTTCATAAGTCACAGGGACATAAGCGATAAAGCCGAAGAAATCTATCAGGGAATGTTAAAGCACAAGCATGGGGAAAAAGCGCTGTTCAGCAGCAGGTACGCCAGTGATTTGATTGTCTTTAAGAAATACGATTACGGCGCCAATGTCCAGTGTTTTTACGCGCTGAAATCCTATAAGCGTATAAGGCAGGCCCTGGGAAAAAGCACACAGGAGGTTGACATGCTGCTTGAGAGGATGCCTGCCGATATGAAGGAGTGCATGGAGGCGGCGGGGCCTTTCGGCAGACAGATTACCGGAGGCAGCAGTCTGGGAGAAAACCGGGAAGAGAGATTTTATATTCCGGAGGAACTTTATTATTACGGCGGCGAGGACACGGCAACGGTGCGGGCTCCTCTGTATGGTCTTTACGGGTTTGATTATGAGCCTTATGTCAATCTCCACCGGTTTGCCCGCTCCCTGTTTATTACCAGCTATGACCCGGAATTTCAGACAATGCGGGAGCTTCATTTCGGAATGAATCCGTCTGCCACAGGCTGTATCTTAAGGCTTGGAGGCAGTTATACCAGAAGGGAAATGCTGGATACGCTGAAGATTCTCTATGGGAGGCTTGACGAGACCGGTTCTTTATTCTGGTGGCCGAGGGCGGATAATAAAAAGAGATGCTTAACCAGATGCAGCCAGGGACAGGGAGCCTGGGTGCAGCAGAGCGTGGAACAATGGTTTGGCCTGTGTATGGACGGCGCAGGGAAAACCCTTACAATAAAACCGCAGGGAGCCCTTACTTCCTATGAATTGACCGGCGTCCGTCTGGGAAATTTCTGCTTTGACATTCAGTACGAAGAAAGGCGCAAAGAAACCATATTCAGGGTAAGGAACCGGAACGGGGAAGTGCTGGGACTGGTTCTGGCAGTCAGGCCCTATGGCGCGGCGGCAGAGGGAGAACCGGCATATGACAGGGAAAGACTTGCGCCCGGCCAGATGCTGGAAAAGAGGTATAAGACGGAAGACTATCCGGTGCAGGAAGCGGAAATTGTCAGAAAGGAATGCAGGCTGCTTTCAGAAGGAAAGGAAATTTTTGCACCTTATGGTATAGTCATGCCGAAATTATATTCAGGAAACTGCAATATTTTTCTTCTGCGGTTTGTGACGGCACATCTTGAAGAGGAAGAGTGGGAAGAAACATCCGTGGAGCTTACAGTGCCGGAGGGATGGAAAGCGGCGGAAAAAAGCTTCTATCACTGGGATTACCAGCCGGTATTTTCCGGGCGGAAAGCAGTCTGTAAAATAGGCGGCCAGGGAAAGGAAACCCACAAAGTGGCCGGGTTTTATGTCATGCTGCCGGACCACCTGACAGGGGATGAGAAAAGCGTTATGCTGTCGGAGCATCCTTTCCCGCAGACGGGAGACGGGGGGATAAGGAATGTCAGCCTGTATGTGGAAGGGCAGAAAAGCCGGGACGGACAAATGGTAAACGTCAGCCTTACAGTGAAGGGAAAAGTGAGAAAAACACTGGAAATTCCGGTGGAAATCCTGGAGAGGGAGGCCTACAGACAACAGTATGATATAATGTACCATGGAAAATAAGGTATGGATGTGAACCGTCAGGTAAAATGATGTTAATGGTGAGAGAATATGTACAATATACTGGTAGTAGATGATGAAAAGATGCATCGGAAAGGGATTCTTTCCCTGCTGGAGGAGTTTTGTCCGGAGGATATGCTGTGGGAAGCGGCAGACGGCACGGAAGCAATGGAAATCATGCAAAACATGCCCTGCGAGATTGTCATAAGCGATATCCGCATGGCCAGAATGGACGGTCTGTCCCTTTTGCGGGAAGTAAAAAATATCAGGCCGGAGGTATCTTTTATCATTATCAGCGGATATGCGGATTTTGCCTATGCCCGGGAAGCCATTGCATTTCAGGCATCCGCATATCTGCTCAAGCCGGTAGACAAGGCGGAACTGGAAAAAACCATCACAGAGGTGAAAAGAAAATACCGGGGCAATGAAGAGACAAAATACAGGGTCAGCAGTCTGGAAGAACGGTTGCGGGAAACGGTTCCGGTATATATGGAATGGCTTTTAAACCAATACATCACCTGTTCGCGGGTACAGTCCCGTGAACAGCTTGACGGCTTTTGGCCGATGCGGCAGAGCGGTTTTATCATTCTGACGAAAATAAGAAAGAAAAGCAGGCTGGAGGAAGAGGAACGGCGTGAAATCGGCTATGTAATAAAAAAATCCATGGAACCGGCTTCCGCAGTCACCTTTTCCGTCAATCATCTGTACAATACGCTGGCTACCCTGGTGCTTGCTCCCGAAAGACCCGCGGAAAAGACGCTGCGGAATATTGTATACTTACTGGAAGCAAGAGAAAAGACGACGGCAGACAATATTTATTTTGCAGTCAGCCTCATCCATGAGGATATGAGTTTAAAGGGAGTGGAGTCGTTTTCGGAAGCAGCCTGCGCTTTAAAGTATGCCTTTTACGGGGACCGACATATCCTTTGGGCGGAAGATTATCCGGAAAATACAAGGGAAGAAACGGTCTGGAACGGGGAAGAACTCGTAGACGCCCTTCGTCAGGGAAAAACGGAGCAGGCGGACAGGCTGTACGGCAGGCTGCTGGAAAAAGGCGCCCCGGGTAATTGGATTTCACCTGAAATTATGAAAAGAAAAGTGGTATTTCTCTTTTTCAGGATTTTAAGAACGTTAGAGCCGTTTATGGAGAAAGACACCGTCCCAAAGCTGAATGAAAAGGATGGTAGGATAATGGAGACGGAGTGGTATGATGATTTGCTCTCGGAGGGAAGGCTTTTGCTTTTTCAGATTGGAAGAAGCATTGAAAGGCAAAAGCTGTCCGGGCAGATAAATCCCGTACAGAGATGTAAAGATTATCTGGAAAAGAATTATAAAGAGGAAATAAGCCTTGAAACGGTTGCGGGCGAGTTTCATTTTAACCCGTCTTATTTAAGCACCCTGTTTAAACAGAGCTTCGGAACCTCTTTTTCAGAATATTTAAGCGAGGTGCGGATGAGAAAGGCGCTGGATTTACTACTTCATTCTGACTGCAGGGTAAAGCAGATTGCAGGGATGGTCGGCTATAAGGATTCCAATTATTTCATCCGTTCTTTCAAAAAGAAATACAAAGTGACGCCGGATGAATTTCGGAAAAGAGGGAAAAACAGCGTACCGCCGAAAGGAGAAGAAGAGACATGAAAAAATTGTATAAGCAATGGAAATATGCCAGGCTCAGGACCTGGCTCATTGTATTTTTTCTTATGTTTTCCATTATTCCCCTGGGCGTGCTGGGAATCATAGTTTTTCAGTTGTCAAAAGCGGAGCTGACAAAGCAGGCGCAGGAGCATTTCTGGCAGAATGCGAAAAATACCAGCGCCCTTTTGGATAACGAGCTGGACTATATAGAAGAATTTTCGCTGAAAATGAACGCAGACAGCCGTCTGTATGATATTTTCCGGGAACTGGATACTGAAAATGGTTTACAGTTGGAAGAGGCAAGCAAACAGATTACCCGCATTTTACTGAATTATCTCCCATGGAATAATTCGGTTTATTCAACCCATCTTGTAACATCCTATTACCGCTTCGGGGAAGAAGAAAAAAATTTCTATCCCAAAAACAGTTTTGTGGAATCAGGGATGCTCAGACAGGCCAGAGAGGCGGACGGAAAGCTGGTATGGATACCGACCTATAACTATGTGGAAATGTTTCAGATTAACGGGATTAACCAGAATAATCTGGAATATAAAAGGCTGTTTTCCGCTGTGCGCAGGCTGAACCCCAGCAATATTTCGTCGGGCAGAATACTTCATCTGGATTCTGACGTGGAACGTCCCTATCTTGTAGTCAATTTTACGGAAGAAAATTTGAGAAGTATGCTCAGGGAATATGTGCGTAAGGAAAGTGAAGCGCAGTATTTCGTGGTGACAGAGCAGGGGGAAGTGGTATGCAGCTCTTATGGGGATGGCGACGGGGAATTTGCGGATATTACAGTGGAAGACATCGGAATCAGCGCAGAATCCGACTGCGTGAGAAGGAAGATTAACGGGGAGGATTATATCATTGCCTATGCGGAAAGCGAAGTGACAGGATGGTACGTGGTGGCAGCTTTGCCGGTAAAAATACTGACGGAGAAGATTGCGGATAATCTTATGAGAGTCATTCTGGCACTGATTTTGCTGATGACGGTCTTATCCTTTGGGATATCCTTTATCATTTCAAATAAATTTAACAGAAAAATTTATAAGCCGCTCAATATGATAGAAAGCGTGGGAGCCGGGGATTTCAATACGGTAATCACGTATCATCCCCTGGACGAATTTGCCTTTTTTTATCAGAAATTAAATGAAATGAACCAAAATCTGAAAAGTCTGGTACATGAGAATTATGAGGTAAAGCTTCAGAAACGGGATACGGAAATTATGGCGCTTAATATCCAGATGAATCCTCATTTTTTATATAATTCATTAAATATAATTAACTGGGCATGTATGAAAGGGGACAGTGAAAAGGCAAGCGGGATGCTTCTGGACTTGTCCAGAATGCTTCAGTATACCAGCCAGAACAGAGAGTTGATGGTATCCTTGCGGGAAGATTTGGACTGGCTTGAAAGATATCTCGGTATTATGGAAAAGCGGTATGAACAAAGATTCCGGGCCGGTATCAGTATTCCGGCCTCCATGGGACGACTGCAGGTTCCCAAGCTTTTTCTGCAGCCTTTTGTGGAAAATGCGATTATACACGCGTTCAAGGATTATCAGGAGGGCGGCGAGATACGGATTTTTGCCGAGGAGGAAAAAGAGGACATTGTTTTTTATGTGGAAGATAACGGGTGCGGTATTTTGCAGGAAAAAATAACGGAAATTTTCGGACAGAAAAACAATTCCATAGGCATTCAAAATACAGATAAGAGGCTCAGGATGATTTACGGGGAAAAGTACGGGGTTTCCATCAGTTCTCAGGTAGGAGAGGGGACTACGGTATTTATCCGGATTCCTGACAGCAGGAAAAGATATAAAATTAATTGATATTTTGGCGGAAAGAGATATAATATTATTACGAGAAAACAGTAAGGTATAAAAGGTAAAGGCAGAGAATGAAGATGATGTTTGGGAAAATTTTTATATGGCGACATTAGTTGTTCGTATAAATGACCAGGGACTGTTTTTACATGATATAATAAATATAAAAAAAGAAGCACGTAAGCCGCGAGAATCAAATATGACCACCCGGTAAAAAACTGCCTCTTTTTCTAAATAATATGGCATAAATTACGAGTTGTCAAGGAAAACCTGATTTTTTTAAAATTAGGTAAAATTTAGGTGTCAAATCCAAACAAATACCCCAGAAAGAAAGTCTCTCTCTGGATATTTTAAACACTGTAATCCTGGAATGGTCATGCAAAAACCATGAAGAAATTGTTCCAGGAAATGTATAAGCTGGTAAAGCAATTTGGTAATATGTCAAGAGGAAAATGAAAAAGATTTTCAGGAAAAAG
>CAMSTM010000028.1 GCA_947063675.1 uncultured Lachnospiraceae bacterium | reverse complement strand
CATATAAGTCAAAAAAAGTACAGACCAAAATCGAACTTTTGTTCTGTACTTTTTTATACCTTTTTATTCGTTTCCGTTATGCCAGTATCTTAGTTTCATGCAAGAAATTCACTAATTTGTTCTATAATAATTATAATCCAATGGAAGGTTCTGTGGGATGCTAAAATTTCATACCTACAATAAGTTAAAAGAAGCCGTATATGTATTTCATTTTTCTGCCTATCCAAAACCGGTTATCCCTAATCTTCTTAATTCGCAGTATAAATTTTCCTTCCATTTTCTAAACCTATCAAAAATAATTCCAATGTTTGAGGGTTCGTATTTCTATATTTGAGATGGTAATAAATTTGCCCAATACCCCTTACAATATCTTTCTTGTCTTCCTCATAATAGTTTACATTCTCATCATAGCAATTGCCAGCCTGTAAAAGTAACGTCAAAGCAAACCTCTCATTTATGTATATATAATCTTCCTCACAGCCTTCTACAATTTGAAATGGTTTTCTCTTTAAGCACCATGAAGCAGTATACGCAATAAATTTAACGTAATTTACCCGGCTAATATCATGAAAATGTTTTAATCGTGCCAAATCAACCAAAATATCTATCAGGCAATAATTAAAGATATCATCATTAAAGTAAATTTTTCCTTTTAGGTTGTTTTCCTTATAAAATTGCTCTGCCAGTTTATGAATAAGAGTTCCCGCATTGCGTATGTACGCATCTGTAAAAGATTCATTTAACTCTTCTTTTAGTTCCTTTACCCGTTCCTTATCCATCGTAACTCTCCTACTATTTATATTGTAAAATATCTTCTAGTAAATCCGCCATTTTTTTCATTTCACGATAGTTATCAGCTTGTTTAATTTTATCCACAATAGCTTGTTTCACTTCCACATTATCACACTTCTCAATTTCATGTAAAATAAAATGATATACTTCATTATCATCTGTAACACCAGCATATAAACTTTCTTGAAAATTTTTAATATAGCTATGGATAAAAGTTCCCATCTCATCACCCACTCCAGTGAGACGGTTCATAATATTTATATAATTAGCTAACATTTCGTTCGTTAAATTGTACGGATAGCGCAATTTATGGTCAATCTCGCTCCATGCCTCTTCATATAAAGTACGTACTTGTATTTCAATTGCCAGTCCTTTGTCTGATTGAATAACATAATGAACTGATCTATAAGGTTTTTCTTTTCTTATTTCAATCTTATTTTCATATAAACGAGTGTCATCACCTTCCCGCACATATGCGAATGGCTTCTCTAACAATACAGTCTTATACTCATCCATAAGATAATTATGAACTTCAAGCCAATCTTCTTTAAACAAAAGCAAAATGCGAATCCCCATCAAATCTGTAATTTCTTGCTCATAATTATTTAAGGATAAAGCGTTTCCTGCCTCCAGATATTTGGGATTTTTACGAATAATCTTTTCAATCAAATGCTTTGTATCTTTAACCCTATAACTTAAAGAATGAACACCCAAACACTTTTGTAATACCTCCGCATACTGCTTTACAGTGTTTTGATGTTCATTCCTTTTTCGTTCAAAGTCCGCTGCAATTTGATCCAACTCCTCCCACGTCAATCGAGAGTTTCTGAACTTTTCACCTGATATATTAAACTCTGTACAAAAATCAGCCTGCTCTTTTTCCGTACTCAGCATAAAACTTTCACCTCTTACTCGCCCAATGCCGCTTCTACAATACCCGACTTTAAGAGTTTAGAATATGACTGCAACTGTGCATCAATAAAGTCCAAACTAATCTCCGGACCATTGTTTGGCTGATTTTCTTTCCCAAACCCATTGTTTCCTAATCTTTCCATAAAACGATCCATTACAATCTTTGCTTCAGTCATACCTATCACCTCTTTGCATTCAATGCATTTTCTGTGTAGTAAATAATTATTTTATCACATTTAAAATATTTCGTCAACAGATTTTTTCTTTTTATTAAAACTTTTTATTAAAACTTTTTATTAAAACTTTTTATTAAAACTTTCTTGCAAAATTATTCCATACCGCCTTATACACTACATCTATTTTTTACCAATTTTATCTCATTTTTTCTTATACCGTCCCTATTTTCTTCAGATAAACATGCCCGTCTGTATGTCCCCCGGAAATATTTAAAGGGAATATTCTGCCGCAGGCGCCTGGCTTCTTCCATTTTCAAATATTTTGCCGTCGCCACAAATTCGTCTACTCAATCTTCCCTTCCAGCACCTCTATTGCTCTCTCCACCTGATTGTCAACCCCTTCTTCCTCCGCCAAATCATAGTCGTATTCCAGCACAATATCCGGCTCGATTCCCACTCCGTGGATATTTCTTCCTGAAGGGGTAAAGTATGCGCTGACGGTAAGCTTAAGGGCAGTACCGTCATTTAACCTGTGTATTCTCTGCACAATTCCCTTTCCGTAAGTGGTGGTTCCTATCAGGGTTCCCTTATTATAGTCCTGAACAGCGCCCGCCAGAATTTCCGAGGCGCTTGCCGAGTACTCGTTCACCAGCACCACAAGAGGCACTTCAAGCTCCGAATCATCGTCGCTTGTATATTCCTTCCGGCTCCCCGCCTTATCCTCTGTGTACACAATCAGCCCTTTAGGCAGAATCCTTCCGGCAATCTCCACAACCGCCGCCAAATCGCCGCCGGGATTGCTTCTAAGGTCAAGCACCAGCCCTTTCATATCGCTTGCTTTCAGCTCCGCCAGAGCCTCCGCGTACTGGTCAACAGTCACACTGTCAAACTCCCGAATCTGCAGATAACCGATATTATTCGTATTTTCAAGCATTCCGCTCTGCACGGTCGTGGTTTCAATCAGCTTTCCTCTTTTAATATCAAATTCAAGGAAGTCGCTTTCCCCCTCCCTGTAAATGGTCAGGTGCACCGTTGTCCCCTCCCGGCCCTTTACAAGGTTCACCACCTGGGTCAGGCTCAGCCCCTGGGTGGACTCGTCGTCCACCTCATAAATGATGTCTCCCTCCCGAAGACCTGCCGCAAGCGCCGGAGATTCCTCTATCACGCCGCTAATCATGGCCATGTTGGTCTGCTTATTCATGGAAATCATTGCGCCGATTCCATAGGAAATCCCTTTGGTACTGTTTACTACATCCTCCAGCTCTTCTTTGGAATAATACTCGGAGTAGGGGTCGCCCAGCGCCGCTATCATTCCCTTATAAACGCCCTCGTGAATGTCCTCGGAGGAAACCTCGTCCCCGTAAAAGTAATAATCGTCGATAGCCTCCTCAATCACCTGCATTTTCTCTACCGTATCTGAAAGAGAATCGTCTCCGCCATTGTCACTTAAGGCCGCCACGCCGCTTCTTCGCACTTTCACCAGGTCATAAAGCATTTTCCCGCTGTAAAGCCCCGTTGCAATCAACGCCATGCACAGAGCCCCCGCAAAGACTCCGCTCAGAAAATCCCTTGACGCCCGTCTCCGCTTCCCGCCTGAATCTACGATTTCTCCCTCATCTTCCGGCCGATTATCAACTTCCTCAGGTTTACTCACAAACATCTCTCCAATCTTTCTTAAATCTCACATCCGGTTCTCATCCCCCAAGATAACTCCGGGGATTCACATAACTTCCGTTCAGACGCACGCTGAAATGCAGATGGTTTCCCGTAGAACGCCCGGTACTTCCCACCGCCGCTATCTGCTGTCCTTTTGAGACCTCCGTCCCCTTGGACACGTAAAGTGCCGACGCATGCATATATACAGTGTACAGGCTGTCGCCATGGTCTATCATAATATAATTCCCCATACTGCTGTTGTAATCCGCAGCCACCACTTTTCCGTCATAGGCCGCCAGTATCGCGCTGCCTCCCGGAGCCGCCATATCGATACCGTTGTGGAATCTTTCCACTCCCAGCGTGGGGTGCATCCGGTTTCCGTATTCATCGGAAATTCTTGTATAGGATGGCGCCGGCCAGGTAAACATTCCGCCGTCATATTTACGCGCCTGTTCCTCCGCCAGCCTTTTTCTCTCAGCCGCAACAGCCGCTTCCAGCGTCTTAATCGTATCGTTCTGTACGGCTATTTCCTCCTCATATGCCCGGATTGCGGATTCCTTATCCTGAATCTCGGAGCTCATCTGGTATATTTCCTGCTCCTTGGACGAAATCAGTTCGTTTAACGAGGCTTCCTCCTCCTCCACGGCTGCTTTTGCCTCGTCCAGAAGCTCCTTTTCCTCTTCCAGTCCCTCCCGGCAGAGCGACACATATTCTGTGTAGGCCACATATTCGTCAAGCATTTTCCTGTCATAGGCGGAAAGCCTTTCGATATATTCCGCCTTATTCAGCATATCTCCAAAGCTTCCGGCTCCCAAAAGCAGTTCCACATACAGGGTTTCCCCTCTTTCATACATAAATTTTATGCGGGTTTTCATTGCCTCATACTGCTTCTTTTGTTCCTCTATGGCTTCCTCAAGCTCCACCGTTTTCTGAGCGATTTCTTCTTCTTTTTCTGAAATTTTATTCTTTAACTCATTAATTTTATTTTGTATGGCAGTCAGATTAGCGTCGAGCTCTTCCACATAATCGGCAAGGTCAGCCTTGGCGCCCTCCAGCTCCTTCTTAATGGCTTTCACGTCCGTCAGTCCGTTTTGAAGCGCATTCTTTTCCTTCTTTGCCCTGTTGATTTCCGCTTCCTTTTCCCTGATGCTGTCATTGGTGAGCTCACTGGCATAGGTAACAGTCTGGAACTTCCCTGCGCCTGCGGAAAACAGCAAAAGGCTCAATATCACACAAAAGGCTCTTTTTACTCGTTTCATCCCCACTCCTTAATCATACTCTTAAGTGCTTCCTGACGGTTGTTATACTTCCAAGGAAACCGATTCCCACACCCATGATTATCGACATCGGAAGGAGCGTTGAGAAAATCGTTTCCACCGGCAGAAAAGTCAGCAGCTTTGTCAGAACCGCAAATCTCGTCAGGATATACTCAATCACTTTATTATAAAGAACATAAATAAGTCCCAGCGGAATCAGTGAGCCAATTGCGCCAATCATCATCCCTTCAATCACGAACGGGGAGCGCACGAAAAAGTCCGTTGCCCCGATATATTTCATAATGGCAATTTCTTCTTTCCTGACGGAAATTCCGATAGTTACCGTATTGCTTATAAGGAAAATCGACACCGCAAACAAAATCACGATAATCCCCACGGAAATATAGGCCACCAGCGAGTTGACCCCGGTAAGGGTAGTCGCCACGATTTCCGACCGGTTCACTTCCCTGACGCCGTCAAGCCCTTCAAGATAAGACACAAGCGCCGGCTGCATGGACACGTCGCTTAAGTAAACCTCATAGCTGTCGGAGCCTGTCAGAGGATTGTCCGGAAAACCGTCGGCATAGCCCTTCAGGTAATCCACCTTGAATTCCTCCCACGCTTCGTCCGCCGATTTAAACACAACCTTCGACGTCTCCGCACGTCTGTCAATCATCGCCCCGATTTCCTCGATTCTTTCACTGCTGATTCCCTCGTCAAAAAGAACCGTGACGCATACGCCCTCCTGGGCTGTCTTGACAATATTCTGAAAATTCACTATCACAGAGTAAAACAGGCCAAACAAAAACAGGCATGCGCCAATCGTGGCAACCGATGCCAGAGAAAACCACTTGTTCCTGAAAATATTGATAATTCCCTGCCTGAGGGTATAAAAAAATGTACTAATCCTCATCGATATAACCACCCTTTTCCTCGTCGCTTACAATAACGCCCTTCTTCATTGTAACGACCCTCTTTTGCATTGCATTGACTATTTCGCGGTTGTGAGTCACCACCAGCACAGTGGTTCCGTTTTCGTTAATCTGCTCTAACAGCTTCATGATTTCCCATGAATTCTTGGGGTCCAGATTTCCGGTAGGCTCGTCGGCAAGCAAAATACTCGGACGGTTTACAAGCGCCCTTGCAATGGCCACCCTCTGCTGCTCGCCTCCTGAAAGCTGCCTTGGCTTTGCCTTGTACTTTCCGGCCAGCCCCACAGTCGCCAGGATACTGGGCACATTCCGCTTGATATCCTTGCTGGACACCTGTATGATACGCTGCGCAAAAGCCACATTCTCATATACGTTCCTGTCCCGCAAAAGGCGGAAATCCTGAAAGACAATGCCGAGGTTCCTTCTGAACTTCGGGATTTTCCTGTGACGGATACGGACCAGGTCATACCCCATCACATTAATGTCGCCGGAAGTGGGCACCAGCTCCCGCAAAAGCAGCTTTATCATGGTTGACTTTCCCGAGCCGCTGTCCCCCACGATAAATACGAACTCTCCCCGGTTGATATGTAAATCCACTCCGTTAAGCGCCGGCGCGCCTGTTGAATATGTTTTGCTCACATTTGTCAATGAGATAATCTCATGATTGTCGGAAGACGGCCGTCTTCTCCTTTTGTTCTTTACTTCACTTTTCACCAGATTTTTCCACTCCCGTATAACATGTTATCGATACTTTAATACTCAAAGCTTTCCATGTAGTCCATGTATTTTACCACCATGAGCGCAATCCTGAAGGTGATGGCGTCCTCAAAAATGCGCAAATCCAGCCCTGTGCTTTTCTGCAGCTTATCCAGCCGGTACACCAGCGTATTCCTGTGAATAAAAAGCTGCCTGGAGGTTTCCGACACATTCAGGCTGTTTTCAAAAAACTTATTGATTGTGGTAAGCGTCTCCTCGTCAAATTCATTAGGGTTCCGCCCTCCGAAAATTTCCTTGATAAACATCTTGCAAAGAGGAATGGGAAGCTGATAAATCAGACGTCCGATTCCAAGCTCGCTGTAAGCGATAACGCTTCTCTCGTCAAAGAAAATTTTCCCCACATCCATCGCCATTTTTGCTTCTTTGTAGGAACGGCTGACCTCTTTGATTTCACCCACCGGCATACCGTAGGAAATGCGTATCTCTTTCATTCCCTCTTTCAGCAGATAGCTTTCAATTCCCCGGGCGACTCTTTCAATGCCCCGCAGAGTTTCCCGCGACAGGTCGTAGGCCTGCTCCTGCATATTATCATAGGAAACATCGCCCAGGCTTCCCCGCAAAGCGTCCCCCTCGGACAAATCCTTCACCACAATGACATAGTTTTCATCTACTGCCGTGACAAAATCCCTGCTGCTGTTTCCAAAAAATCCCCTCATAATTTCCAGTACATTACTGTCCTTGCTGTTTGCCGTCTCTATAACTATTGCCACCCGCTTTGCTTCCGGCTGTATGTGCAGCTTCTTCGCCCTGCTGTAAATATCAATGAGCAGAAGGTTATCCAGAAGAAGGCTCTTGATAAAGTTATCCTTGTCAAATCTCTCCTTGTAGGCAACCAGAAGGTTCTGTATCTGGAACGCCGCTATTTTCCCCATAACATAGGCGTCCTCGTCGGCTCCCGCCGCCACAAGCACATACTCAAGCTGCTGCTCGTCAAAAATTTTAAAGTACTGGCATCCCCGTATTTCCTGTGAATCCGCCGGAGACAGGGCAAATCCGGCCACCTCCAGGCCGCATTGAGCCAGGTCCGCCAGCGTGGATGCAACCTCCTTGCCGTCCGTGTCCATCACACAGAAATCAATCCTGGCGATTGCCTTGAGTCCCTCAATCGTATTCAGCAGTATTTGATTAGAAATCATTACCCCTCTCCTTCCCCCTCGTCGCATTATACAAATTCAACAATATTTTCCATGTACAAGCCTTACCCCCTTAAGCTTTACTTCCCCATTTTAATATACATGCACAGGAAAATCTACCGCTTTTTGTATTTTTTTTGTGTATTTTATATGTATTACGGATAAAATTTCCATTTTTATCCCCTATGCAACCTATACAATTGCCTGTTTGCCGGTTACATTTCACTCCGTTCACAGCCGCCTGCAAAATCCGCTATTCACAATTATGAAAACTCGTGATATACTCTTATTGTGACAAGGAAATTATACTCCCTGTCAGGAAAGGAGAGATTGCATGAATATTCCTGAATTATCAACTGCACTGTCTAACGTAAAGATTGCCGACCAGGTGAGCGTTGCGGTTCTTGACAAAGCCCTGGAAAGCGCCGAAGCAACAGGCGCCGGTATTCTCAACATGATGGACCGTTCCATGGAATTATCCGTCAACCCGAATATTGGAAGCAATATTGATATATTTGTATAAAAATGCGGGAAACCACTCCTGTCATTATTAAAAGGCCAAGAAACAGTGCCAGTATCAATGGCACTGTTATTATTTTGTCCTTCTTTTCCTTCCTCTCACGCCACAGGGCGGACAGTACGCCTCTTCTCCCCTCATTTCCGCTAATCCATACAAGGACGGCCCATGCCAGCGGCAGCGTGAACGCCGTCACCAGTAAATAAGCGGCAATTCCATACAGCAGAAAGTCACTGGTAACCATTGCCGCCTGCTCGCTGTAAATATCCGGGTCTACCCTCAAAACCTGATACATCAAAACCGCCTGGCTGCCGTTTATCACCGCATGATAAAGAATCGATGCCCACAGGCTTCCCGTTGCCTCCACCAGAAGCACAGCCAGAATTCCCACCACAAAAGCGTAAGCCGCCTGATTAAAATTCATGTGCGACACGGCGAAAATAAGAGACGACAACAGCATTGCTCCGACTGCGCCGCCCGACTTTCTGTACGCGCGGTAATAAGCGCCCCGGCAGGTAATCTCCTCGAAAAAAGGCGCGCAGATACTCATGGAAAACAGCATTGCGGCAAGAGGCATCTGTCCCATCTGCATCTCTTCCATCATGGCCGCCACTTCATTTTTCACCCAAAGCTGGGAAATCAGATTAAACAACGTCAGAACCGGCATTGTGAGAAAGGTAAACAGCACCGTCATCAGCGCGGAACTGATTTTCATCTTATGAAATCCGAGAAAAGAAGCCGGCTTTTCCCCTGATACCAGCATAAAGACGAGCACCGGCAGGCTAAGTACCGCCTCACAGAGAAGATTGTTTAAGACAAGGTTTTCCATAATGCTGGGCCAAAGCCAAGCCAGGCCGAAAACCAGCGCCATATACCCCAGAACCTCTAAGAGAAACGCCCAGTTTGCTTTTTTTCCGTTCATATCGCTACTTTTCCTCATTTTCTTTCCATATATTTCCCCGGGAATCCGCCTGTACCGCCAATCCCTGAACATCCGGCATAGGGTACATGTTTTTCAAATTCATACCTTCTTAATGCCGTCCGGCTCTATCACAATCAGACGCTGTTTATAAAGATTCCCCACCGCCCGTTTAAATTCGTTTTTACTCATGCCGGTTTTGCTGCGTATCAGCTCCGCGTCGGCCTTGTCGTTAAAGGGAAGGCTCCCGCCGCCCTCTTCCAGCATTTTCATCACGATTTCGGCGTCTTTCCCCATCTGGATATATGCCTTTTCCCTAAGACTCAGGCAGAGCTTCCCGTCCTCCAGGACTTCCGTCACCCGTGCGCTCACCTTGTCTCCCACCCTGATTCCGGCGGCGGGCTCCTTTTTGGGAATCATCGCGCTGTAACGGTCGTCCACCGCTACAAAAATGCCGAATTTATCTATTACCTCGTAAACCCTTCCTTCTACCCTGTCGTCCTTTTTATAAGCGCTGTCAGTCTGCAGATAAGGGTACACTTTCATGGTGGTGCACAGCCTGTCGCTCTTATCAATGTATAAGGCGACCAGACACTCCTCCCCGGGCCTTAAGTTTCCCGTCTGCTCCTTAAAGGGCAGGAGCAAATCCTTTTCCAGAGACCATCCAAGGAACGCGCCGATATTTCCCACTTCTTTGACCGTAAGAACCGCCGTTTCCCCCACGGTAAGCTCCGTCTGCCTTGTGGTCGCTATCAGACGGTCCTCGGAATCCCTGTAAATAAAAACGTCCAGCGCGTCTCCGATTTCCGCGTTTTCCGGCACCTCTTTTCCCGGAAGAAGCACTCTCTCCTCCGAATCCTTCGCCCCCCTCGCCGCGCTTTGGGCGGCGCAGACGGCTTCCTCCCCGGTTACGTCCGCAAGATACACGCCGAAAGTAACCTTTTTTACTATTGTAAGCTCCTGTCTTTTTCCCAGCTCTATCATAATTTCCCTGTTTCCTTTCTTTTCATAAGAACCGGCGCAGCCTTCGCCAATCCTTCACCGCTACACCGGCGCTTTTCACGCCTCCCACAGCTCTACCGCACAGCAGACGGCCCCCTTGTCGTCCTTCAGCACCACTACGGATTTCCCGTCCTCTAAAGCCGCCGTGCAGGGAATCAGCACTTCCCCAAGCATCACCTGCTTTTTGTATTCCGCCCGGAGCTGCCTTACCTGAAAGCTGCTCCCCAGGCTGTCCATGGCGATTCTTACAAACTGGCCGTTATTCACATGGTGATTGACGTCAAGATGGTGGGCTCTGACCGTAACCGGCTCTCCTTCCCTTAATTCTTCCGGAATACGGATTTTTCTGGGCGCGTATTCCATTTCCATTCTGGGCTCAAGGACATACCTTTCAAGCATCTCGGGAGTGGGCTTTGCCGGTTTGCCGGTTTCCGTGTCAAGAAGACTCCAAATGGTGTTTGCGTAGGCCAGATTCTTCCCTTCCCCGTCTTTCATCACGAAATTCCTGTATCCCACGAAGGCTTTAAACTCATAGGGAAATGTCCCCACCGTAACCGTTTCTCCCAGCTTCGGATAGCGCTCCGCCACAATCTGCCAGGATGACATCACCCATACCATATGAAGTTGTCTCAGATATTCCACCCCGAGTCCCAAATCCTCCGACTGGAAAGTAGAGCAGTCCTGAAAATAATCAAGCAGGGACTCAAGCCGCAAATGTCCCCTTTCGTCCAATTCGCTGTATCTTATTCTGCTTTGATAACTGTACATAATTTTACTCCTTTTTTTCTACTTTATATCTTAACACAGAATTTTCTCTTGACAAGTCATACTTGGAAATTGTACAATAGGATTTGTGAGTGAGATTTGAATTGTATACAGATTATTTTGCGGGTGTAGTTCAATGGTAGAACACCAGCCTTCCAAGCTGGACACGTGGGTTCGATTCCCATCACCCGCTCTTTATTTTTGTCGGGAAGCCTCAAATATAGGGCTTCTTATTTTTTGCCAGTCACAAACTACAATATATAGCCTCAAGCCATAAAATACCATCAAAATATGTGTATATTGCTATGGCAATTGTTCCCAGAATGTTATATAATGACACCATTGCAGTTACGAAAGGAAAATTATAATGAACAAAAGATACAAATCGGTTATCACATTGCTTCTCGTTCTCGCCCTTGGCCTGTCCGTTTTCACACCGCTTCAGGCGGCCACCAAAAAGCCCATAGATTATTCTCCCGTATTTGATGCGGATTATTACTATAAAGCTTATCCCGATTTACACAAAAGCGTCAAAAATACCCCGGCAGCTCTCCTTGCGCATTTCACGGAGGTGGGCATGAAAGAAGGCCGCAGCGGAAACGCTTCCTTTAATGTCAGGGCTTATATGGCAAACAACTTAGACCTTCTTCCCATCTACGGGGTAAAAGATTTAAGCGTCTATTATTTACATTATATTTCTACCGGAAAAGCGGAAGGCCGAACCGCAGTTTACAAAGACGGCACGCAGCCGCCGGAAGGCGCTCTGTCCTCCTATTCGACCACTTACGACGTGACGGAAGAACGGGCTGTGAACGTGGAGCTTGCGGCTTCCAACATTGACGGCCTCGTGATTGAACCAGGGAAAAAATTTTCTTTCAGCAATTCCATCGGTTCCAGAACACTTGCAAACGGATACGTGGTTGCTCCCTCCTTTGCCAGCGGACGGGTTGTTTCAAGCGTTGGCGGCGGTATCTGTCAGGTTTCCTCCACCATCCACGTGGCGATGCTACTTGCGGGTATTTCCCCTACACAGCGCTACGCCCACTCTCTTCCGGTTGATTATGTTCCAAAAGGACTGGATTCCGCAATCGTGGAAGGCTATAAGGATTTGACTTTTACCAATAATTTTGACTTTGCGCTGGTGATAAACGCTTCCGTGGAAAACGGCGTCCTGACCGTTACTTTCTCCCGTCAGGAGCCCTCGGCTGATACAGGGGCAAAAACCAGAGCCTGAAAAATTTTCAGAGGCTGCGGGCATCTTCTGCTTCCCACAGCCTCTTTTTATATACTTAAAATCCTGCTACACGTTCTCTTTCTTTTCCCGGTACACTTTCGAATAAATAAACACCATAAATATGATATTAAGTCCAATCAGCACCGGAACATCCACCCAGCGGTAGACGTTGTTTTCAATAGCTGACGCACCGCCTCCAACAACCGCAGCCATGTTGTTGTTGATATAATGCATCACCACAGGCACCCAGATATTTTCCGTTTTCAGATATCCGTAGCCAAAGAAAATACTGTAGCTCACACAGGTAACAATCTGGAGAAGCACACTGATAAACCAGGTATCGGGGCTGTAATAGAAAATATTAATCGGAAGGTGCCACAATCCCCAGACAACGCCCAGGAAAAGAACTCCTGCCTTTTTCCCGAAACGCTTCTGCAAAAGAGGCTGGAAGAAATAACGCCAGCCGTATTCCTCCCCGAAAAACGCCGTAAAGGCAACGAAAAAGTTAAGCGCCACCGCCCCTATCATTATCCATGTATCAGGCGATGCAAACATTTCCGCGAACACATTTACCTGCCCGTCAAATGCCATGCCGATAAAAAGCCTCAAAAGATAAAGCGCGAAAAACAGCAGTATATAAAGCCCCGATTTTGCCCCTTTCCTTCCGGTCAGCCGGATTCCGTAGAGGGCGCGTGTTTCCTTTTTTTCCACCAGAAGCATTATCAGGCATATGACGCTGAATATCATAAGGGGAATCTGACATATAACCGCCCACCCTAACTGCGGCGTGAAAATGCTGACAATGGCACATACCATCTGCAGCACGGTAGCCGCCAGAAAAGTATAATAAAATTTCCTGGGGAACGGCTTTTCCTTATCCCTTGTAAAGAGCAGGGCAAGCATAACGCCCGCTGCCGGATAAAACATCTGGGCGGTCGGAAAGGCTGTCACATCGCTTCCCTGATAGTAGCCGATTCCCATCAGTATTCCCATCAAAACCGGCAGTCCGAAAGCAACCGCCACAAAAATCTTTAATTGTTTCTTTTCAACATCCGTAAAGCTCATTTCATAAATCCTCCTCATCCTCATTTTCTTCATATGCCTGACTGGCAAGTTTTTCTTCCCTCTTTTTCGTTATTGTCCCCACAATCATAAAGGTCACAAAACAAACGATAAAGATGTAAAGCATCGTAATCGCCGTATCGGCCGCTATGCTGCTCCAGTCCTGTTTCGCCCTGATTCCATTGTAAATCCCGAAAGGCAATCCGAATACCAGCATGGCAATAATGCTGTAGCGCAGGTAAGCTTTTACGCCGGGCACCTTTCTCGACTGGTAGGTCCACACTCCCTTCCGCATCCATCCCACCACTACAATCACGCTGGTAGCCATGAACACCACAAATTCTCCTACTAAATGCTTCCCGCCGCCTTCGATAAAAAAGGCCTGTATGATAATCGCTGCAAGAAGCATATAATACATGGCCCAGAACCCGATGTGCTCCACCTCCATGATGTCTCTTTCCTGTCTTTCATCCACCTTTTTCTCTAACCATTTAAATTTTTTCATATGCGCCTCCCTCCTCTATGCCTCCTCCGTCTCCCAGAACAAATCATTCAGCGTCCTGTCAAGAGCCCTGCATATGGAAATGCAAAGCTGTAGGGAGGGATTGAATTTCCCTGCTTCTATCATGCTGATGGTCTGCCTGCTGACGCCGATTAAATCCGCCAGCTGTTCCTGGGATAAGTCTTTTTCTATTCTGGCAATTTTCATTTTTTTGTTTTTCAATTACTCCTCCTTCCACAACTATTATACGAGGATATCATTTTTATTCCTCTATCATTACTCCTTATTTATATTACATATAATATAGTATATTTTTATTTATGTCAACTATATTTTACATATTGTGATAAAAAAATCAAGCTGCTGCCTGCAGAACCGCATTTTGAAAATCCGTTACCTTCACACCACCTTATGCTCCATCCACTTCCCGCTCTTAAACCGCAGAGAACATATAACCGCCCTCACGCCCCAGTCCGCAAACATTCCAATCCACACGGCAATCAGTCCGAAACGGAACACGTGCACCAGCAAAAGGCACAGGCTGACCCGGCAAATCCACATAGCGGCAATGGACATTCCCATAAAGAAATTCACGTCCCCGGCGGCCCGCATTCCATAAGCCGGCACAAAGGCCGGAACCCAGAAAAGGGGCTTGAAAACGGTAATCCACCCCATCATTGCAATGCACAGGGCAGCGCTCTCAGGCTCCATCGCGCCGATGACCGTAACCGGACGCGCGGCGGCGTACACCAAAAGGCAGTTTGCTATCATACAGATTTCCGCCCACAGGGTAATCTTTTTAATATAATAGACCGCTTCCTCCCTCTCCCCAGCTCCGATGCACTGTCCTATAATGGTAATCATTCCCGTCCCAATTCCCATGACCATAATCCCGTTCAAAATTTCCAGAATATTCACCATAGCCTGAGCGGCAATCACAGCCGTTCCCATAGTGGAAACCGTGGACTGGATTGCAAGCTTTCCAAACTGGAACATACCGTTTTCTATTCCTGAAGGCACACCCACGGATAAAACCTTCATAATCAGCTTCCTGTCGGGTCTGATTTTCAGATAATCCCTCACGCAAATCATCTGCCCCGGCCTGCGCAGATACAAAAGTACCACCACGGCGCAGAAAGCGCGTGAAATAAGTGTGGCAATGGCGACGCCTGCAACGCCAAGGTGCAGTACCCAGATAAAAAACGCGTTTCCCCCGATATTCAGAAAATTGGAGATTACCGAAATTGTCATGGGTCTTTTGGAATTACCCTGAGAACGGTAAATAGCGGCTCCCGCATTGTACAACCCGATAAAGGGAAAAGATAACGCCGTATAAAAAAAGTATGTTGCGGAGGCATCCATAACCGCATTTTCCACTTCTCCAAACACCAGGCCGAGGAGTCCTCTGTTTCCTGCAAGGCAGACCAGCATAATAAAGACAGATATCATAAAAACAACCAGCAGCATTTGCCTTGCCGACTGGTTTGCCTTTTCCCCGTCCTTTTTCCCTATGTACTGCGAACAGACAATAGAGCCCCCCGCTGCAAGCGCGGAAAAGGCCTGGATAAACAGAATATTGATGGAGTCCACCAGGGATACCGCCGACATGGCCACCGGACCCACGTTGCTTATCATGAGCGTGTCCGCCATACCCATCAGGCAGTTTAAAAGCTGTTCTATCATAAGCGGAATCAGCAATGCCCGGATTTGGGCATTGCTGAACATATGCTTTGTATATCTGTTATTTATCTTTTTGTTTTTCATTATAAACCGTTCTTCGCTTCTTCCTTATTTTCTCTGCGAACTGCAGCCTTACAGCAAACGCCGCGGCCATCTCTGCATAACCGGCAGACTTATGCAATGGCAAACTGGCTGTTATACAGCTCCGCGTAAAATCCCTTTTTCGCAAGAAGCTCCTTATGGCTGCCCTGCTCGATAATATGACCGTCCTTCATCACTAAAATCACGTCCGCATTTTTGATGGTGGAAAGCCTGTGCGCCACAATAAAGCTGGTCCTTCCCTCCATCATGGCCGCAAAGGCCTTCTGAATCCTGATTTCCGTCCGGGTATCGATAGAGGACGTAGCTTCGTCCAGTATCAGCATGGGAGGCAGGCTAAGCATCACCCTCGTAATACATAAAAGCTGCTTCTGGCCGCCGGAGAGGCTTCCGCCGTCCTCGCCAATCACAGTATCGTAACCCTCAGGCAATCTCTTGATGAAGCTGTGGGCATGGGAAGCCTTTGCCGCCGCTATGATTTCCTCGTCCGTAGCCTCCGGTTTTCCCACCACGATATTTTCCCGGATAGTTCCCCTCTTTAACCAGGTATCCTGCAAAACCATGCCGTAGGAGGTACGGAGGGATTTCCTCGTGATATTTTTTATGGGATTGCCGTCCACGGAAATACTTCCCTCATTTACGTCATAAAATCTCATCAGCAGATTGATAATGGTCGTCTTGCCGCAGCCCGTAGGCCCGACGATGGCAATTCTCTGCCCCGGCTTTACGGAAAGATTCAAATCGGTAATCAGTTCCTTTTCCTTTACATAGGAAAAAGAAACGTCGGAAAGCTCCACCTGTCCCCGAACATCCCTTAGCACCACCGCGTCCCCGCTGTCCTTCTTCTCGGGCTCTTCCTCAATCAGCTCAAAAATCCTGGCCGCGCAGGCAAGGGCGTTCTGAAGCTCCGTAATGACGCCGGAGATTTCATTGAAAGGTTTGGTGTACTGGTTGGCATAAGAGAGGAAGCAGGTCAGCTGCCCGATGGAAATTCCTCCCCGCAGCGCCGACAGCGCGCCGGTGAGCGCCACGCCCGTATAAACCAGACTGTTTACAAACCGGGTACAGGGGTTGGTGAGGGAGGAAAAGAAAATCGCCCGGAGGGAATACTTTTCCAGCCGTCCGTTAATCTCGTCAAACTTTTCCAGCGTTTTTTCTTCCCTGTTAAAAGCCTGCACCACCTTCTGGTTCCCTATCATTTCATTAATCAGGGAGGTCTGCTCCCCTCTGGTTTCAGACTGCAATTTAAACATGGTGAAAGTCTTTTTGGCGATAAAACTTGCCACAAACAGGGATACCGGGGTAATAATCACCACCACCAGGGTAATCCCCACATTCACGGAAAGCATAAAGCCAAGGGTTCCCAGAATCGTCACCACGCCGGTAAAAAGCTGGGTAAAGCCAATCAGAAGGCCGTCCGCAAACTGGTCCACGTCCGCCACCACGCGGCTCATGATGTCCCCGTGGGAATGGGAATCCAAAAAGCCAAGGGGCAGCTCCTGAATCCGCCGGAACGCCTTTTTCCTGATATCCTGAATCACATTGTATACAATTTTATTGTTACAGATATTCATAATCCACTGGGTAAGCGCCGTCAGGGCGATTACAATTCCCATCTGCTTTAAAAGATGAAACAGATAGGGCCAGGGGCTGCCCACGTCAAGGGGAGACGGGTCAAAAATCAGAACCAGCCAGTCCACCGCCCTTCCTGTCAGAATCGGAAGGTACAGGGTAAGCGCCACGGAAACCACCGCCATGATAATGGTCAGCGTCATCAGAAAGCCGTAAGGCTTAATGTATCTCAAAACCTTCACCAGAGTTTCTTTTTGATTGACAGATTTTTTCTTTTTATCCATGACAGTTCTCACCTCCGCCCCGCATTTTGCGCCGCTTCTTCCTCGCTGCGCTCAAACTGGCTGTAATATATCTCCTGATAAACCTCGCAGTTTTCGAGAAGCTCCTTATGGGTTCCCATGCCTGCCACTTCGCCGTCGTCCAGCACGATAATCAAATCCGCATGGAGCAGTGAGGACGCTCTCTGGGAAACGATAAACACCGTGGTTTCTCCCGGCATTTCCCTGATGGATTTGCGCAGAGCCGCGTCCGTGGCATAGTCGAGCGCCGACGCGCTGTCGTCCAGAATCAGTATTTCAGGCTTTTTCACCAGCGCCCGGGCAATGGAAAGCCGCTGCTTCTGCCCGCCGGAAAGGTTTCTTCCCTCCTGCTCTATGCGTTCGTCCAGCCTGCCTTTTTTCTGCAGTACAAATTCCTCCGCCTGCGCCGTCCTTAAAGCCTCCCATAATTCCCCATCGCCGGCGTTTTCATTTCCCCACAGCAGATTATCCCTGATGGTTCCCTTAAACAGCACCGCCTTCTGCATCACAATGCCAATCTTATCCCGAAGCTCCGAAAGGGAATATTCCCGCACATCCCTTCCGTCCACCTTAACGCTGCCTTTTTCCACGTCATAAAAACGGGGAATCAGATTCACCAGAGAGGACTTGCCGGAGCCTGTGCCGCCAATTACCCCGATGGTTGCTCCCCGGGCCGCCTTAAAATGAATATCCGTAAGGGCTTCCTCTCCGCCCTTATGATAGCGCAGGCTCACATGGTCGAATTCCACCGTTCCCCGGGCGGAATCCGTTCCGCTTTCTTTCAATACAGAATTTTCCGCTGCGCCGGATTTCTTTCCTGCTGCCGCCGGTTCGCCCGTCAGCGCCCCGGCATCCATCCCCGCAGGAATTTCAAAAACCGTCTGTATTCTGTTGCCGCAGGCAACCGCCTTTGTAACCGTGATTATCAGATTGGCCAGCTTCACAAGCTCCACAAGAATCTGGGACATGTAATTCACCAGCGCAATCACCTGACCCTGTGACAGAATGCCCGCCTCCACCTGAAGCGCGCCCACATATATCAATGCCACCAGACCGGCATTAATCACCACATATGTAAGCGGATTCATGAGGGCCGAAATCTTTCCGGCAAAGGTCTGCATATGCTTTAAAGCGTCCGTTTCAGCGTCAAACTTTCCGGTTTCATGCTCCTCCTCGCCAAAAGCCCGGATAACTCTCACGCCGGTGAGGTTTTCCCGGGTGATGCCCATGACTCCGTCCAGACGCCCCTGCACCTTCTTAAACAGCGGAATGCTCACCAGCATAATGCCGAACACGATTACCGACAGAACCGGAATAACCACCACAAAAATAAGGGCCGCCTTTACGTCCACCGTAAATGCCATAATCATTGCGCCGAATACAATGAAGGGCGAGCGCAGAAACAGCCGCAGCACCAGATTGACTCCCGACTGCACCTGATTGATATCGCTGGTCATTCTTGTTATCAGCGTGGACGTCCCTTCCCTGTCCATCTGGGAAAAGGAAAGGCTCTGGATATGGGCGAACAGGCCGTGCCGCAGCTTCGTGGCAAAGCCCACCGCGGCCTTTGCTGCAAAATACTGAGCCGTCACCGCGCAGACGAGGCCAATCAGTCCCAACGCCGCCATAATCAGACACATGCGCCAGATATATCCTTTATCGCCGCTGCCGATTCCGGTATCAATCATGGCCGCCACCACCAGCGGCACAATCAGCTCAAATGAGGCCTCAAGCAGTTTAAACAGAGGCCCCAGTATACTTTCTTTTTTGTAATCACGCAAATAGATAAGAAGTTTTTTCATTTTCTCCCACCCCTGTACTCTTTATCGTAACGGAATCCGCCGGGAATCTGCCCGTAAAATTCCCGGCTTCCTGCCGTAATCTTTCTCAATTCAGGAAATTTTCTATAATCACAGCTTCCGCCGCTTCATCGCCAAGGCCGAAGGTATTCAGCTTAATGAGCTGCTCGCTGTTGATTCGCCCGATGGCAGCCTCATGGATAATCGCCGCGTCCACATGCTTTGCGTCAATCTCGGGTATGGAGCATACCTGGGCCTTATCCATAATGATGGAATCGCACTGGATATGCGCATGGCAGAGCGCATTTCCGACTGCCCTGGGATGGAAAACCTGCTTTGACTGCCCTCTCGCCACAGAGCGGGAAGTGATGCGGGCGCTGCCGCCTGTTCCGTTCAGATAAATATCCATATCGGAATCCGCGCTCTGGCTGCCGTGTGTCATCAGCTTTTCAACCACAAACAGCTTTGCCCCCTCTCCCATAAAAACCTCCGTCCGGCGTTTTGTGGAATCCACTCCCTTAATCTGCGCCGTGTCCAGCGTAAAGACGGAATTTTCCTCCATAATAATCTTTGTCACAGGATTTAAAATTCTGGCGCCGGTTCCCTCCCCTTCGCCGTAATGCTTTTCCTCATAACGCACATTGGCGTCCTTTCCCACGTGGAAAGTATGGATTCCGTCATGGCGGCTGTCGTCGCACCCGCTGTTGTGAATCCCGCAGCCTGCAACAATGGTCACCTGCGCGCCCTCTCCGATATAGAAATCATTGTACACCTCGTCCGTCACGCCGGATGATGCAACCACCACGGGAATATGCACCTGCTCTCCCCTGGTGTCCCCGCTGATATAAACGTCAATCCCCTGTTTATCTTCCTTCCGCTTAATCGTAATATGCTCCGTGCTTCCATGGCACAGAGAATATCCGTTGTACCTTAAATTATATGCGCCTTCCTGCCGGAAGCCCTCACTGTCGATTTTTTCCAGAATGGCTTCCGTCACCTTGTCTATCTTTTCCACAGTTTCCCTCATTTCTGCGCTGCTTTCTGCGCATAGCGGAGTTTGTGGATGCAGCGCAGACACAAACTCTTTAGAGTGAAAGATTTATCTTTCACTCTTATCTTCCTTTCTTCACTTTGCGGCCTCGTTCAGGCATGTACAGCCCTTCTCGCCGCCCATAAGCTCTGGCAGCACCCTGTCCTTCTCTCCCACCGCCTGAATCCCGCCGTCTCTGACTATCATAATCCTGTCCGCCATCTGCATGATTCTTTCCTGATGGGAAATAATCACAAGGCTTTCCGTCTTGTTGTCGTGAAGCTGCTCAAACTGCTTTACCAGCATGGAAAAGCTCCACAAATCAATCCCCGCCTCCGGCTCGTCAAAAATACACAGCTTATGAGGCTTTGCCAGCACCGTGGCAATCTCAAGCCGCTTCATTTCACCGCCGGAAAGCGTTCCGTCCACCTCCCGCTCTAAATATTCCCTTGCGCAGAGGCCGACTCCCTTTAAAATATCACAGCATTTGTTTTCCGGCATTTCATAGCCCGCCGCAAGGGAAAGCAGCCTTTTCACCGTCATTCCCTTAAATCTGGGGGGCTGCTGAAAAGCAAACCCGATTCCCGCATTTGCCCGCCGGTCAATGCTGTAATCCGTAATGTCAACGCCGTCCATCAGAATCTGCCCGCCGTCAGGCTTTTCAATTCCCATAAGGAGCCTTGCGATGGTGGACTTACCGCCCCCGTTAGGCCCTGTGATTACCAGGGTTTCCCCGTTTTCCACCGTAAAGCTGACATCCCGTATAATACTTTTTTCCAATCCGTTTTCCAGCGGATGGAACATCAGATTTTTCACTTCCAGCATAGTAAACCAAGCCTTTCTATTTCAAATATTCGTCGAACTTTTCATTTGTCTCATTTAAGAAAACGATTCCCAGAATGCCCGGCCCGGTATGGGCGCCAATAGCGCAGCCTACCCGTCCTTCCAGAAGCCCTTTTACATGATATCTTTCCACCAGTTCCTTTTTGATAAACTCATAGGCTTCCTTATCCGTTCCATAGCAGACGCCGACCACCTGATTTTCAAGATTCGCGCCCTTTTCTCCCACCATGTCGAGAATCCGCTTCTGCGCCTTTTTCCAGCCGCGCACCTTCTCAACCGCCTTTAAGGAGCCGTTTTCATCTACGATAATGATTGGCTTGATGTCAAGCACTGTGCCTGCAAGGAAAGAAGTTCTGGTAAGCCTGCCGCCCTTGAACAGATAGCCCAGCTCCATAACCGTGACTGCATGCTCCATATGCCCGCAGAAAAACCTGGCCGCCTCGATTAAAAGCTCCTTCGGCGCGCCGTTTCTCTGCATGCGAAGCAGCCGCTCCACCGCCAGTCCGTACCCCACGGAAGCGCATCTGGTATCAATGATTGTCATTTTAAAGTCAGGATATTCCTCTAAAACCTCCTCAAAGGCAAGTTTTGCCGCATTATAGGTTCCCGCAATTCCCGTGGAGAAGCAAAGGTAAAGCACCTCGTCCCCCCGCTGTGCAAAGGGCAGAAAATGCTCATGAAACATGTACTGGCTGATATGGTAGGTTTTTATATCCTTGCCGGACGCCTGCACTTCATAAAACTCATCGGGAAAAATCGTTTCTCCGTCAAAATAATCCTTTCCTTCTATCGTTACAGGCGTGGGCATCACATGTAAATTATATTCTTTAATCACGCTTTCCGGTACATCGGAAGCAGAGTCTGTAATAATACAAAAAGCCATATTCTCCTCATTTCCGCGCTGCTTTATCGACCCGGTCCGCAGGTCTTAAGCGCTAACAAATTTTCCAATATCACTATACTACATTTGCCGGAAATATGCATCTTAAAAATTTTTTAGCATATGATAAACAAAAATAAGCAGGTATGCCTATGTACACATCTCAAATGACACCCGGAATTTCGTTTTCCGAGCTATTATCCCGCAAACGTCCCGACGCTGCCGCCTGGATTACGGGTAATGTCCAAAACCCCCGTTTAAGCGGTCTCGTTAAATTTTACCGCACCGATTACGGCGGCGTACTGGCAGAAGCGGAGATTTTCGGGCTTCCCAATATAGAAACGGAAGGCTCCAGTGACTTTTATGCTATGCATATCCATGAATTCGGGGACTGCTCCGGCGATTTCAGCAATACAGGCTCCCACTACAACCCTGACAAATCGCCCCATCCCGGACACGCCGGCGACCTTCTCCCGCTTCTCGGCAGCCAGGGCTACGCCTGGTCGGCCTTTTATGACAAGCGTTTCACCCTGGATGAGATTATCGGAAAATCCGTCATTATCCACTCCGGGAGGGATGACTTTACCACCCAGCCCTCCGGGGATTCCGGTACAAAAATCGGATGCGGGGAAATCCGCCGTATGGTCTGACAGCGGACGGCACATTTCACAAACCGTCCTTATGCAGACAGTAATCGCCAGGTGCGGGCGCAGGCACTTCCGCCTGGCTCATTGCCCGCGAAAAAACAGACCGGAACCCCTGCTTACGGCTCCGGTCTGTTTTTTATTCTTCTTCCAGGTCAAAAAGCTTTCCCGTGGCAAAAGGACTGCCCACGTCGCATCTCCCATGATGATAAGCCTTCTTCACCTCTCCGTCTTCAATCTCCTTTGAGGCTTCCACCCTGATACGGCTAACGCCTGCTTCCGCCATGGAATCAAGCATTCTGATAACATCTTCCGTGCTGCTCATATCATTCTCCTGTTTCCTGTTTCAATCGTCAGAAAAATTTCCGGCCGCTTCTTTGTATACCGCCGAACCTTTGCCGCCTCTTTAATGGTGGAACAGCCTGATGCCCGTAAAAGCCATCACCATATCGTACTTGTCGCAGCACTCAATCACAAGGTCGTCCCGCACGGAACCGCCGGGCTGCGCAATGTACTTCACGCCGCTCTTATAAGCTCTTTCAATGTTATCCGAAAACGGGAAAAAGGCATCGGAGCCCAGGGTCACATTTTTGTTGCCGCTCAGCCACTTCCTCTTTTCCTCTACGGTAAAGACAGGAGGCTTTTCCTTAAAGCGTTTCTGCCATTCCCCGTCTCTTAAGACGTCCTCATACTCATCCCCGATATAAACGTCGATGGTATTGTCCCTGTCAGCCCTTCCCAGACTGTCCGCAAACCGGAGATTCAGCACCTGGGGCGCCTGACGCAGATACCAGTTGTCGGCCTTCTGCCCTGCCAGCCTCGTGCAGTGTATTCTGGACTGCTGCCCCGCGCCGATTCCGATTGCCTGTCCCTCCTTCACATAGCAGACCGAATTGGACTGGGTGTATTTCAGGGTAATCAGAGCGATTTTCATATCAATCAGCGCTTCTTCCGGCAGCTCCTTATTCTTTGTCACGATATTGGAAAGAAGCTCTCCGTCAATGGGAAGCTCGTTCCTTCCCTGCTCAAAAGTGATTCCGTACACCTGCTTCCTCTCTATGGGCGCGGGCGTATAGGAAGCGTCAATCTGAATAATATTATAATTCCCCTTTTTCTTGGCTTTTAAAAGCGCCAGCGCTTCTTCCGTGTAGCCCGGCGCAATCACACCGTCGGACACCTCCCTTTTAATCAGCCTTGCCGTATCCTCGTCGCACACATCGGACAAAGCGATAAAATCCCCGAAGGAAGACATTCTGTCTGCGCCCCTGGCTCTTGCGTAAGCGCAGGCGAGAGGAGAAAGCTCTCCCAAATCCTCCACCCAGTAAATCTTTGCCAGCGTTTTTGTAAGGGGAAGCCCTACCGCCGCCCCGGCAGGGGAAACATGCTTAAAGGAAGCCGCCGCCGGAAGATTCGTTGCCGCCTTCAGTTCCTTTACCAGCTGCCAGCCGTTAAAAGCATCCAGAAAATTAATATACCCCGGCTTTCCGTTTAAAACGGAAACCGGAAGCTCGCTGCCGTCCTCCATATAAATCCTTGACGGCTTCTGATTAGGGTTGCATCCGTATTTTAATTGAATTTCGTTCATAGTTCCTCCTGTCCGGGTATCTGCTGTTTTCCGGTTCCGCGTTTAATTTCCATTTTTGTTGATGATTCTGGTGTCGTATTTTCCGCTTGCAATATCGATATACCTCACGAAAAGAGAAACCTTGTTTTCCTCATTCAGGCTTTCCCACAGCATCTGCGCGAACTCGTCGATATCTCCCGCGATTTCCACCGTCTTCGGCTCGCCCTCAAAGCTGGGAAGGGGATTGCCGTCATGCATATAGGTATGGATGAAACGCCCCTCGCCCGCCGCCGGATTTTCATAAGAATAGGTGAATCTGTTGCAGGCGTCAGGATTTCCGTTGTTGCTCTTTAAAACAGACATCATATAGTCATACTGACCGTCCTTTATATTCATAAGCCCGGAAATCCTGGGCGTGTAATTCGGCCCGTCCGGCTCAAACTCCCGGCTCCTTAAAGCCTCCTCAAAGCTTTCTCCCCTCTGCAGTCCCTCATAAACGGTGTCTGTCTGGTCGCCGTTGGTAACGATTGTCCTGTGTTCCAAAACCCGCACCGGCGCATAAATCACCAGACTCGGGTCCTCCATCTTCGCCTCGTCAAAGCACTGGGTCCTGATTCCCTCTCCTTCCGTTACAAAAACCCGGTTACGGCTGTTCACGCTTCTTCCCATAATAAAATAAGCCACTACCGCCTTCGTTCCGTCCGCAGATTTGCCGATGACTATGCCTCTGCCCGGATATGCGTTTTCTGAAAGCTCCTTTTTAAGTGACAACATCCTCTGTTCCTCCTGATTTTAAGTTCCGTGTACTGTTCTATCAATAATAATATAAGACGAGCCCGCTAATTGCAAGCAATAAAGGGAAAAACCTGTTTACAACTTTTCTTTGCAGAGCTATACTATATGAAAAATAAAAAATAACGAAAGAGAGAGATTTTTATGAAGAGATTGAGAAAGAAAATACTGACAGCAATTGCAGCCCTGTCAGTTGCCTGTATGGCTCTCACCGGCTGCGGCAGCGCAGAACTGGCTCCCGCCAACCAGACAGTAGGCGCTATCTTTGAGCTTACCGCCAAGAGCAACATGACGCCTATGAAGGATTTGCTTGGCTTTGCCTCCGAGGACGACGTAAGAAGCACATTCCTTGCAGAAGGCTCCGACTCAGACGACCTGGTTTCACAATTCCAGGCGCAGTTTACAGCAGAAGGTGTGACAATGTCTGACGAAAGCGTGAAGGAATTCGCAGACGTCCTTGAGGAAATGCTCGCCAAACTCACCTACACTGCGGAAATTGTTTCCGAGGATAAGGAAACGGTTGTCGTATCCCTGAAGGTAAACAGCTACTCTGCCGCCGATATGGAACAGGTAACGCTTGACGCCTTAACAGCCATGCAGGAACGGCTCACAGAGGAAGACCAGATGGCAATCATGAACGGCGATAACGATATACTGACCTCTTATATGGAAGGTTATTTTTCCGACCTCGTAAGCGGCCTTTCCGCCATGGAAATTTCTTCCGAGCCGGTTGCCATTGAGGTTTCCTGTGAAAAAATGCTGGTTGACGTAAGCGGCAAGGAGAAAACTGCCTGGATGCCCGGCGATTTAGGCGGCTTCTACGAGGATATTGAAGCAAGTATTTTCCACTAAAAGAATGAACGCCACAGGAATTGCCTTATCCTGTGGCGTTTTAAAGTCCCGCAGTATCTGTTTTCCTTGCAACTGCCGGCTGCAGCCCTTTGTTATGCCCTGCTTGCTCCGTCCACCGACAGAATTTCCCCTGTCACGTAGGAAGCCAAATCGCTTGCCAGATAAAGGAAAGCATTTGCCACTTCCTCCGGCTCACCCGGTCTGCCGAGAGGTATCTGCGCGGAAATCCTTGCCACCACTTCAGGCGGAAGAGAAGCTACCATGTCTGTTTTGGTAACGCCCGGGGCCACTGCGTTCACACGGATATTATCCTTTGCCAGTTCCCTTGCAAGTGAAATCGTCATGCCGTTAACCGCAAACTTGCTTGTGGGATATCCTACCCCTGCCGGCTGCCCGGATATACTCACCATGGAGCTGGTATTTAAGATACAGCCGCCGCCCTGCTCTTTCATAATCTTCGCAACGGGCAGAATTGCATAGAATAATGCGCGCACATTTAAGTCAATACATTTGTCAAACTCTTCGGCCGTGTAATTATAAAGAGGCGTGCTCTGGGAAATTCCGGCATTGTTTACCAGAATATCAATCCTTCCGAATTTTTCCTTCACCGCCGCAATGGCTTTCTCCACTTCCCCGGCGTCCGTCAGCTTCGGGCACATTCCGTCCACTTCCCATCCGGCATTTTCCTCCGCCAGCTTTGAAATCGCCTTGTCCACTGTTTCCTGCCTTGAACCGAATAAAACCACCTTTGCGCCGTTTGCAAGATACTTGCGGACAATCTCAAAGCCGATTCCTCTGGTGCCGCCGGTAACTACAGCCACTTTTCCCTCTAACATCATAGTTTTTGTACCATCCTTTTCTTGTTTTTTTCAAGTATATCACAGATATTTATTTAATGTAAAGCAACATCCATTATCCATACTGCCCTGTTTTCATTCCGCCGCATACAAAACCTTTTCGGTTTTTTCAGTTGACAACCATGTAACCTTGTAATAATATATACTTAGCAATACTAAATAGGTGGTGATGAATTGCAGGGACGTTATGAACAGCAGCTCAAAAAGGGCGTTCTGGAAATGCTGGTGTTAAAGCTGCTGAAAAACGAAGAAAAATACGGCTATCAGCTAATCAGCCAGTTAAAGCAAAAAAGCGGCGGCATGTTTACTCTTAAGGAAGGCACTCTCTATCCCATCCTGTACAGATTAGAGGATGACGGGCTGGTCTTAAGCCGCTGGAGCCAGCCAAAGGGAAAAGAGACCTCCAGAAAGTACTATGGGATTACCGAAGAAGGAAAAATAAAATTGTTGGAGCTTAACGCCCTCTGGAAAGACTTTTCAGGAGAGGTTACGAAAATAATGGAGGAAGACACATGAAGCAGGAAAAATATATCCGTCTGGTTTTAAAAAAATTAAAATGCAGCGGACAAAAAAAGAATGAGATTAAAAAGGAACTGGAATCCGATATCCTAAGCGCTAAGGAAAGCGGCGAAACCCTTGATGAGGTTATGGCGCGTATGGGTACGCCCAACTCCCTTGCAGCAGAATTTAACGATAATTTTTCACCGGAGGAGCTGAAAGCCTTCAAACGGAAAAGACTCTGGAAAATCCTTGGAATTTCGGCCGGGGTTCTGCTTATCCTTTTGCTTGCGGTCTTTTATATTCTACCCAAAAACTATCCTCTGACGCAAAGAGGAAATTATGTTGAAGCGGAAGTAATGGCGCGGGCAGACGAAGCTATTTGGGCTTTTGCGGAAAAGGATTATGCCTCTATCCGCGAAATGTGCGCATCCGAAAGCGCAAAAAATCTCCTGTCGGACGAAACGCTCTCCGGCGCAAGAGCGCTTTTCCCTGATGAATGGGGCGAGTTCGTCACCTACGGCAATGCCTACACCGCCGAGGTTGTCCAGATGGGAAATTCCGTGGCCTTTATACAGATAAACGCCACCTACGAGCACACGGCAGTCACTTACACGCTTACGTTCGACGAAAACCTGAATCTTTGCGGTTTTTATGTAAAATAATTCCCCCGGCAGGGCTTTTTTGCGGGATTCCCTTTCGGGATTTTCCCGCGGGATTGACAGGAGAAACATTTATGAGAGAAACAACGCTTGCATTTTTTATCTGGCTGTTATGCGGACTGCTGTTTACCGCAAGAGGAATTTACTGCATGTATGCAAAGAAGGAAATCCCCTTCGGCTTCTGGGCAAACGCCGACACCGCGCCCATTTCCAATGTGGCGGCTTACAACCGCGCATTGGGAAAACTGTTTACGGTTGCCGGCATTCTGTTTATTCTTCTGGGACTGCCTTTATTACAGGAGCAGAATAAAGCCGGCATTATCATCTCCATTCTGGGCGTCATGGGGGAATGCATCGTCCTCATGGCAGTTTATACCATAAAAATCGAGGGGAAGTATCGTAATGCGCAGAAACCTAAATCAGGCGCAGCTTCAAAAACCGCATCGTCTGACAAATGAACGCTTTTAATGGAGCATAGCACAGGCTGCAGAATATTCTCCGGAAAATATCTGCCTGAAAGATGTGGAAGCGGCTCTTGACACGTTATTGTCTGTCATGTATAATGACTAAACAATCTAAATCAGTCAAACAGGAGGCATAAGGGTGCCAAAAAGCTATTCAGAGCAGGAACGGGAATATATCAGGAATCGGTTGAAAGAAGAAGCGGCAAAATGCCTTACAAGGTACGGCGTCCGCCGCACGACGGTCGATGAACTCGTAAAAAGAGTCAATATCCCCAAAGGGACTTTCTATCTTTTTTATAAATCAAAGGAACTGCTTTTGTTTGAGGTCATTCAGGAGCAGCATGAGAACGTCAACCAAAAGCTGTATCAGTCCCTTTCTGATATTGCCGGAAGCGAAATCTCCGCAGAAAAACTGACCGATGTGATTTTTGAGTTTTACAAAATGACTGAGGAAATGCCGATTTTAAGGATGATTGACCTGGGCGAAGTGGAACTGCTTATGCGTAAGCTGCCGCAGGAAACAGTGGAGGCGCATTTGCAGGACGATACGGATACCATCGAAAAAATTCTTGCCCTGCTCCCTGTAAAAGAAGAAACAGACATAAAGGTTATCAGCGCCGCCTTCCACGCAATTTATTATGCAACGCTGCATAAATCGGATATTGGGGAGGAACAGTACAACGAAGCGCTGTATGCTTTAATTTATGGTATTGTAACGCAGATTATCAAACACTGACAGGCTTTTCCTGCCAGCTTATCAAACGGGCGCTGCCACACCTCGCAAGGCAGTTCATTTGTATTCAGAAAGTCCGGCATCCAGCCGGACTTAAAACAGGTTATTATTTGACCATTAATTTTAATTTAGTCATATGAGTAGTCTCGGAAACTCAATAATGAATCAGTCGAAAGGGGTTGGTTTTCAG
>CAMSTM010000027.1 GCA_947063675.1 uncultured Lachnospiraceae bacterium | reverse complement strand
AGAATAATCGGAACCGTTGCAAACACGATACATGCCGCCTTTAAGATTTCAGGGCTCCATCAACGACGTGGCCATGTCTACCGTAATGGACCCGGAAATCTTAAAGGCGGCATGTATCGTGTTTGCAACGGTTCCGATTATTCTGGTATATCCTTTCGTACAGAAATATTTCGTACAGGGAACCATGATTGGAGCGGTAAAAGGTTAAATTTCATATGGTAGTACCCGCATAAGGCGGTAACTATAAATAAACAATTTAGGAGGATAGTAAATGAAAAAGAAGACAGTGTTACAGAAACTTGCCGCTGCCGGACTGGCATTGGCAATGGTAGCAGGAACTCTTACCGGCTGCGGCGGCGGTAACGATGCAGCAGGAAACGACAACGCAGACGCAGCGCAGACAGAAGACGCGGCAACGAGCGAGGATACTTCCGCAGATGATGCGGCGCAGGCGGACGACGGCGCTGACGCTGATGCAGCCGGCGATACGGCAGCAGCCGGAGATTTCACGGATTATTCGGCAGGATTCCCGGAGACAGTTACCCTTCAGGTTCCCGTTTACGAGAGAGGGTGGGAAGGCTGGAATCCTACAGACAACTACTGGACGAAATGGATTCAGGAGAACTTTGGCGAAAAGTATAACGTAAACGTAGAGTTCATCTCCATCGGACGTTCCACCGAGGTACAGGACTTTACACAGCTTCTGTCCGCAGGCAGCGCGCCTACATTTGTGTTCCATTATGATTATCCTAACATTCTTGCATACTATGCACAGGACGCTTATCAGGAGCTGAATGCAGATGAAATCGCTTACTATGCGCCTTCCTTCTGGGAGAGAATGGGCGATATCATTCAGGATTATGGTACGATTGACGGCAAGCTGATGGTTGTTATGGGCGACCGTACCGAGCTGGTATCCTCAAACTTCGGTACTCTGATTCGTCAGGACTGGCTTGATGACCTTGGCATCGCAATGCCCACCACACTGGAAGAGTACAATGACATGCTGATGAAATTCAAAGAAGCAGGATATGGATTTGCTACCGTAGGTTCAGGCGGCGGCCAGCTGCTTAACAAGTCTTTCAACTTTGATAACAGCTTCAGAGATTTAAGCGACAGAGAAGGCATTGCCCTTAATTCCGATTTGGCTGTTGCGGCTTTCAGCTGGGAGCCTACAAAGGAATATTTAAGAAATCTGAATTACCAGTACCAGAACGGCCTGATTGACCCTGACTTCTATCTGGATACAGACGGAAACCAGGCAAAGGCTAACTTTACCTCAGGTAAGGCTGCTACCTACAGCTGCTATATCAACGCAGGTACGAATGAGAACGTTATCCAGCCTCTGCTGCAGAATAACCCGGACGCCAAGATTTCTATCCTTGACCCTGGCGCGCTGGCTCCCGGCGGAAAAGCTCAGGCACGTGAGTACTGGCCGTTTGGTATGATTTACGGTATCAACGCAGATGCAACCGACGAAGAGAGAATCGCAGCCTGGATGTACATCGAGTGGATGAACCAGGACGACGTGCTGAACACACTTCAGAATGGTTTCGAAGGCAAGAACTACGAGCTTAAGGACGGCGTAAAGGCTCCTACAGGCTACACAGGAGAAGAAAAGCTTTCCAACAACGATAACGGCGACTACTGGTGCCTTGTTAATGCCAACAAGAAGTATGATTCCGAAGAGGAATTCAAAAAAGCAATTATTTACGTGAACGCGCCTGTTGGATATGAGTATCTGATTGAAGATATTCTGAAATATCAGGAGAAGTATGCAGACGGATTTGACCCTGACACATGCTTTACCGTTCCGATTGAATCTCTGGCTGAATACTCATCTGACCTGGCAGAGCTTTGGAAAGAGTCTTATGTACAGCTTGTTACCAGAGCAACTTCCGACGAAGAATTCGAGTCTATGTATGAAGAAATGAAGCAGGAATACCTGGATGCAGGATATCAGGAAATCCTTGACGAGAAGAAAGCGGCATGGGATGCCGGACAGTATCATTAATCAGATTTTTTCTGAGGACGGTACTTAGTCAGTGATAGCTGCCGCAGAGGCGCCGCTTGTGCGCCTCTGCGGTATTTTCATGTTGTCAGAGAGCACTGCGGACAAAGAAAGGAAAAATTATGATTTATAACATTTTAGACTACGGCGCAGTAGAGGGCGGCACGGTCAATAACCAGAAGATGATACAGGCGGCCATTGATGCCTGCGCCGGAACCGGCGGCAAGGTGGTGATTCCGGCGGGGAATTTCCTCTCGGGAACCATTCGACTGCGCTCGGATATGGAGCTGTATCTGGAAGCGGGAAGCACCCTCACGGTAAGCCTTAATCCGGCGGATATCATCGACTTTTCCGAAAAGTCGGATAAGGATAATACCATGGACGGCATAAAGGACGGCTGCTTTATTTATGCATGTCATGAAAAAAATCTTACAATAAGCGGAGAAGGGAGAATTGACGGCAAGGGCCGGGACGCCTATTACGACGCGGGTCTTGACGGTGACTTTCACGAATGCCCTTTGAGCGTAAAGGAATTCCGTCCCCGCACCACATACCTGGAGGATGTGGAGAACCTTACAGTTAAGGGAATCACCTTTTACGACGCTTCTTTCTGGACGTTGCATATGGCGGGGTGCAAAAATGTGCTGGTGGAGGGAATCCGCATTTTAAACAATGACAGAGGCCCCAACAACGACGGCATCGACCCGGACGCCTGCCAGAATGTGGTGATTCGCGGCTGTATTGTGGAAAGTGGAGACGATTCCATTGTCCTTAAGGCCACAAAGCCTATATGGAAGAAATACGGAAACTGCGAAAACATCGTAATCTCCGACTGTATTTTACATTCCCGCGATTCCGCCCTGAAGATGGGAACGGAAACCTACGGTGACATCCGAAACGTGATTTTTTCCAACTGCGTGGTGAAGGACTGTTCCCGCGCCGTGGGTATCTGGGTGAGGGACGGCGGAACCATAGAGGACATTATGATTCATCATATCACGGGAAGCACAAAGCGGTATGCGGACGCGCCGGGAGGCAGAGGCGTTCCCCGCTGGTGGGGAAAAGGCGAGCCTTTCTTTCTCTCATCAACTTACCGGAACGAAGAGAAAAGGTATCCCGGTAAAATCAGGAGGATTACCTTTGAGCAGGTAAGGCTTACTTCGGAATCCTGTATTTTTATGGGCGGCGAGGCGGACGCTGTGATTGAGGACATTCAGATTAAGGACTGCCAGGTCGCCTGGAAAAAACAGAGTATCCATATGCCGGGGGTATTCGACGAACAGCCCTCTCCCAGGGACGTCTATGAGCATGAAATTCCGTGGCTCTATGCAAGGCATGTGGAGGGGCTTAAGGTGAGCGGGAGCTTTAAGGTTGACGGGAGCATGACAGAACATGTAAAGTGTGAGGAAATTCTGGAAAACTGCAGAGATACGGAGACTTTCTCCGCCGCAGGAGTTTACGATTAAAAAATGCGCAAGGCAAGCGCGGAAACGGGGTAGAAAATGTTAAAATTAAATTATGACAAAAGCGTGATAGAAGATGCAATCGACCGCATTGTAAAAAAGACAATGAACATGGATTTGACCTGGGACTGGCCCTGCGGCGTGGCCTATTACGGAATCTGCCGGGCTTACAGGGCGACAGGCAAAAAAGAATATCTTGACATGTTAAAAGACAGGGTGGACGAATATATGGAGCTGGGACTTCCGAAAAACTGGACGGTGAATACCTGTGCCATGGGACATTGCCTGATTACCCTTTACGAGGAAACCGGTGAGGAAAAGTACTGGGATGTGGCTATGAGCAAGGTGAATTATATAAGAAAAGAAGCTCTCCGGTTCGGCGACAATGTATTGCAGCACACCGTTTCCGCCAACAATGACTTCCCGGAACAGGCCTGGGCGGATACACTGTTTATGGCTGCTTACTTCCTTCTTCGTGTGGGGGTGAAGCTGAAGGATGCGGACATTATAGAGGACGCCCTGAATCAGTATTACTGGCATATCCATTATCTGCAGAATCCGGAAAACGGGCTTTACTATCACGGCTACAATAATATTACCGGTGACCATATGTCCGGCTTCCACTGGGGCAGAGCCAATGCCTGGGCGGCGTACACCATGTCAAGAGTGGGCGGGATTCTGCCGGAGGCTTATCTGTATCCCAGATTTCTTGAAATCACAGGCTCTTTGAACGAGCAGCTTGCGGCTTTGAAGATGCTGCAGACGGAAAACGGACTGTGGAGAACCATTCTGGATGATGAGGGCTCTTACGAGGAAATTTCCGCCTCGGCAGGAATTGCCGCCGCCATGGTGGAAAAGGGCAATCCTCTTCACTCCAAGTACATCAATAAGTCCATTCAGGGGCTTCTGGACAATGTCGGCGCTGACGGAAAGGTGATGAATGTGTCAGGCGGAACCGCCGTCATGAAGGACCGGGACGGATACCGGGATATTTCCAAACGTTGGATTCAGGGCTGGGGACAGGGCCTTGCGCTGGCATTTTTCGCAGGGATACTGCAGGCAGGAGACGAAGATAAGGACGGGGCGTTATAAAGATGAAAGCAAAAAGATTTTTGTTCGGAGGATATGAAGCTCAGGGAAAAGAAACGGATGTGCTGACCATAAGAGTCGGCGCCGATGCCCGCTACACAGACGCTGCCGGTTTTGGCTTTATAGACGAGAAAACCAGGAGGGAGCAGGAGCGTTTGCAGCTCCCGGAGCTGAATTCCGGTTTTGAGCCTGTCTGGTGGTATCAGGACGAGGAGCTTACGGAGATTTCACAGGGGGAATGGGGGTGTATGCTTACCCCCGCTTCCGCATCTTCGGAGTGGGAGGAGAGCGGGAGAAAGCTTCCCCTCCAGTTTAAGGCGGACATGGGGGAGGAAGGCAGCTATCGGCTGTCGGCGGAAATCTGCAATCCGAATCCCCATCCGACCGCAGTTATCCTTTTTGCCGGAAGAAGGCATCTTGTGTGGAAAGGAGAGCTTGCCCCGGGTGAAAAGAGGAGCTTTGACGCTTTAATCCACGTGTGCGCCATTGTGCCTAGAGGAAAGACGGAAAGCTACGGGGACACCACGGTGGATATTGCATTGATTGGCGACGCGGCGCTTGCCTCCCTTTCCATAAAGCGGGAGATGAGCCCGGTTGTCTATATTGCCGGAGATTCCACAGTGACCGACCAGAGCGCGGAGTATCCTTACGCGCCCGGTACCAGCTACAGTGGCTGGGGGCAGATGCTTGCTTACTTTCTGCCGGGAAGGGCGGCGGTGAGTAACCATGCCCATTCCGGGCTCACCACAGAGAGCTTCCGCCAGGAGGGGCATTACGCTATTGTGGAGGAAAGGCTGAAAGCAGGGGATTACGTGCTGATTCAGTTTGCCCACAATGACCAGAAGCTCTCCCATCTTCTGGCAAAGGGAGGCTATCGGGACAACCTGATTCGCTATATAAGGGAAGTGCGCGAAAAGGGAGCCGTTCCCGTACTGCTCACGCCGATTGCACGGAACAGCTGGAAGGGAGCGGACGGCAGTTATCTGGATTTCCTTGAAGAATATGCGCAGACGGTGCTTGACACAGGGGAGGAGCTTCAGGTTCCCGTAATCGATTTACATAAGGAAAGCATGGAGTTCATCTTAAGGACAGGGCTGGAGACGGCGAAAGCGTGGTTCTACCCGGCGGACTATACCCACAGCAATGATTTCGGGGCGTTCCGTGCGGCGAAGGTGGTGGCGGATGAACTGAAAGAAATCTGCCCTGAGCTGTTTGCGGATAAGGCGGCAGGCGCAGGCTGCTGTAAGAAGGACGACTGCTGGCAGCCGGAGGGAAGCCTTGTACTTCCGGTCTGCCCGGAACGGATGAAGGAAAAGAAAAATCCTCTGGATGAAGGGGAGCTTCTCTCAGATATTGAAAGGCCGGAGGATGAGATAACCAGAGCAGAAGCTCTTCCCATGCTGATACAGGCGCTGAAGTTTTTCCCAACCAATGTGTATAATGATATGTACAGCGACGTCATCGGGCATGAATGGTATGCGGGGGCGGTGGAATGCGCATGGCAGAACGGCATCATTCCTGAGGAAATGACGGCGGGAGGGCGCTATCAGCCCGATAAGGCGCTTTTGCTTGAAGAGCTTCTGGCCATGGCCATGAACGGCTTCCGGGGAAGAAAGCGGATAGATGCGGGAAGTCAGGGCGATAAGGAGCCGGAGCTGGCCAAAAAAGCGGCGACCTGGGCGAAGAAGGCTATAATGGAGGCGCTTAGTCTTTCGGTTGTTTCGGTGGATGAAAATCCGAAGCGGACAGTGAAAAGAAGCGAGGCGGCGGATATGATACGGCATCTTGCGCTGTAACCGTCAGAGAAAGGTATATAAAGTATGAGCGTGAAACATTTGACAGAAGGGCTTCAAAACCCGTCTGAGGAATTCAGCCCCATCCCTTTCTGGTTTTTCAACGATAAGCCGGATAAGGACAGGATAAAAAAGCAGCTTGCGGATTACGTGGAAAAGGGCGTGAACGGTCTGGTGCTGCATCCCCGAATCGGGATTCCCAGGGAGATTCCTTATTTATCGGACGCCTGCTTTCAGGTGATAAAATATGTGGTGGAGACAGCGGCGGAGCTTCATATGAAGGTCGTCCTCTATGACGAGGGCATGTATCCGTCGGGCTCGGCCCACGGAATGGTGGTGGCGGCAAACCCGGAATTTGCGGCAAGAGGCATCACCATAACCGGCGAACCGGGAAAGGACAGGGCACTGACAGAGCTGCCCGACGACAGATATCTGGTTTTGAGGAAAACCGGCGGAACCATAAGGGGCATCCATTTCGGGGAGGACGACGGGGAGGACGGCGCGCCGGCTGCCGCCGATATTTTAAATCCCGAAGCGGTGAAGCTTTTTATCCGTCTTACCCATGACAGGTATTATGAGGAATTAAAAGAGTATTTCGGAAATACGATAATCGGCTTTTTTACCGACGAGCCCTGCGCCCTTGGAAGGAATGCGGAGGGATTTCGGGAATGGGCGGAAGGAATGGAGCGGGAAATAGAGGAAGCCGGCGGAAAGCTTGCGGACCTGGAGGGGCTGTTTACCGGAGAGGAAAATGTTACCACCGGTATTTACCGGAAGCTGATTAAAAAGCATCTGCGGGAAACCTTCTACAAGGCGCTGCATGACTGGTGCGAAGACCACGGCATCTGGCTGATGGGGCATCCTGCAGAGAGCGACGATGTGGAGGAGGAGCTTTACTTCCACGTGCCGGGTCAGGATTTGATTATGCGCAGGGTATCGCCCGAGAGCGGAGGGCTTCTGGAATTTGACAGTGTGCAGGCAAAGCTGGCGGCGGACATTGCAAGGCACCTTGGGCGGCGGAGAAATTCCAACGAATGCTTCGGGGTGTGCTGCCGGGAGCAGATTCCCTGGTATTTTACGGGAAGGGATATGAAGTGGTATCTGAACTGGATGGGGATTCGGGGGGTGAACCTTTTTATTCCCCATGCCTTTTATTACAGTGTGGAGGGAAAGCGGAAGGAGGAGCGTCCCCCTGACGTGGGGCCGAACAATATCTGGTGGAAGCATTACAGGCAGTTTTCCGACTATATGAAGAGGATTTCCTATCTGATGACGGATTCGGTAAACGGGGCAAGGGTTGCGGTTCTTTGCGACAACAACCGGATTCCTTACCGGGAGATTGCGTGTTTCTATGAAAATCAAATCGAGTTTAATTATCTTCCGGCGGCGCTTTTGACGAAATGCCGGAGGGAGACGTCCGGGGAGACAGACTTTCAGGAAACGCTGAAGAGCGGTCTGTACATCGGGGGATACCGCTATGAAGCGGTGCTGAATGTGCTTGGGGCGGAGTATGACGAAATGCTTTCCGGGGTGGCGGTTTATCATAAGGCGGAGGAGCTTTTGGGAGAGGGCTTCCGGGCGGTTCATACGGCGCGGCCATGCCCTGCTCTGCGCGCGGTGCATTTATATAAGGAAGAAACGGAAATATTTTTGCTTTCCAACGAGGGGAGCGAGAGTATACACACGGAATTACAGCTTTCCGGCGACAGAGGACTTGTCTGCTATGATTTGTGGAAAAACAGATTCTATTCCCCTGATGTTGTCCGTGGGGCGGACGGGAAGAGTCTGGAAATTGAGCTGATGCCCTGCGAGATGATGGCAGTTATTTTGGGCGGCAGAGAAGATGCGGCTGACATGGAGGAGCTGACGACGCAATATGCGGCGGAGCTGCCGGGAGAAGCGAAAGCAGGAAAAAGGCCGGAAAGCCCGGAGCTTGCCGGGAAACTTCGCGGCGGGGCGCCTGGCTGGAGCGGACTTTTTACCAGGGAGAGCAAAAAAGACAATCAGGCGGTTTATTCTTACATCCTTTATAAGGAGAAGGTGACCGGGGATGAAGTATTTGCGGTGGACGGAGAGGAGATGGCGGAGTGCTATTGTAACGACAGCTTTGCCGGCGTCAGCTTTTTTGCGCCTCACAGGTTTGAAATCGGCGCTTTCTTAAAAGAGGGAAAAAATGAAATCAGGCTGATATTTACGGGAAATGCGGCAAATAAGTATGATAATGCCGGACTATTCTATGGGATTAAAGGGAGGCAGGAAAATTAAATGAAAATTGGAGTCAGAGGACATGATTACGGACGTCACGGCGTTGCGGAGTATGCCGCGCTTTTGCATGACGAGGGCTATGACACGGTTCAGCTTGCGGTGCCGAAAGCGATTACGGGGGTGAACGGCTTTGATGAGATAACGCCCGCTCTGCTTGCCGAAATCAATGAGGAATTTGCAAAGCAGAAGGTGGAAATCGGCATATTCAGCTGTTACATGGATTTGTCGAATCCTGACAGTGAAGTAAGGAGGAAAGCGGTTGAGACCTTTTGCAGAGGGCTTTCCTGTGCAAAAGAGGCGGGAGCGAAAATGGCGGGGACGGAAACCTCCTATGAGCATTTAGGGCCTTTGGAAAAGCAGCGCCGTTTTCCTTATATGATGGACAGCCTAAAGAGGATTACGGAGGAGGCGGAGCGGCTTTCTGTGCAAATCGGTCTGGAGCCTGTGGCTTTCCACCCGCTGGAGGATATGGAAACGGCCGTGGAGGTTTTGGATGAGATTGGGAGTAAGCGGCTGCAGCTTATTTTTGACCCGGCAAACCTCTTGCAGCGCCCGGAGGAGGTTCGGCAGGAGGCATACTGGAAGCGTTGCCTTGCCCTTGGCGGAGAGCGGATAGCCGCTCTGCACATCAAGGACTTTCGGATGACTTCGGAGGGAGAGCGCAGAGGCTGCGCCTTAGGCGACGGGCTTATGGAGCTTGCCCCTTTCCACGAATGGGTGAAGGGAAAGCAAGAGCTTGCGGTTATCCGGGACGAGCTGGATTTGGCCTTTGCGCGTGCGGATATCGCCTATTTGCAGAGGATGAAGGCTCAGAGTTAAACATTCCATTCAAGAAGCTTTCCGAGAAAGCGTTCAAGCTGACCGGTTTTGGGGCGGGCAAAGAGTGAAGCGCTGTCCCCATATTCCATAAGGCTCCCCTCACAGAGAAAAGCGGCTTTGTCGCAGGCATGGCGGGCAAAGCCCATCTCGTGAGTGACAATGATAAAGTCCATGCCTTCATTTTTTAATTCATTAACCACATCTAAAACCTCAGTCGTGTATTCAGGGTCAAGAGCGCTGGTGGGTTCGTCCAGTAAAAGCAGCCGCGGCTTTGCCGCCACTGCCCGGGCAATAGCCACCCGCTGCTGCTGGCCGCCTGAGAGGGCTGAGGGTTTTTTGTGCCCGTCCCCGCTAAGACCGAAGCGTTCAAGGAGCTCTGCCGCCCGCTTTTCGGCTTCCTGCCGGGTATAACCATGGACCTGACAAAGGGGCAGGGTAATATTTTCAAAAGCGGAGAGATGCCGGAAAAGCCCGCCCTGCTGAAAGACAAATCCCAGCTCCCGACGGTATTTGTGGAGAGATGCCTCGTCGGAGGGGACCTTCTTTCCGTCAACCATAAGCTGTCCGGCTGTGGGAAGGATAAGCCCTCCGAGTATCCGCAGCAGAGTGGATTTGCCGCCCCCGGAGGGGCCGATTATTGCCAGCGTATGGATATCGTCGGAAAAATCCATGGGATTTAAAATCACCCGGTTATTGTCAAATTGCCTGGTCAGTCCCTGAAACTCAATTTTCATATTGGAATCTCCTTTCCAGACGCTTGCTGATAAAAGAAATGGGCAGGGTAAGGCACAGGTAAAGCAGCCCCAAAAACAGATAACATTCAAACATCCGGAAGTTGACGGCGGTAATTTCACGGATGGTCTGGGTAAGCTCGATAACCGCAATCATGGAGAGCAGGGAGGAATCCTTGATTATGGAGGCAAACTGCCCCGTGAGGGCGGGCAGCGTGCGGGTGATGAGCTGGGGGAGAATTACAAAGCGCAGCGTCTGGCTGCGGGTAAATCCCACCGCCCTGGCGGCCTCAAGCTGAGATTCCTCTAAAGACAAAAGACTTCCCCGTAGGATTTCCGCGATATAAGCTCCCTCAAAAATGGAGAGGATAATAATTCCTGCCACAAAACGGTTTTCCACGCCCCAGGCGGTGCCTACAATATAAAAAAACAGATAAATCTGCATAATTAGGGGGGTGCCCCGAATAAATTTGATATAAACATTGCAAAAATATCGGACAAACAAAAGGGGCGAGCTGCAGCCAGCAGCGCTCAATATACCGATAATCAGGCTGAGCAGAAGGCTTGCCAGGCTGATTCCGATGGTGACGAGAAAGCCGTCCAGGATGCGCAGCCGGAATTGTCCGAGAAAGGAAAAGTCCAGATGCACATTGATGGCGCCAAGGGACAGCCAGAATATGGCGATAAACAGTCCCATGACAAGAAAAGTGTTCAGTATCGCTCCCGTAAGGGATATCCGTCCGGTATCCGGCGCAAGGAACAGTTTTTTAAGAAGCTTCATGTCTGTCACCTCATTTTTCAGTCGGCCATATCGAAAAACCACTGAAAGCCCAGTGTGTCGAAGGCTTCCTTTTCTTCTGCCAGATGAACCCTGGTGAGTTCGTCAAAGCCGCCCTCTTTTTTGTATTCCTTCAGGAAAGCGTTTATCTGGGCTAAAAGCCCGGCATTGCCTTTCTGTACGGCAATTCCCCATTTTTCAGGCTCCTGAAAAGGAATGAATATGGCGGCGGTGGTGTCCGGATTGTTCTGCCAGTTGCGGTAGACGGTGAGCTGGTCGTAAATAAAGCCGTCCGCCCGTCCCTGGGATACCTCGGTGACGCAGGCGCTTTCGTCCGGCAGTATGATAAGCTCCGCTTCGGTCAGGTTGTCCTGGGCGTAGAGGTGACCGGTGGAGCCGGACTTCACGGCAATTTTTTTGCCCGGCTGATTTAAGGATTCTATGGTTTCGATTCCGGAATCAGCGTTTGCCAGTACGGCCAGCAGAGCGTTGGCGTAGGGGTCGGAAAAATCCACCTGCCGGGCGCGGTCGGGCCGTATAGTCATAGAAGAGATGACAATATCGGCGGCGCCGGTCTGCAGGGAGGGAATCAGCCCGTCCCATGCGGTGTTTTCAATTTTAATTTCACGGCCGGCGTATTCCCCGAAGGCTTTCATAAGGTCTACGCTTAAGCCGGCAGGCTCGCCCGCATCATTCCGGGTTTCAAAGGGCGGATAAGCCAGCTCCATTGCAACCACCAGGGGCTTGTCGCCGTCGGCTTTTCCGCAGCCTCCTGCGGCAATGATAAAAAGTATAACAAATGATACAAGTAAAAGAATACTCTTTTTTTTCATAATTGTATGTCCTCCGATGTAAAATTTTTTCAGGAAAGAAACATTTGTTCTGTTCCTTTTAGTATTATACCATTGGCGGGACGATGACACAAGAAGGCACTTTCAGGTAACTGCCTGAAAATTCGGGAGGCGATGAGGAAATTTGACAAAGTAAGAACGAAATCGCCAATTTTTATAATATTTTTTTCAAATATTTCCACAAAAATCTGTTAATTGTGAAGATTATGTTGTATAATTTCTACATGAGATTTTAAATTAGGAGGGTAGTATTATGGCAAAAGAAATGATTGCAATGCTTCTTGCCGGCGGACAGGGTTCCCGTTTGTATGCGCTGACAGAAAAGCTTGCAAAACCGGCAGTTCCATTTGGCGGAAAATATCGTATCATCGACTTTCCGCTGTCAAACTGCGTCAATTCAGGAATTGACACAGTGGGGATTTTGACTCAGTATCAGCCGCTCGTTCTGAATGAATATATTGGAAATGGCCTGCCCTGGGATTTAGACCGCCTTTACGGAGGCGTTCATGTTCTTCCGCCTTACCAGAAAGCAAGCGGCTCTGACTGGTATAAGGGAACGGCAAATGCGATTTATCAGAATATGTCCTTTATCGAGCGTTATGACCCGCAGTATGTTATCATCCTTTCCGGTGACCAGATTTGTAAACAGGATTACAGCGATTTCCTGAAATTCCATAAGGAAAAGAACGCGGAGTTTTCCGTGGCCGTTATGGAGGTTCCGTGGGACGAGGCTTCCCGCTTCGGCCTGATGGTTGCGGATGAAAACGACAAGATTACGGAATTCCAGGAGAAGCCCAGGCAGCCCAAGTCCAATCTGGCTTCCATGGGAATCTACATATTTAACTGGGATATTTTGAAACAGTATCTGGAAGAGGACGAGGCCGATCCCAATTCCGAGAATGACTTTGGCAACAACATTATCCCTAATCTTCTTCGGGATAAGAGAAATATGTACGCTTACCATTTCAACGGTTACTGGAAGGATGTCGGAACGATTTCCTCCCTCTGGGAAGCCAATATGGAAGTCCTGGACCCTGAACACAGCGGAATCAACCTGTTTGACGACGGCTGGAAGATTTACAGCCGTAACAGCGGCATGACCGGACATAAAATCAGCGCGGGCGCCGTTGTTGAGGATTCCATGATTACCGACGGCTGCCGGGTAAAGGGCACGGTAAAGCATTCCATTTTATTCTCCGGTGTGAGAGTGGAAAAGGGAGCCGTGATTGAAGATGCGGTTGTGATGGGCGGCACGGTTATAAAGGCCGGCGCCGTTGTGAAGCACTGTATCGTGGCTGAAAACGTGGTGGTCGGCGAGAACGCGGTGGTCGGAGAAATGCCTTCCGGCGAGGAAAAGGATGTTGCCACCGTTGGTTCCGGCGTTGTCATCGGCGACAATGCGAAGATTGGCCCGAAAGCCATGGTAAGAGAAAATGTGAAGGGTGGTGAAGAAGTATGGTAAACTCAAATACAAATGCACTGGGCATTATTTTCCCGAACAGTTATGACGCGCTTGTCCCCGAACTGGTGAATGTGCGTTTGATGGCATCCATTCCTTTTGCCAGCCGTTACCGTCTGATTGATTTTATTTTATCCAGTATGACCCATTGCGATATCAACAACGTATCCATCATGGTAAACAACAACTACCATTCCCTGATGGACCATCTGGATTCCGGCCGTGAGTGGGACCTGGTCCGCAAAAACGGCGGTCTGAATATTTTCCCTCCTTTTGCGGAAAAGGGAGCGAAGCCTTACACCGGGCGCGTAGGCGCACTGGCAAGCATTCTGGATTTCTTAAGGGACCAGAAGGAAAAATATGTGGTGATTACTGACACTAACGTTGTTGTCAATATTGACTTTAAGGATATGATTCAGTCTCATATTGACAGCGGCGCGGATGTAACCATCGCCTACAATCAGCAGGAGATTCCCGAAAGCCTCCGTCAGTCCACGGGTATCGACAAGGGATATTACTATGCCTTTGATATTGAAGACGGAAGAATTACAAAGATTTACGTGAATTCCAGAGCGGAGGGCGTTCAGAACTTCTCCATGAATATGTTTGTGGTTGAAAGGGAGTTGTTAATCGAGCTGATTGATACCGCCTTTGTAAACGGCGATGAATTCTTTGAGCGCGACGTGCTGATGCCTCAGCTTAACAAATTAAATATCCATGCTTATAAATATGAAGGCTATCTGGCGCGTATCTGCGATATGAAGAGCTACTTCGACGAAAACATGAAGCTTCTTGACGATTACAATCTGGACGCGCTGTTTGAGGGCTCTCCTATTTATACCAAGATTCACGACGACAATCCGACCAGATACATAGAAGGCGCAAAGGCTCAGAACGTAATGACTGCCGACGGCTGCGTCATCGAGGGCGAAGTGGAGAACAGCATTTTGTTCCGCGGCGTTAAGATTGCCAGGGGCGCAAAGGTAAAGAACTGTATTCTGATGCAGGGCACAGTAGTTGAGGCAGGTGTGGACGCCGAATACCTTATTATGGATAAAAACGTTACAATAACAGCCGGCAAGGAAATCAAGGGAACGAGCACTTTCCCGGTTTATATAGGGAAGTTCCAGAAGGTTTAAGGTTAAATAAAAGATTTGGGAAAAGGGAAGGGTGGAAACTTCCCTTTTCTTTTATTACAATAAATTGGTACGCGAAGCGTGGCAAGGTTTGTTGACATTAGGGTATACTGTAAATATAATAATAGTACAAAAAATAATACAAAAAATGTATATTTTTAAAGGGAGGTATAAGGTATGTTAGCAGTAAAGTCCGCAAATATCAGAGATAATTTTAAAGAATGGTGCGATAAAATCAGTATGGGAGAGACTGTAGTTATTTCAAGACCACGGAACGAGAATATTTATATGATAAATGAAGCTGAATACAATGAGCTTCAAAAGGCGAAAAAAAATGCGGAATATCTTGCCATGCTGGAGCGGGCGGATGAGCAGGTGAAAAACGGTCAGGTAGTAGTAAAAACTATGGAAGAGCTGATTGCAATGGAGGAATAGCCGGTTATGCAGATTGCTTTTGCTGAAGAGGGATGGAGCCAATACCTATATTGGCAGTCACAGGATAAAAAGGTTATTAAGCGGATAAATCAATTGTTACAAAGCGTGGAGCGTGATGGTGCTTTGCAGGGGATAGGAAAACCGGAGAAGCTAAAGTATGGAAAGTCAGGATTATTTAGCAGACGGATAGATGAGGCAAACCGGTTAGTGTATGAAATAATTGATAATCAAATAATAGTCAAATCATGTAAAGGGCATTACGAAGATTAATATTACAAAGTGAATTCAGCTTGTTGATTTCTCTTGTGCATCATTTCATAAAATATCATTAGTACAATTCCCGGTATTTCCGCCCGGGCGGTAATACTCACAAAATTTTCACATACATCCCATAATTTGGACAAATTTTACAGATAAACTAAACAGGTCGGATACCCGCAGCAGGCAGCCGCCCGGTTGCTGCCTGCGGGAATAAAATGCGAGGGGAATAAAAGTGAAGGGAGGAAAGCAAGTGGCAGGCTTTCGGCATGAGTGGAAGATTGAAATTAACGCTATGGACGCCGCTGTCATAAGAAGCCGTCTGCGGGCGGTGGCAAAAGAGGATGCTCACGGGAGAGGAGGGAAGTATGAGATACGGAGCCTTTATTTTGATAACTTAAAGGATAAGGCGCTGAGAGAGAAAATTGACGGAGTAAATACAAGGGAAAAATTCCGTATCCGCTACTATAATAAAGATATTTCTCTTATCAAACTGGAAAAAAAGCGGAAATATAACGGCCTTACAGGAAAGGAAAGCGTTCTGCTGTCTGCGGAGGAAGTGCAGAAAATTGCGGAGGGCGATAATTCTTTCATGGTACATAGCGGGAAAAAGCTCCTCGCAGAGCTGTACAGTAAAATGCAGGCACAGGGGCTGGCTCCGAAAACAATTGTGGACTATACAAGGGAGGCTTTTGTGTATCCGGAGGGAAACGTCCGCGTGACGCTGGATTACAATATCAGAACCGGGCTTGGCGGAACGGATTTTTTAAATCCTGACTGCGTGACAATACCGGCGGGCGATGCAGGAATTATTATGGAAGTAAAATGGGACGCCTTTCTGCCGGATATTATCAGGGACGCGGTGCAGCTTCCGGGGCGAAGGGCGGGAGCTTACTCTAAATACGCGGCGTGCAGGATTTACGGGTGACGGTTGGCGTCAGGGGCAGCAGGCATGAGAAGGCGGCCGGCATCGGTGCGGCGCGGGATATTGCCCGGCGTGTCATAGGATTGAGGGAAAATAAAAAGAAAAGGGGTAAAAGCAAAAATGACTTTTAACGATATTTTCAAATCAGGTTTTATGGAGAATGTTTCAAGCGTAAGCGTTGTGGATATGGCGGCGGCATTGCTTTTGGCCTTCGGGCTGGGAATGTTTATTTTCTTTGTGTACAAAAAGACCTTCTCCGGCGTAATGTATTCTTCCGGCTTTGGGGTGACGCTTATCGCCCTTACCATGATTACCACTGTGGTGATTCTGGCGGTAACCTCCAATGTGGTGCTGTCTTTGGGCATGGTGGGCGCGTTGTCAATCGTGAGGTTCAGAACGGCAATCAAAGAACCTTTGGACATTGCTTTTCTGTTCTGGTCGATTGCCGCAGGAATCGTACTGGCGGCGGGGATGCTTCCCCTTGCCGTATTCGGGAGCCTTTTTATCGGTATTGTCCTTCTGGTTTTCGTCAACAGGAAGCCGCATCTGAATCCGTATATCGTGGTAATCGGCTGTGAAGGGCATGAAAGCGAGCGGCAGGCGTTGGAGTTTTTGAAAGGCAGGGTGCAGCGGTGCGTGGTAAAAAGCAAAACGGCGCAAAAGGGCATGGTGGAGCTGAATCTGGAAATACGCATGAAGGAAGACAACACGGATTTTATCAATGAACTGGCGGCAATGGACGGCATAAACAGCGCGGTGCTTGTCAGCTACAGCGGAGAATATATGGGTTAAGGAGGCGGCGCATGTCAACTCATAAGCAGATAGATAAAATATGTTGCGGGGTTATGCTTTTTACCCTGATTGTGACGGCTGTTTTCATGAACGGCGAAAGGCTGGGGATTATGCCGGTTATGGCGCAGACAGGGTATGCCTCGAGGCTGTTTGACGATTCCAGGGTGCACAGTATCGATATTGTCATGGAGGACTGGGACAGCTTTCCGGACACCTGTGAAAACGAGGAATATTCGGCGTGCAGCGTGGTGATTGACAATGAGGCATATAAAAACGTGGGTATCCGGGCAAAGGGAAACACTTCTTTAAGTCAGGTAAAGGAATATGGAAACGACCGTTACAGCTTTAAAATAGAATTTGACTGCTATGAAAAGGGAAATAGCTACCACGGACTGGATAAAATCAGCCTGAACAATATCATACAGGACAACACCTATATGAAAGATTACCTTACCTATAAGATGATGGGGGATTTTGGCGTTGCCGCTCCTTTGTGCAGCTATGTTTATATTACGGTAAACGGAGAGGAGTGGGGGCTTTATCTGGCGGTGGAAAGCGTGGAGGAGAGCTTCCTTGCACGGAACTACGGGAACGGCTACGGCAATCTCTACAAGCCTGACAGTATGGATATGGGCGGCGGCCGGGGAAACGGAGACAAGTTCGACCGGGATGGCATGGAGGAATTCTTTGGCGGAGCGCGCGGGGAAGACAGGAAAGATGCGGGAGAACTCCCGAAAAAGGCGCAGAAGGGATTCGACGGAGAAATACCCGAGCTGCCGGGAGGCGTGGGAGGATTTGAAAAGAGTGAAATGCCGGAAGGCGGCCCGCCGCAATTCGGCGGCATGTTCAAGGGAAGCAGCGACGTGCTGCTCCAGTATACCGACGATGCGTCTGACAGCTATATAAACATTTTTGACAATGCCAAAACCTACATCACAGATACGGACAAAAAACGCCTGATTGCCTCACTCAAAAAAATGGGACAGGGAGAGGATATCGAGCATGTGGTCGATGTGGAGGCAGTTATCCGTTATTTTGTGGTACACAACTTTGTCTGCAATTTTGACAGCTATACAGGCTCTATGGTTCATAACTATTATTTGTATGAGAAAGACGGACAGCTTTCCATGATTCCCTGGGATTATAATCTTGCCTTCGGCGGCTTTGAGGCGCAGTCAGATGCGGACGGCAATGGGGGCAGCAATGCGAATAGCATGGTGAATTTCCCAATCGATTCCCCGGTTTCCGGCGGCTCTGTGGAGGAACGTCCCATGCTTGCATGGATTTTTAATAATGAGGAATACACTGAAATGTATCATCGGTATTTCCAGGAATTTTTGGACAGCCATTTTGCCGATGGCAGTTTTTCCAATAGCTATTTTGAGGAGATGATATCTTCCGTAAAAGAGATGATTGCCCCTTATGTGGAAAAGGACCCCACAAAATTCTGCAGCTATGAGGAATTTGAAAAGGGAAGCGATACCCTGAAACAGTTCTGTCTGCTTCGCGCGGAGAGTATCCGCGGTCAGCTTGCCGGGACAATACCTTCAACCTCGGAAGGACAGCAGCAGGATAAAACGGCGTTGGTGGACGCCTCCGGGATTTCGATTTCCGATATGGGGACGATGGCAGGACGCGGCGGATTTCCGTCCCACAGGTAGCTTTCAGCGCTTTGCATGTTAATTTCCTTGCTGTTTATCAGGAAACTGGATATAATGAAAATAAGGAGATGACGATTATGCCCAATATTAAACCTGTTTCAGATTTGAAAAGGGCTGGCTATCGGCAGATAAAGTAGAAACTGCACTGGGATTATAATGGAGTAAAATAGAAGACAGGCGATGAAAGCCCTCCGCTTTCACCGCCTGTTATAAAATCTATTTCGTTCCGAAAATCCTGTCTCCGGCGTCGCCCAGTCCGGGACAGATGTAGGCGTGGTCGTTCAGGCATCTGTCAAGATGACCCACGTAAATCTGGATATCCGGGTGGTCTTCGCGCAGCTTCTTCAGTCCTTCCGGCGCGGCGATGATACACATAAACTTGATGTGCCTGCCGCCATGCTTCTTGATGAAATTTACCGCCTCGGAGCCGGAGCCGCCGGTGGCGAGCATGGGGTCTAAGACGACGATGGTTCTCTGGTCAATAGGTTCAGGGAGCTTGCAGTAGTATTCGTGAGGCTCATGGGTTTTGGGGTCCCTGTAAAGTCCGATATGGCCGACTTTCGCGGAGGGAACAAGCGCGAGCATGCCGTTTACCATTCCAAGGCCCGCCCGCAGAATGGGGACGATTGCCATCTTTTTGCCGGAGATAACCGGTGCCATGCAGGTTTCGATGGGGGTTTCGATTTCAACCTCCTCTGTGGGCAGGTCGCCTAATGCTTCATATCCCATCAGCATGGCGATTTCCTCAATCAGCTTGCGGAACTCGTTGGTGCCCGTGTTCACATCCCGAAGCCGGGAAATCTTGTGCTGTATCAACGGATGGCTCAAAATAAATACGTCCTTCATGTTTTCCAAATGTTCCATAAATAACCTCGTTTCTGCACTGCGTTTGCTCATAACAGGGTTTGCGGACGCAGCGCAGACGCAAACTCCTTCGAGTGAAAGACTTTCCACTCATTTTCTGTCAGTCATGTTATACTATTTAAAATTTTAGTGCAACTGCCCCTTTAAGTCAACTCGAAAAAAGGATATTTTTGGACGGAAAAGGACGCGGATAAAAGGCGCCGGATTCTGTATATTTTTTGCTTGCAATCAGAGAAGAGACCATATATACTAGGCAATAGTAACTTTACAAGTACAAAGGAAATATGAGGAGGAAATTAAATGATTAAGCAGCAGGAAGCAATTCGGGATGCCCGGACGCTCGGGATTCCCAAAATGCTGATTCTGGGATTGCAGCATATGTTCGCCATGTTTGGCGCGACAATCCTGGTACCGATTTTAGTGAATGTTTATTTTGAAGGAGAAGGACTTTCGATTCAGGTTACTTTGATTTGCGCGGGGCTTGGAACTTTGTTTTTCCACTTGTGCTCCAAACTAAAGGTGCCTGCATTCTTAGGTTCTTCTTTTGCGTTTCTGGGAGGTTTTCAGACGGTGGCGCAGCTGGACACAGGCATTTTTGCCGGAATGAGCATGGGAGAAAAGCTTCCCTATGCCTGCGGCGGTATCGTGGTGGCGGGCGTGCTGTATCTGATTCTGGCTTTGATTATCAGGCTGATAGGAATAAAGAAGGTTATGAGATATCTTCCCCCCGTGGTAACCGGCCCCATTATCATCTGTATCGGGCTTTCCCTGGCGCCGTCCGCAATCTCCAACGCCTCTACCAACTGGCTTCTGGCGCTGATTGCTCTTGGAACGATTATCGTCTTTAACCTCTGGGGAAAAGGCATGTTCAAAATCATTCCGATTCTTATGGGAGTTGTGATTTCCTATGCGGCGGCTCTGCTTTTGAACGCCTTTGGAGTGACGAACCCTGATGGCAGCGCGGTTCTTAATTTTGCCGGCGTTAAGGCGGCAAGCTGGGTAGGACTTCCGCCCTTCCGGATTTGCAGGTTTGATGTGACGGCGGTTCTCGTTATGGCGCCTATTGCCCTTGCCACCATGATGGAGCATATCGGCGATATGTCGGCCATTTCCGCGACCGTGGGCGAAAATTATCTGGAGGACCCGGGGCTTCACAGGACGCTGGTTGGCGATGGCCTTGCAACATCGTTGTCCGCACTTTTCGGCGGTCCTGCCAACACGACCTACGGTGAAAATACAGGCGTTCTGGAATTAAGCAGGGTTTACGACCCCAAGGTAATCCGTCTCGCCGCAGTCTATGCCATAGTGCTTAGCTTTATCCCGAAAATGTCGGAGGTTATCGGCTCCATTCCTTCCGCAATTATCGGCGGCGTAAGCTTTATGCTTTACGGAATGATTTCCGCTATCGGCGTGAGGAACGTGGTGGAAAACAGGGTGGACTTTACAAAATCCAGAAACCTGATTATCGCGGCTGTGATTCTGGTAAGCGGCCTTGGGTTCAACGGCGGCCTTACCTTTACGGTGGGCGGGACGTCCATCACGCTCACAGGACTTGCAATCGCCGCTATTGCGGGAATTGTTCTTAACGCGGTTCTTCCCGGCAACGATTATGTCTTTGGCGACAACCCCCAGGGTGATAAGACAAGAGGCGTGGACATGCGTCCGAACTGGAAATCTGAAAAATAATAAAACATAAAATTTTGGGGCGGCCACTGGCCGCCTCTTTCTCTTTTGAAGTCAACAAAATTCAAAATCTCTCTAAAGTCTTTCTGAAATTATCCGATACAATTAGTGTAATAATAAATGAGTAATATTGAAAATGCACACGGATTAAGAAATTACATCCACGGAAGGAGGAATCCGAATGCGTATAGAAGCTTACACACAGGTTCAGCAGATTTATGATACAAAGAAAGCAGCCAAATCCAGATTAAAGGGAAATGCCGGCGCTTCCGACCAATTGCAGATTTCCAGCTTCGGCAAGGATATTCAGGCAGCCAAGCAGGCGGTGGCGGCAAGCAGCGACATCAGGGAGGATGTGACGGCTTCGATTAAAGCAAGACTGCAGTCGGGTAATTATGAGGTGAGCACGGACAGCTTTGCCGATAAGCTGATGCAGAAATATGAAGAAATGAGGTAACTTTTAATGGCAAGTTTAATGGAAAACCTGATTGAAGTACTCGACTCGGAAAGCCGGGAGTACGAAAACTTGCTGGAGTTATCTACCCAAAAAACGCCGGTGATTATATCCGGCAATCTGGAAGAATTAGCCAAAATCACGGATGAAGAACAAAACGTTGTCAGTGGAATTAACCGTCTGGACAAAAAAAGACAGGAAGTGTTTACTGATATCGCCAACGTAATTAACAAGGATGTTGACACGCTGAAAATCGCGGATCTGATTGATATGCTTGAATCAAGACCCGAGGAACAGCAGAAGCTGGCTAGAGTGCATGACAGATTAAGCAGGGCTGTCCATGGAGTGAGAAGCGTCAACGAACAGAACGGTATTCTGATACAGAACGCTCTGGAAATGGTTGAGTTCGATATGAATATGCTTCAGGCCATGAAGGCAGCGCCTGAGACAGCCAACTACGACAGAGGAGCCACCAGTGCGGGCGTTACCATGGGCGTGGATGGCCGGGGCTTCGATGCAAAACAATAATCCTGAAAATTATGAGGTGATAAAATGTCTTTATTTGGAAGTTTATATGTAGGCGTCAGCGGCCTGCAGATGGGGCAGAACGCGCTTAATACCACCGGACACAACATGTCCAATATCGATACCACCGGGTACACCAGGCAGCAGGTGCAGCAGGGAACCCGATTTTATAATACTCTTTCCACCAGCAAGACCTCCATTTCATGGACGCAGGTCGGGTTTGGTGTCAGCTACACGCAGGTTAAGCAGGTCAGAGACGATTTCCTCGACAAAGCATATCGCCGGGAGTCCGGCAGAAGCGCATTTTATGAGGTTTCAGCCAACGCTTTTGATGAAGTATACAGCCTTTTTCAGGAGCTTGACGGCGAAGCCTTCGCAGGTGCGATTGATAATCTGTGGCGTTCTGTCCAGGATTTGGCAAGAGATCCCGGAAACGCCGTAAACCAGGGCGTTTTCATGCAGAGGTGTACGGAGTTTCTCTCCCGCGGCCAGGCGGTCTACAAAGGGCTGTGCGAGTATCAGGACGACTTGAACCTGAAAATCAAAAAGCAGGTAGATACCATGAACGCCTACGGCAAGCGTATTGCCGAGCTGAACGAGGAAATCTTAAAGATTGAAGCGGGCGGAGTAGAGAAAGCAAACGACTTAAGAGATGAAAGAAACCTGCTGATAGATGAACTTTCAGCGATGGGAAATATAGATTTAAGGACGGATGTCCACGGAAACGTCCTGATACGGTTAGAGGGCAAGGATTTTGTCCAGTCTGACAGAGCCAACGAAATCGGCCTGTATGCCGACCCGGACACCGGCTTTTATACGCCTTACTGGAATCAGCTTGCAAGAAAGGACGCGAACGGGGAAATTATCACCGGTGCAAACGGCGAGCCTGTAGGGCTGAACGGCGCAAGGCTCTTTAACATGAACCAGGAGATTTCCACCGATATGAATACGGATATCGGCGCTCTGAAATCCATGCTGTATGCAAGGGGCGACCACCGGGCGACCTACAAGGATTTGGATCCGGCAACCTACGATAAGGATATTTCCCAGTCTATTATGATGAATGTCCAGGCGGAATTCGACCAGCTCATGAATGCGGTTGCAACGGCCATTAACAAGGTGTTGGAGGATGCGGCAAACGCTGCCAAGGCCGAGGACCCGAACAGCACTTACATGTGTTATACCGACGGAGATTACAAGGGGCAGCCTTTTCAGATATTCCGGTCAAAGGTCACCGGCGACAAAACGCTCAGCGTCGAAAACATGATGATTGACAATGAGCTAAAGCAGGCGCCTTCCCTTCTCAGCTTCAAAAAGAAGGATGATATCGTTGACCAGGATACGGCCGATGCGCTGAAAGCGATTTTCACCAAGGATGTCCTCACCTTGAACCCGAACGTCAGGACAAAGACGAACTTTATCAATTATTATGACGCTTTGATATCCCAGGCCGCAAATTCCGGTTCCGTTGCCCATGACATCTGTGCAAATCAGGAAGTGACAGTGGATAATCTGCAGGCTGCCAGAGAGCAGGTGCTTGGCGTTGCCTCCGACGAGGAAATGAGCAACATGGTAATGTTCCAGAACGCCTATAACGCCGCAAGCCGTTATATCAACGTGGTGAGCGAGCTGATGGAGCATGTGATTAGTACGCTGGGAAGATAACATAAGGGCGGATATATTTGTTTTGGCCGCCGTATACAGGAAATAATATTTTATACACAGGGGAGTGAAGTAAATGCCGTCACAATTTTTTGGATTATATATTGCAGGCTCGGGGCTTCGTGCCGCCAACGCCGCATTAAATACTACCGCTAATAATATTGCCAACGCCCAGACGGACGGATTCAGCCGCCAGCAGGTGACACAGCAGGCAAACAATGCGCTGCGGGTTTTTGCCACCTACGGTTGTGCCGGCGCCGGAGTGGATACCATTGCAATTGAGCGTGTGCGGGACAATTTTTATGATGTGAAATACTGGAATAATAATTGCAAATACGGAGAGTACAGCGCCAAAAGCTACTATATGTCCATGGTTGAAAAATATCTTGACGACGACGGAACCAGCGGATTTAAGGTGATTTTTGATAAATTCAGCGCGGCGCTCCAGTCTGTGACTACCAATTCCAGCAGCGAAACCTCCAAGCAGCAGTTCATAGCTTCGGCAAAGTCGCTGACCGATTATTTTAATAATATGGCCGGTAATCTGAAGGAGCTCCAGAAGGATATCAATCTGGAGGTTAAGGAAAGCGTAGACTCAATCAACGCGATTGCGCAGAAGATTGCCACTTTAAATAAACAGATTAATACGATTGAACTTTCCGGCTCAAGAGCCAACGAATTGAGAGACCAGAGGGAGCTGCTTATCGACGAACTGTCGGAGTACATAGATGTGGACGTTACGGAAACCCAGATTGCGGATGTACAGAATGCCAGCAGAGATACGAACGCCACCAGATACGTGGTTCGTATTGCGGGCGGACAGGTGCTTGTGGACGGAAACGATTATAAGCAGTTGACCTACAAGCCCCGGGATGCCAGTGAAAAAGTAAACCAGACGGACGCCGACGGATTGTATGATATTAAGTGGGAGAACGGGAATTCCTTCAATATCTTAAGCTCTTCCATGGGCGGCAAGCTGAAAGGGCTGTTGGAGCTTCGGGACGGAAATAATGAAACGAATTTTAATGGGACAGTGAAGGATTTTCAGGCGGGACCGACAGACCCTGTTACGGGCAAAGCAGAGCATACAGTGACTGTTGAGGTGACAGCCGATTATCTGAAAAATATGCAGGACTGTACCCTGTCTGATTCCGGCGGCGTGATTAATATCGGAAATAAACTTTTCTACTACAGTGATTGGAAATTTAACGGGGTAGACCCCGTTACAGGAAATGCCTCATATACTTTTACCTTTGAAGAAGACCCGGCTCAAAATAAAAATACCGGACTTGCGGCAAAGGCACAGCCGGGCAAAACTGTCCAGAACGAAAAGAAAATCAAATATCAGGGTATTCCCTACTACATGGAGCAGATGAATGCCTGGATTCGCGGCTTTGCCGAGACAGTTAACAAGATATTTACCAGCGGTATAGACGCCAACGGCAATGAGGGGTGTATTTTCTTTACAGGAAAAAAGGGAAACGGAGAAGGCCAGTTCGACGAGGATATGTTGGGCGACATCTCAAAGAAAGGCTACTACAATCTGACGGCTGAGAACTTTACCATAAACGAAGCCCTGATAAAGGACGCTTCCCTGCTTGGAACCAGAAGCAGCAAGGACGTGGGTGTGGAGGAATGCGGTAAGATTGAAGAGATGATTGAAATGCTTGCCAACAAGAACATTTTCCACTTCCGTAACGGAACGGCGGGACAGCTGTTGGAGGCAATCCTTTCAGACGCGGCATTAAGCGCAGGCGAGGCCAACACCTTCTACGATACCTATACCGGACTTAAGAACACCATTGACAACCAGAGATATTCCATCTCCGGTGTGGACGAGGACGAGGAGGCGGTGAGCCTGGTGAAATTCCAGAATTCCTATACGCTGGCTTCCAAGATGATACAGACGCTGACAGAGGTTTACGACCAGTTGATTTTGCGGACCGGAGTATAAAAGCATTGCAGTTTGTGAAGGCAGACCGGGAGCATTTTGGGAAAGACTGTACCATAGAAACTTGGCAAAGCATATAATCAGGAGATAATTTCTATGAGAATGACAAATAAAATTATGCAGAATAATTCTCTGTATAATATCAATAATAACAAAATAACGCGGGATAAGCTGAGCACCATGATGGCGACACAGAAGAAAATTACCAAGCCTTCCGACGACCCGGTAATTGCAATCCGCGCTCTGCGCCTTAGGACCAGCGTTTCCGAGATGACACAGTTTTATGAAAAAAATGCGCCGGATGCGGACAGTTGGCTGGACGTTACCGCGCAGGCACTGAAAACCATAAACGATGTGCTTACCAGCATGGGAAAACTGGCGAACAAAGGCGACAACAAGCACCTTGGCAGTGAGGATTTGCAAGTGCTGTTAGGGCAGCTTAAGTCCCTACGCGATGAGTTTTATTCCACAGGAAATACGGATTATGCCGGAAGGTATATCTTCACCGGTTTCCGCACGGATACCCCTCTTTCCTTTAAGGAGGATGTGGAGCGTGAGCCCAAGGGACATCCTGACTACGCGATTACAGAGCCTAAGGGGCTTCTGGATTTTGATATTCTGAACTGCACGGATATTGCCGAGATGGCAGGGCTGAATAAAAATAACTGGGAAGACGGAAAGTATGCCGGCGTTGACGAAAAGAAGATATTAAACGGGGATATCCACAGGCTCCGGCTGGCGTATGATACGCTGAAAGACGGTTCGGTTCGAAAGATTACTTATACGGTTCCGACGGAGATGACAGATGGTACAAAACTGACAGGAGCGACATCTGCAACTATAAATGGAACAACTATAACAACTGCAGATAACAAGACTGCTGCGGAAGGCGTAATTGCAAAAGTGCCGGCAGGAACGTCGGTGACAGTTGGCACAGATACAGTGACCCTGGCTGAGGAGACTACGGTCACATTTGACGCCGCAGGAAACGCAATACTTCCGGTTGGAACTAAGGTAACAAATGCTGACGGAACAACAGGAGCGGCATCCGGAGCGGCGACACTGAATAGTAACCCGACGATAACCCTGACCGGTCAAACGCAGAAGGATATGCAGGGTATTACAGAAGCTCATGTAACAGACGAGCCGGACCCGTATGACCAGATGATTAAGGCAAATGGTAAAAATCCTCCTGAGAAGAAAATCCTCTTTATTCCTGAAACCGGCGAAATCCTTTTCAGCAATGCGGCTTATGATGATTATGCCGGGCAGATGACCGAGGATTCGGCAATCAATGTAACCTACAACAAAAACAGCTGGAAAGACGGCGACCTGCGCCCCGAGCATTATTTTGCCTGTACCAAAACCACTCTGGACGAGAATGGGAATCCGGATAAGACGAACTATAACTTTAACCGTTCCCCTCTTGACCAGAAAATCGAATACGACGTAGGCTACAACCAGAAAATTCAGGTCAACACCATGGCCAGCGAAGTGTTTGGCCACGGCCTTGACAGGGATATTGACGATTTGGAGCGCGCCATTAACAAGCTGACGGATATAGACGCCACCAGGAGAGACCTCGAAACCGTTATGAAAGGCATGAGCGAGGACGACCCGAAGTATAATGATATAAGGCTGAAATACGAAGCTGCCGACAAGGCGTACAGCTATATGCGTGACAGCGTCCATAACATGTTTGGCTCGACCATCACGAAAATGCAGGGACATCTGAACACCACCAATGAGGCGGTTACCGAAAACGGAACCAGAAGCCAGCGTCTTGACCTTATCAGCAACCGGCTTATGGACCAGAGAAGCAATTTCCAGACGTTGAAGTCGGAAAATGAAGATATTGACATTGCAGAGGTTGTCATTCAGCTCACCAGCACAGAGCTTACTTATAATTCAGCGCTTATGGCGACGGGAAAAATCATGCAGACTTCGCTGATGAACTATATTTAAACAGATACTGTGAAACACGATAGGAGCAGTTATGAAGATTAAAACAAAGATTTTTGGGGAAATTGAAATTGCTGATGACAGAATAATTACTTTTCCTTCCGGAATTATCGGATTCCCGGAACTGACAAAGTTTGCCCTGCTGCATGACGAGGAAAGCGGTTCCGGCGCCATGCACTGGATGCAGTCGCTGCAGGAACCGGCATTTGCAATGCCTGTGATGAATCCTTTGATTGTAATGCCCGATTATAATCCCGAGGTAGAGGATGAGCTTATAAAGCCTATCGGCGAGCTCCTTCCCGAGGAAATTCTGGTGATGGTTACGATTACCGTGCCAGGCGACCTCACGAAGATGAGCGTTAACCTCAAAGGCCCTATCATTATTAATGCGGCAGAGCGAAAAGCGTGTCAGGTTATCGTGGAGGGGGAAGGCTATCCGGTGAAATTCCCTGTTTATGATATATTGAACGCAAAGAAAGCAGGTGAGTAGATGTTAGCTTTATCCAGAAAGAAAAACGAAGCCCTTATTATCAACAATAATATTGAAATTACAATTCTGGAGATTAAGGGAGAACAGGTAAAGCTGGGCATCAGCGCACCGAAGGAGGTTCCGGTATACCGGAAAGAGGTTTATATCCAGATTCAGGAGGCAAATAAGGAAGCCGTCAATGTGGATGGATTTGAAGCATTGAAGCAACTGCTTGGATAATATATTAGGAAGAAAAAACTGCCGCCCGTGTGAAAATATATCGCAGGGACGGCAGTTTTTTAATGCACGGAGCGGACAGGGAAGCTGTGTTTCCTACCGCGCCCGGATTTCCTGCCGCATAAAGGATACGTAAGAAATGGCAAATGCAATCAGCATCAGAGCCGCAAGGGCAGTCAGATGCGGCCATACCAGCAGCAGGCTTTGCCCGACGGACAAAGTGCTGCTCAAAGCGCCGGATAACTGAATCATGGTGACTGCATTCACGGAACGCACACCCGGGTTTAAAAGGGTAGCGGAAGCCTCGCCAAAAAGATAGTAGGGAGAGAGGCGGTTGATATTCTGCTCGCAGGAATAATTCCGCATCTCATTCATCAGGGACTGCAGGTCGTTGCCGCTTACGGGATACAGGGCGTCTGCGATGATACCGGCCAACAGGCTTACGAAAATGGAACAAAACAGCCATACCGCAATGCAGGCCAGTGCAGAGGTGGCGGCGTGGCGGCATATTGTGGAAAAGAGAATGGCCACCGCCAGCCAGAAACCGATGTAAACCACGCAGAAGGAAAGGTAAATAAGCAGCCGTATTGCTTCTCCGCCCGAAGGGATAAGGCCGGTTTTCAGCAAGCCTACTGCGGAAATCAAAAGTCCTGAGGAGAAAACCATTACGGCTATGATGAACAGCCCGGCCAGAAATTTGCTGATGATAATGCTGTCCCGGTAAAGGGGCTGGCTTACCAGACGGTTAAGCGTTCCTTCCGTCCGCTCGCTGCCTATAGCGTCGAATCCCATGAAAATACCTATAAACGGCCCCATTAACGCCAGCAGGGAATTATAGGAAGGGATGGAATTGGCGCTGACAGTGAACAGCTTCAGAAAAAGGAAAACTACAGCTTTTTTGAGTATATTCTTGATGAAAAGGATCGTGACGC
>CAMSTM010000026.1 GCA_947063675.1 uncultured Lachnospiraceae bacterium | reverse complement strand
TTTTTGCTGCCCGGATATTCCGAAAAAAGATATGTTTTAAGTATTTTAGAGCTTGTTTTTTTGCCGGAAATGTGTAAGCTGTCACTCACATCAATCGTATGAGGAGGATAACACATGGAAACCAACTGCAAATTTTACGAATTGGATTTAGAGGCACAAAAGGAAGCAGAAGAAATGGCAACTCTATTTCCATTAGGATTAACTGGGGATGAAGAAGTAGCATATATTGAATACATGAGAGAACAGAAAAGCGTAGACGATCCATTTGCAAATTGCGGCCCTTTTTGTAAATACTTTCAATCCGGCAATGGTTATCCCGGCGAATATGTATATTATTGCTGCGCCAATGGAAACGAACATATTATCTATGTTGACTTTGTTGAATCGGAAATCATTTAATTAAAAGCCCCGCTTCGGCGGGGTTTTTGCTGCCCGGATATTCTAAAAAAGATATGTTTTAAGTATTTTAGAGCTTGCTTTTCCACCTGTGGTGTGTAAGCTGTCACTCACAGAAATAAAACATATCTTTGAGGAGGACGCGACCATGCTGCAAATATCTGAAATCGTAAAGAAAACCGAGGAAATGTTCGACCTGTTTAACGAACATTTCTATGATAACGAATTAACCCGCCCGGCCATCACCGTATCCCCGGACGGCGGGCGCGGCGCATACGGCTGGTGCAGTATCAATGAAATCTGGAACGCCAGCGGCGAGAAGTACCGGGAGATCAACCTTTGCGCCGAATACCTTGACCGGCCAATCTTCGAGCTGGCGGCCACCCTCTTACATGAAATGGCCCACCTTTACAATCTGGTGCATGATATTCAGGACGTAAGCAACAACGGCTATTATCACAACATGAAATTTAAGGCCACCGCCGAGGCCCACGGCCTACATATTGAAAAGCACCAGAAATACGGCTGGACGGTAACGACACTGGCCCCGGAGGCGGAGGCATGGATCAGAGAAACCATAGGCGAGGCCGGTATCAATGCAAGCCGCCTGCAGGAGCTGGGAACCACCAAAGGCGGGAGCAAAAAATCCAAAAACCGCAGTATCAAATATGTCTGCCCCTGCTGTGGAACCATTATCCGGGCAACGCGGGAGGTCAATGTAATCTGTGGGGATTGCGGAGAGCCTTTCGAGCAGGCATAAAAACACAAAGGCGGAAGCCGCAAGGCTTCCGCTAAATTGTTCTTACACTTTTTAGCGGTAAACTTTTCAGCTTCCGCTCATATACAACGGTGTTCAAATTCAAAGGCCATCATACCAACCGGCGGACAGCAGGCAGGGAAACGCCGCTTTGCGTCTGTCATAGTCAAGTTCATACAATAAGCAAAATCCCCGAAAGTGCCTGAAATGGCAGCATTTCCGGGGATAAGTACCCAAACAGCCCTTCAAATTTAGAGGCTATTTTTCTGTTAAAGTTTGTTCCTTGATATGGTGCAGTGTTGGTGTTACTCATTTTAGCGACAGTAATTTCAACAGTTTTTTCGATTAAGGCACTGTTACTTAACATGATTAGTCTCCTTTCTGGAATATTTCAGCATGGCAGTGCTGATACATAAATTATAGGAGAGCGTGGGAAGAAAATCAATTGCGAAACGAGACAAAATTATTTCGATAAAGGAGGTGAAAAAGATGCAAGAATTTTTAAAGCAAAATGAAGAAATGTTACAGGCAGTTCAAAAAAGAGCAGGTATTGATTCTGAAAAGGTTCAGAAAACTGTCTCCAGCTATTTACAGATAGCCAGAGACAATCAGTTGAACTATAACGAATTACAGCAGGTGTTTGCCCTAACCAAGGAATCGGTGCTTCAGTCCCTGAACAAGGTTGCGATTTCAGCCTTGCCGCATACCACTTCTGATGCGGCAAAGTTGTAATCCGTTATAAAGTTGGTAAATTGCGTCTGCATAGCGACCTTATCATCACCTGTATTATCACGAGAATTCATTTTGCAGGTTGCAAAGGCGATTCCAATATCATGGGCACGTTGCTCTAATGTCATATATGAGGTCCCCTTTCTTTTGTACTTGGCTATGCCAGTAGCCTGTAGTCCAATTATAGGGGAGAATATGGAAAAGCTCAACATAAGAATAGATTTTGTTATAGGCAGAATGGAACATTTTCGGGAAAAGCTATGAATACCGTGCAAAATATAACAAATATAAGGCAGACAGGCTTGAGGGAGAGCGGGAAAGGAAGAAAAACATAGACGGACAAATAAGTTTATTTGATTTACTGGGGGTGAAATTATAACAAATGCCTTTTGGTACATATCACATAGATTTCCATAATTAACTGCTGACAGGGGCTATCGCAAAGGAGGAAATATGGAATATGAACAGCTGGATATCTTTTCTTTTCTGCCGGAAGAAAAGATATTTAAACCCGGTGATTATGTTGAAAAAGATGTGGTAGGAAAACAGCTAACTTTTGATGAAATTGCCAGTGAAGTAGGAAACCTGATAATCATGGATAAAAGCACACATTCCCATGAATGGTATGAGATTGTACGTGTCGAGAGGATAGTTACAGGCGAAGGAAGCCACAGGCGGCTGGTCTATTATGATGGGACAAGGCAGAATGGGCTTGTGGATGAAATGTATTTTGATGAAAAGAGAGTCTATCCGGCAAAAGCCTACAAGATAGCAGATTAAATAAATTAAACTTTAACGGAGGTGGAACATGAAAGCTATAAATGAAGTAGATATCAGAAATGGTGAAGAGGCAGATGCAAGGTATCCAATTACGCTGATGTGGGCGAATGAAAATGGAGAGCATTTAGTTGTCCAGGCGGCGTTTCCGGTTGATTTAAAAAATTATTTGAAGGATAAAACTGTGTCAGAGATAGGGGCGTTATTTTTTCTGGGAAAGAGGATACAGTGTGAGGATATGCGACATTTAGAAATGTTTTGTAATGACTGATTAAACTTTAGCGGAGGTGCATATGTCAAATTACAAACCAAAGGTAATTGAAGGAAAGATAAGTGGTACTGATTGGCCGATAGACGGGCATACATTACGCTTATCATTGTGGGATTATGACAAGTATGAGCGTTATCACTTATATGGCTGGTCGGTTGAAGCTGAACAGGCAGTAATGGAGACAATGTTTGTCACGGAAACGGAAGCGGGGCTTTGCTTGTATGATACGTTAGAAGAATTTGCAGAACATTGGGAAGAGTGGGAACCGGAGGGCAGTTTTTGCATCCCGCTGGAAAATGTTAATGTGCTGGCGGTTATACAGGAAGAACAGAAAGAGTAAGTCAGCTAAACTGGTCTTTAGCGGAATAAGAGGCAGCAGGCTATATTTTATAAGAAAGATAGGGGAGTTTGTTATGGATAAGAAAATTTTATCTGACTACATAGATGCTTGTGAGTTGGTAAAGGAAACTGAATTTGATATTGGCCGGATGAAAAAGATAGAGATGGAGCATGCAAAAGTAGTGGGAAGCAATCCTGAATTTCCATATCAGAAAATGAGTTTTCATGTTTCGGGCGTAACGGAAACATATCTTGATGCTGAAAGTGTTAAAAGAGAGAAGGTTTTATTAATAGAGCGGAAGCGACAGGCAGAAAAACTGAAACTCAAGATTGAAAAGTGGATGGATACAATACCTGCCAGAATGCAGCGTATAATCCGAATGAAATATTTTGAGAAAAAAACATGGGAGCAGGTGGCAGATAAAATGGGCACAGATACTACAGGGGAAAGTCTCCGAAAAGAATTTGACAGGTTTATGAGAAAAAAATGAAAGTTTGTCCGTTTTCGTCCGGACTGTCCGCTTTTTCTGTGGTAATATATAAAATGAAGTTAGTGTAAAGAAATACTTCTCCCCAAATACATTTTTGAAAATACCTGACTGGTGAACAGTTGGGCATTTTTATATTACCTTTAGGTAATATGGTAAATTGTCATATTTTGGTGTATGATGTAGAAAAATGTATTGGAGGGATTGCAAGAATGATTATTTATTTTTCAAAAATTAATTTGGTGACTACTGAATTATTTGATGTTTATGAAGATAAAACGGTATTAAACAGGGTGAAAGATAGTATACTTTCATATGTAAGAAGTGGGATATCTTATAAAGTAGAGGAAAATAGAATTAATGAAAATGGGCAAATACATCAAACCTCTACAAATTATAAATTATCAATAGGAACAAAACGAGCTAATACCATAGCTGGAGTAATTTACAAAGAAACTATATTATATTATAAGAAAGTCAATAATGATACTAACGAAATAGAGTCTCATACTATCCCAACGATTGAAGATATTCAATTTTTTTATGATGTGGAGCATGAAACTGTTGGTTTTCATACTCGGAATAGATTTGGCTACAGGGAATTTAATGTTGCATTTGCCGAATTGATTAATCTTTGTATGAAAGAAAACAATATAGAGCTATATTTTGAAGCGAATTTGTACAATGAAGGTATGGGGATTGAAGAAATAGAAAGTGAATTAAAAAAAAATAAAGAATATAAAAAGGTTAACATTTCATTTTAAAGCACCAAATCCAGCAGATGATTATATGCTAGATGAACTACAGGGTGGGTTAGATAATATGGTGGAACAAATGGAAAAAGCCAATGCAAATGGTGTTAGTGTAATTTTCGATTCTAATGGGAGAGTGGGTCTAAATGTAGACTCGGAAGAAATAAAAAGGAATATTCGAAGAATTGGGTATTTGCATAGTAGTATTGATGATAAATCAGCAACTAAACATGGATATGCTTCTGTTAAAGCTGTAGATAGAAATGGAAAGATATTTACAACAGAAGAGCATAAGCCTGTTAAAAGGGAAGTAGTCAATGAGTTAGAATTTATAGAGGCATGTAAAGATACAATTTTTAATATTATTATTGGGAAGAAAGGAGAGTGAAAAAGTGTTAAAGCGTATTAAGATTTATAGGCGATATAAAGATTATTATACATTAAATAGTCTCGAAGTGAGAGCCTCCTTACTATTTACTGTTATTTTTTGCTTTGTTCTATTGAATATATTTCAGATTTATGAGAAATTTTTTCTTTATATAGATAGTATAAAGGATATCGTATTAGGTATTATTGCAGGAAATTTTGGTTTGTTGGGAATGTCTTTAGCTGGAATGGCTATTATTACGAGCTTATTTACTCCAGACATATTGAGAGTAATAAACAAAGTAGATAAAAATGATACAGTAAATAGAGTACTGTCTTCATTTGAGTTTTCTGCATTAAATATTATTTTTCAAATCATATACTTAATATTGATATTTTTGGCATTGACAAGTGATAAGAAAATAATTGATAAAATAATTTTTCAAATAATCTTTTTTTTAGTTATATATCATTTGTTTTTTAATCTTTTTTATATATTAGCATTGATAGGTAGTTGCATAAAATTAAATAGTCTTAAAACTTCATGTGAAGCAGTTAAAAAGGTAGAGAAATCGTTACCAGATATAGCGAATGAAATCAGAATAGATTATTTGTTGGCAACAATTTTAAAGAATAGTAGAATGAATAGAAAGGAATTTTTAAACATATTAGATGATATGATTGATTCATCAAATATAAATGAGAAAGAAGCATTAAGAGAATATCTGTATACTTATTATCATGACAAGAAGATAAATAGAGATTAAGTTTATTTGGGTCACAAAGTCCTAGATTGCATTAACAAAACAAACGAATGAGAGGTGGTGATTGTGCCAAGAAAGCCAGATAAGCGGATAGAGCAAGCTCAGGCGCTATACCTGAAAGGCTTGAAACTGATAGATATTTCAAAGCAGCTTAACTTACCTGAGGGAACTGTTCGACGGTGGAAGAGCACTTATAAATGGGATAACGAGCGTTCGGATAAAGAAAGCGAACGTTCGGATAAAAATAAAGGCGCCCAGCCTGGCAACAAAAACGCTTCCGGCCACGGCGCCCCAAAGAAAAACAGCAACGCGGAAAAACATGGTCTTTTTCGGAAATACCTTCCGGAGGAGACCTTTTCTATTATAGATGAAATGCAGAATAAGAGCCCGCTTGACCTGATTTGGGATGCGATACAGATTCAGTATGCGGCCATCATCCGGTCGCAGCAGATTATGTATGTGGCGGACCGGGAAGATAAAACCATTGAAAAGGTCGCAACACAGGACGGAAATGTTATCGGTGAGAAATGGGAGGTCCAACAGGCATGGGATAAACAGGCGGGGTTCTTAAAAGCGCAGGCAAGGGCTCAGGCAGAGCTGCGGAGCCTTATCAAACAGTATGATGAAATGCTCCATAAGAACTGGGAGCTCTCTACCGAGGAACAGAGAGCCAGGATAGACAAAATAAAATCTGAAGCAGAACGAATTCGGAACAGCGGCAGCGGGGAAGGGGAGGATGACGGGGTTGAAATCATTAACGACTGCCCAGTCTAAAAAGAAGCAGGTGCGAATCAGTGATATCATTATCCCAAAATATCGGGGCATATTCAATAACCGGGCTGTAAAGCACATCATCCTGACATCCGGCCGTGCCGGTACAAAGTCCAGCTTTGCCGGTGTACGTGGGATATATCAGATTGTTTCTGACGCTTCCGGTTCCGTGGTTGTGCTGCGCAAGCACCACAATAAGCTGCGGAAAACGGTATATAAGGAAATGCTGCGGGGGATTAACCGGCTGGAGATAAGCAAAAAGAAGTTTGAAATTACAAAGTCCCCTATGGAGATTACCTATACAAAGCACGGAACTACGATGTATTTTGCGGGGTCTGACGGTATAGACGATACGAAGGGAATCATTGACGAAGATAAACCTATCAAGCTGGTTATCTATAAGTGCATGTTATCCATTAAAAGCAGGAGAAACAGCGTCGAATAATAATGTGATTCCAATAAAAATTATTGGATACCGGTATTAATCTATGAACGGGAAAAATCGGTAAACAACATTATCCCCGGATTTGTGATACCATTTTGTGCGCATACCCTTGCGAACAAATACTGGTGTCATGGTGACGTTATTTCCCCTTATTGCCGATGCTGCATTAGTCACTCTCCTTATTTTTATGGGCATTGATTATGTAACAGGCCTGATTGTTGCAGGTGTGTTCCATAAATCTGAAAAGACAGAAAACGGCACGCTGGAAAGTCATGTCGGCTGGAAAGGCCTGTGCAGAAAAGGTGTGACATTACTTATCGTATTGGTAGCATGCCGCCTGGATTTGGTTATGGGTTCCAATTTTATCCGTGATGCGGTGGTGATTGCTTTTATTGCAAATGAGACCATATCTATTATTGAAAATGCCGGATTGATGGGTATTCCCATTCCAACAGTGATTACCAAGGCAATAGAAGTATTGAAAAATAAGGCGGAAAGTGGGGATGATATAAATGAAAGGAATTGATGTATCCTACCATAATGGAGTAATTGATTGGGGGAAGGTAAGTAAATCGGTTGATTTTGCAATCATCCGGTCCGGTTATGGTAAATCAACTATGGATAAGCAGTATATTAACAACATTTGCAGTGCGCATACAGCCGGCTTGAAAATAGGCGTTTACTGGTTTATCTATGCTGCCAACATGGACGAGGCTATCCTTAACGCTAAAATGTGCGAAAAGTGCATTGAGGGATATAAGGATATCATCACCATGCGGGTATGGGCTGACTGGGAGTATGATTCCGACAAACGTAATCCGCAGACAAAAGAGAGCCGTACAGCTATAGTAAAAGCATTCTGCGATTACTTGGAAAGCAGGGGATATGAGACAGGAGTTTATTCCAATGTAGATTACCTGACATCTAAATTCGGGGATTTGAGCAGTTATCCTTTGTGGCTGGCGAAGTACTCGAGTAGTAAAGGCAATTACAATCCTTTTATGTGGCAGCATTCTTCCAAAGGAAGGATTGCAGGTATCAGCACAAATGTTGACATGAATATCTATTATGGGAATATGCCGTCCGGCAAAAATAATCCTGAAACATTGGTGAAAGAATTTTCGCTGAAAAAGGACGGAAGCAGGTACATATCCCGTAATTTTAAGGTCAGTGAATTCCGGTGTAAAGATGGTTCCGACAGAATCCTGATTGACGTTGATTTTGTCCAGAATAAACTACAGGCTATCCGGGACCATTTCGGCGCTCCAGTGACTATCAATAGTGGATATCGGACGGAAAGCTACAATAAGAAAGTAGGCGGCGCAAAGAAATCCTTCCACATGACGGGACAGGCTTTTGATATCGTTGTTAAAGACCATGTACCTGCAGAGGTGGCCGGATATGCACAGTTTCTTGAAATCAATGGAATTATCCAGTATAATAATTTTGTCCATATGGACAGCAGGGATATGCGATATTGGGCAAGAGATGATAACGGAAAAGTAAGTTTGAAAAGTAGTTTTTAAGTCTGAATCTGTGTTGCATTTCGTGTTGCATAGTTTTTATTTTAGGACAAAAACACCATATTTAAGACAAATCTATTTCACACATGTTTAATAAAAAATCCAGTAAATACAAGGTTTTTAAAAATTTATTGTATTTACTGGATTCAGAAAAAATGTTTGAAACCGGTTCAAATCCGGTCTGCGCCTCTCAGAGAAACGTTAAACAGCTACGTTTCTCTGTTTTTTTGCATTTATTCAGGTATGTATAGCATTGTAGAGAGAATTCTGAGGATTAACCATAAATTACCGCTTGAAACAAGAACGTGTGTTTGCTAAAATTCTTTTACAGGAGGTGAACATACGTTTGAAAAATATTATATTTCATATAGATGTAAATTCGGCCTTCCTCTCCTGGGAGGCCGTTTACCGTCTGACCCATAAAGGCAGCAGGCAGGATTTAAGGGAAATTGCCTCCGCGGTGGGAGGGGACGTTACCCGGCGGCGCGGGATTATACTGGCAAAGTCGATTCCGGCAAAAAGCTGCGGGATAAAGACTGGCGAGACTATTGTGGAAGCCCGCAGGAAGTGTCCGGGGCTGGTACTGGTGCCGCCCGATTACAGTCTTTATCAGAAATGCTCCGACGCGCTTATGGAGATTCTGCGGGAGTATTCTGATGTGGTGGAGCAGTACAGCATTGACGAGGCTTTTGTGGATATGAGCGCCGGCTGCCGGCTGTCTGGCACGCCGGAGAATGTGGCCGCCAGGCTCAAAGACCGTATCCGGGAGGAACTGGGGTTTACAGTCAATGTGGGGATTTCCTGTAATAAGCTGCTTGCAAAGATGGCGTCGGATTTTGCAGGGCCTGACCGGGTGCATACGTTATATCTCGGGGAAATCAGGGAAAAAATGTGGCCGCTGCCGGTGTCGGATTTGTTTTTTGCAGGGAAGGCAACGACAGGCAGGCTGCTTTCCATGGGGATACGAACCATCGGGGAGCTGGCGGAGGCGGACCCGGCATGGCTTAAGAGTGTGCTTAAGAAACAGGGGGAGATTATCTGGGGCTTTGCCAATGGGATTGATTTTTCTCCGGTGCTGAGGGAGCCGGCGGCAAACAAGGGCTATGGGAACAGCACTACCACGCCTTATGATGTGACGGACGAAGAAACGGCAAAGCAGGCGCTTTTGTCTCTTTCCGAGACGGTGGGAAGGAGGCTGCGGGCGGATGGGGTGGAAGCAGGACTGGTGTCCGTGGGAATACGTTATGCGGATATGTCTTATGTCTCCCATCAGAAGGTGCTGGCGGTTCCCACAAATCTGACATGGGAGATTTACGAGGCAGGCTGCCGGTTATTCCGGGAGCTTTGGAATGGCCGGCCTCTCCGGCATATGGGGGTGCGTACGGGCCGGGTGAATGGGGAAAGCTTTGTCCGGCAGATGAGCATTTTTGACGAGATTGATTATGAGAAGCTTATGAGGATGGATAAGACCGTGGACGGGATAAGGAGGCGCTTTGGGGCGGATGCAGTGATGCGCGCCGTATTTTTAAACAACTCCGTTTCCCATATGAGCGGAGGGATAGAAAACGTAATGAAGCTGCAATGTGACCGGACAGAAGGAGGGATGAGCGATGGCATTCGGAATCGGCACGAATCCGCCCGAAGCGGACGCGGGGAGCGTTAAGGGGACTCAGAAGAAGATTGCCTGCGAATGCTGGTTTACCAGTACGGGGAGGATTATGCCGCTGATGCTTAAGGTGGAGGATGAGGAGGGCGAAATCCAGACGATTCGGGAGTTTGTCATACATTCTCAGGAGAAAAAGCGGTATGCGGGAATTCCTTCCATAGAATACGACTGTACGTTGGTAATCCACGGACAGGAGGTAAGGGGACGGCTGATTTATTATCAGTCGGAAAACAGGTGGGTGATAAATTTCCGGTAAAATTCCCTGCAGAAAAGTATCTGGCGATTTCTGCGGCTTGTGTTTTTCACTCTCACAGGCTTATAATAAGCCTAAGAGAGGGTGCGCAAATTGCGGGGAAATATAAAGGAAAGAGAAAGGGAGCACATTGAGGTATTATATTGCGGATTTGCATTTTTTTCACGGGGCGCTGAACGATAAGATGGACAGGCGCGGTTTTGCGTCTGTGGAGGAAATGAATGAATATATGATAGCAAAGTGGAATAAAAAGGTTCGCAAAAACGATGACGTTGTCATTATCGGAGATTTGTCCTGGGGAAATGTGCAGGAAACAGACGCTCTTTTGCAGAGGCTTAAGGGAAAGCTGTATCTTGTGTGCGGCAATCATGACCGCTTTGTGAACGATAAGAAGATGAATCCTGACCGCTTTAAATGGATAAAGCATTATGCGGAGCTTTCCGACAACAGGCGGAAGGTGGTTTTGTGTCATTATCCCATTATGTGCTATAACGGTCAGTACCGGGTGGATGAGAAGGGGGAGCCTAAAGCCTATATGCTTTACGGGCATGTCCATGACACACAGGACGAACGGCTCATAGAGCAGTTTCAGGAGATAACGAGAAAAACGATGATAACGGACGCGCAGGGAAACGAGCGTTCCATTCCCTGTAATATGATTAACTGTTTCTGCAAATTTTCTGATTATGAGCCGCTTACGCTGGATGAGTGGATTGTATGTGATAAGAGGCGCCGCGGCGGGAAGGAAAAGAAAGCGTGAAAACCAGACGGATATTGCTGATAGAGGACGACGATACAATTGCATACGGACTGACGCAGCTGCTTGCGGACGAGGGATTTGAGACGATTTTGGTCCGTTTCCTTAAGGAGGCGATGGAGGTGGAACCTGGCAGTTTTTGTCTGGCGCTTTTAGACCTTGGACTGCCTGACGGGGAGGGATGGGATTTCCTTGAGAGGCTTTGCACGGTTCGGACAACGGAAAAAGGCGGTTTGCAGAAGGGATTTGCGCCGCCGGTGATTATTTTAACGGCAAGAGAAGATGAGGCGGATATTATGAGAGGGCTGGACATGGGAGCCGACGATTATGTGACCAAGCCCTTTTTGCCGGGAGTGCTGCTTTCCCGTATCCGCGCGGTGCTGCGCCGTCAGGAAAGGTTTTCCGGGGAGGAAGAGATGATTTCCTGCGGAAAGCTCGTGCTTGACAGGCAGAAAACAACCGTCACGGCGGGCGGGGAGCGCATTGAGCTGACTGCCGGAGAATTCCGGCTTCTTTTCTGTTTTATGGAAAACAAGAACAGAACCCTTACGAGGAACGCGCTGCTTGCACGGCTGTGGGATAATGAGGGGGATTTTGTAAACGACAATACGCTGACCGTTACCGTCAGGCGGCTTCGGGAAAAGCTGGGGGAGGAATCCCGGAATTTGATAAAGACAGTGCGGGGAATCGGATACCGGATGGAGGATTGCGATGACTGAAAGAAAAGAATCCATATTTTTTATGGCAGGCGTTTTTGCCGCCCTGTTTTGTTTTTGCGGGGCTGTGTTTTTCGGGGGTTACCGGTGGAGCGAGGAGAGGTTTTATAACAAAATAGCGGCGGTTGCCGGTGCAGTTCCGGGCAGTAAGGAAGTCATAATGCAGACGCTGAAAGGCGCGTCGGCAGAAGACGTCGCGGAGGGAAAGGAAATACTGAAAGAATACGGATATTACGGGCGGCTGCCGGGAGAAGAACCGGGGCTTTTGTTTTTTGCGGGGAGTCTTTTGGTTGCGGGGATTGGCACGGCTGCCCTTTTTCTTTTTATGTACAGGCAAAAAAGCAGGCTGCGGAAGCGGGCGGAGGATTTGACGGGGTATTTGCGGCAGGTGGAGGAGGGATATTACAGTCTTTTTCCGGGAAAAGGGGAGGATTTTCTTTCGGGGCTGGAGGATGAAATTTATAAGACGGTGCTTGCCCTTCGGGAAAGCCGCGAGGCGGTACTGCGGGAAAAAGAAAATCTGGCGAAAAACCTTGCGGATATTTCCCACCAGTTCAAAACGCCCTTAACATCGCTTTCCATTTTAAGCGAGGTGTTACTCCGGCGGATTACAAAAGAGGAGGACGCGGAAGCAGTCAGGAAAATGGAAAGGCAGACCCGGCGCCTTGCCGGCCTGACCGCTTCCCTGCTTACGCTGTCGAAGGCGGACGCCGGTGTGCTTACTTTTGATATGCGGCATGTGCCGGTGAGCGAGCTGCTGGAGGTAAGCATGGAGCCTGTCATGCCGATTCTGGAGGAAAAGGCGCAAAGGGTCAGGATTGTTGGAGAGAAAAAGATGATGGAGAGCCTTACGCTGTACTGTGACGTGAAATGGATGCGGGAGGCTCTTGGGAATCTTCTGAAAAACGCCTCCGAGCATTCGCCGGCGGGGACGGAAATCTGTATCAGGGTATGGGATAACCCTGTTTTCACGGGAATTGCAGTGGAGGACGAAGGGACGGGATTTTCAAAAAAGGAGCTTCCCCGCCTGTTCGAGCGTTTCTACAAGGGAGAAGGCGCTCCGAAGGACAGCGCGGGAATCGGCCTTGCTCTTGCCAAAACGCTGATTGAAGTCCAGAAGGGGGAAATAAAGGCTGAGAACAAAAGAGAAGGCGGCGCGCGGTTTTTGATAAAATTTTATAAAAATATGTAAATGTCACCGGATTGTCATGTTGGTTTGCTATTGTAGCTAAAACAGCAGATGTCCGAAACGCACAAATCGATTTATTAAAAGTGCGCTGAAGGGACAGCTGCGGAACTATAAAACAGGAAGGAATCAATATGGAAATTTTAAGGTGCGAAAATTTATCAAAGTATTACGGTGTCGGGCAGACAAGAGTCACAGCGCTTGAGGACGTGAACCTGTCGGTGGAAAAGGGAGAATTTGTGGCGATTATCGGGGCGTCCGGCTCCGGCAAATCCACATTGCTTCATATGCTGGGCGGGGTGGATTTACCGGACGGCGGCAAAATCCTGATTGAGGGAACGGATATTGCCACCCTGAACGAAAAGCAGCGCTCCGTTTTCCGGCGGCGCAAGGTAGGGCTGGTGTACCAGTTTTACAACCTGATTCCGTCTATTGACGTGAGGCAGAACATTCTTCTTCCCATGCTTCTTGACGGACAGAAGCCGGATGAAAAAAGGTTTGAGGAGCTGACGGAGGTTTTGGGACTGACGGAGCGTTTAAGCCACCTTCCCGGACAGCTTTCCGGCGGTCAGCAGCAGAGAGCGGCCATTGCCAGAGCGCTGATATACCGTCCGGCGATTCTGCTTGCGGACGAACCCACCGGCAATCTGGATAAAAGAAATTCGGAGGAAATTACAGGGCTTTTGAAGCTTTCCAATAAAAAATATAAGCAGACGGTACTCCTTATCACCCACGACGAGAGGATTGCCCTTGAAGCGGACAGAATCATCACTATTGAGGACGGAAAAATCGTGCGTGATGAGGAGGTGGGGAGATGAAGAAAGATTATCGTCCGGTGCATGGCGTAAGGATGCCAGGCAGCCCGCTGTTTCGTTACACAATCAACACCATCAGACGGAACAGATACACATCCCTTTCCGTCATGCTGGCCGTTACGCTGGCCTCCACGCTGCTTTGCGCCATGTGTACCTATGGCTATACACAGATAAAATGGCAGGCGGAGGTTGAGGAATACGAGGGCGGAGCCTGGCACGGGGAGCTTGGCGGGGATATTACCTCGGATAAGCTGTCTTTGGTGGAGAACAATCTGAACGTGGAGGAGGCTATGGTGAAAGGGCCTTTTTCCTGTCTGGAATTATCCGAAAACGCGAAACTTCCCTATCTGCTTCTGCGGGAGGCAGACGAAAATTACTGGAAGAATATGGGGGAGAAAAATTCCATTATAGAAGGACGCATTCCCGAAAAGCCCGGAGAGATTGCGGTGAGCAAGTCTTTTTTTGAGCAGAATCCGGAGTATTGTCTGGGCGATACGGTTACCCTTGAGGAGGGCGAGAGACGGATTTTAGAGGAGAAGGCTCCGGAAGAGAAAGTTCTGGATGCCGGTGCGGTCCGCCGGGAAGGGGAAAGCTTTTTCTGGACAGGGGAGCGGACGGTGACGCTGGTGGGAAAAATGGACGTGACAACCACCTCCACGATTCCGGGCTATTACGCTATGGGATTCATGGACCGAAGCGCTCTTACCGGGAAGGAAGAGTTGGTAATTTACGTGAAGCTTCGGGATGTGGGCAAAACCTATGAGGTAATGCCTCAGATTGCGGAGGCGCTGGGAATCGAAAAGGATGAGTACGGAGATTACAAAAATAATTTCCGTTACCATACAAGGCTTCTGGCATACAACTTTGTCTTTCCGCCGCAAGTGGGGTTTTCTCTGGAAAATTGGGGAGGCGTGATTGTCTATGGGGTTCTCTTGCTGCTTGCGGCGGGAGCTTTCGTGATGATAATCAGAGGGGCGTTTCAGGTATCCGTATCCGCAAGGATAAAACAGCTCGGTATGTTCCGCTCTGTGGGAGCGACGCCCGGGCAGATAGCGGCCTCCGTTTTAATGGAAGGAATGATTTTATCGGCGGTTCCCATTTTGCTCAGCCTGGGAATCGGTTATGGATTTACCGTGGCGGTTGCGGATATCTACAGCGATATTGCGGGGGAGCTGCTTTATTTTCCCGTTACTGTGCGCTTTTCTCCCTGGCTCGCCCTTCTGGCCGCGGGGCTTTCTCTGGTTACGGTTCTGATTTCCGCACTGATTCCGGCGCTAAAGGTTTCCCGGCTTTCTCCCCTTGAGGCCATCAGGATGCAGGAGGCGGGCGGCGGCAGGAAAAGAAAGGGGAGAAAAAGCAGACGTTATCCGGTTCTTCGCAGATTGTTCGGCTATCCGGGAGAACTGGCAGGGGCATCTCATCATATGAACCGAAAGGGAGTTCGCGGGGGCGTTATGTCGCTGACCCTTTGTCTGATGCTGCTTGTCGGATTTTTTACGCTCATGTGTCTGAACGATTATTTATCCGAACGGAACAGGAGCGGAAGCTATTTTAATATTATGGCAAAACTTTCCCTTCTCACAGAGGCGGACACAGAGCTGCTTACTGATATCTGCTCTGTTCCGGGAGAGACGGAAAGTACTTATTTCTGCGTGACCAGAATGGCTTATTACGCTTCTCCCGGGCAGGAGTCGGAGGCGTTCAGGGAAAAGGGGGGATTTGCGGGGCTTGACCTCAATAAATGGGCGCTGGTGAACCGGGACGGAGACTACCGGATACGCGCTTATCTGTACGGCATTAAGGAGGATAGGTTTGACGATTACTGCCGTAAGCTGGGGTATGACCCCGCCGGATTTTACGATACGGATAAGATAAAGGCCGTTGTCCAAAGCGCAGCGCCACTGTATCCCAATGTAGTGAACAATGCCGCTAAATCGGCGCTGTCCTATCCGCATTTGGAAATTTCCGAGGGGGAAGCGTTCTGGCTGGAAGAAAAAACAGAGGACGATATGGATACGGATTATGGGCTTTCCATAACGGCGGGAGCCGTGGCCGCGGAGGGACCCCGGATTGGCGATGTGAGGAATAACTATAACCTGAATTTTTATGTGCCCCTTTCGGTGTACTATTCGATAGCGGAGAAGCTTTCCCCGGAGAGGCCGGACAATTATTATATGTATATAATGGTGAAAACCGGGCCGGAACAGGATATCGCCGTGACGGAAGCAATAACCGGTTTGTGCGAATCCGTAATGGCAGAGGAGGATATTTATATTACCAGCATTGAGATGGAGAGGGAAGCCAATGCCGTGGGAAGCAGGGCCATGGAGGCGGTGGTAGACTGCATCGGCATTTTGCTTGCGCTCATCGGTGTTTCCAACACGCTTTCGGCGGTTTACCATATGATGATGGGACGGCGCAGAGAGTTTGCCATGCTCCGCTCGGTGGGGATGGACAGACGGGATATCGGGAAGCTTCTGTTTATCGAGGCGCTGCGCATGGCGGTTACGCCGGTGCTTATTGGTATTCCGGCGGTAATGATACTGCTTGGGATGCTGATGAGGATGTTAGACGTATCCTGGGGGGCGATACTGCCGTGGCTGCCCTTAGGGAAGCTGCTTTTAAGCATTTTTCTGGTGACGGCGGCGGTGGCGCTCTCTTACCTGATTTCCGCCGGGAAGATTAAAAAGGATACAATTATCGAGGCGGTAAGGGACGAGAATGTCTGACTGACGCAAGGGCCATAAATCGTATTATACCCTTTAAGCATAATCTCATATTTAATATAAGTATTTGCCATGCCGGAGGAGCCATATTATAATGAAAGCAGTAGCCATACAAATGTATGCAGCAGATTAAGAAAAAGGAGAACGACATGAAAAAACTTGGATTTGGCCTGATGCGGCTTCCTCTTACGGACGTTTCCGACCCGGCGTCCATCGACGTGGAGCAGGTAAAGAAAATGGTTGACATTTTCATTGAAAAGGGATTTACATATTTTGATACGGCGTGGATGTACTGCGGCTTTCAAAGTGAAAGCGTGGCAAAGAAGGCTTTGGTGGAGCGTTATCCCAGAGACGCGTACACGCTGGCGACCAAGCTTCACTCGGGATTTTTTAACAGCTTTGAGGACAGGGATAAGGTTTTTAACAAACAGCTTGAAAATACGGGAGCAGAGTACTTTGACTACTATCTTCTGCATGGCATTACAGCGGGCAGCTATCCCAAGTATGAGAAATACGACTGCTTCAACTGGCTCCTCGAGAAGAAAAAAAGCGGGCTGGTGAAAACAGCGGGATTTTCTTTCCATGACAGCGCGGAGCTTCTGGATGAAATTCTGACAAAGTACCCGGAAATGGAATTTGTACAGCTTCAGATTAATTATCTGGACTGGGAGAGCAAATGGATTCAGGCAAGGGAATGTTACGAGACGGCCGTGCGCCACGGCGTGCCGGTAATCGTGATGGAGCCGGTAAAGGGCGGAACTCTTGCGAAAATGCCGAAGGAGGCGGAAGACATTTTAAAGGGATACGCTCCTTCCATGTCGATTCCCTCATGGGCCATCCGGTTTGCGGCTTCCCTTGACAACGTAATGATGGTACTGTCCGGGATGAGCAATATGGAGCAGATGGAGGATAATTTAAGCTATATGGAGGACTTTACGCCTTTCACCGAAAAGGAGCATGAGCTGGTGAAAAAGGCGGCGGAAGCAATCAACTCGGCGATAGCGGTTCCCTGTACGGCCTGCGCTTACTGCACGGAGGGCTGCCCGAAAAAGATTCCCATTCCTCAGTATTTTTCCATCTATAATGAAGACATGCGGGAGGCCGAGGAGAAAGGCTGGTCCGCCAACGAAATTTTTTATGAGCAGCTTGCGGAAAAAGGCGGAAAGGCCGGAGACTGTATCGGATGCGGCCAGTGCGAGAGAATCTGTCCTCAGCACCTGCCGATTATAAAGCACCTTAAGGCAGTTTCGGAGCATTTCGACAAGTAAATAACCGTAAAAGGGACTGTTGCGTTAGCGTGGCAGTCCCTTTTGTAATATCCGGTCTGTTTTCTTCCGGCTTGCATAATACCAAAAGTGGAAATATAATAAAAAGCAGATTAGAAATATATATCGTATAGAAGCGAGGGGAAAAATGCGGTTACTTTTGGTGGAGGATGACAGGGAAATCAGCCGGATGCTGGAAGGATATCTGGCGAATGAAAATTTTGACGTTGTATGCGCCATGGACGGGGAGGAGGCCTTACGGCGGTTTGACGGCGGCTTTGATTTGGTGCTGCTTGATTTAATGATACCGAAAATCGGCGGTATGGAGGTGTTGGGGCATATCCGTCAGAAAAGCAACGTACCGATTATCATTGTCTCCGCAAAGGATACCGACGCCGACAAAACACTGGGCCTTGGACTTGGCGCCGACGATTACATCACAAAGCCCTTTTCCGTGACGGAGGTTTTAGCCCGCATCAGGGCGCAAATCAGGAGAAACACCAGATATTCGTCTCCGGCGGAGGAAAAACCGGAGACGATAAAGGCCGGGGAACTGACCCTTAGCCTTGACAATTACACGGTCACGAAAAAGGGAGTCAGTCTTGGGCTGACGGCGAAGGAATTTGAAATTTTAAGGCTTTTGATGGAGAACCCGAAAAAGGTGTACACAAAGGAGCAGATTTACTCAAAAGTCTGGAACGACGCTTATTTAGGGGATGAAAACGCGGTCAATGTGCATATCAGCAGGCTGAGAAACAAAATAGAGGATGAGCCCGGAAAACCGAAGTATGTGGTGACGGTTTGGGGAATCGGCTACAAATTTGGTGAAATACATGAATGAGGGGATAATAATACTGATTTTGTCGATAGTTGCTATGGTTTTAGCGGGGATAATCTGTTATCAGCAGTTTGCTTTCCGGAAAGGCATAAAAGCGCAGCTTCTGCAAATCAGCCAGGAACTGGCGGGGGCTGTGGACTCGGACAGCGAAGAAAAGGTTATGATATTTACGGACAGCAGGGCCGTGCAGGAGCTGTGCGCGCAGATTAACCGGCTTTTGGACAGGCATCAGAGAATGCTTGCGGATTACCGGAGAAGTGAAATTTCATCAAAGAAGATGCTGTCCAATATTTCCCACGATATCAAGACGCCTCTTACGGTTATTTTGGGCTATCTGGAAATTATCCGCCTAAACGGAGGGGAGCAGAGGGAGCTTATCGATAAGGTGGAGACCAGGGCAAAGGCAGTTTCGGATTTGGTGGAGCAGTTTTTTACACTGGCGAAGCTGGAAGCCGGCGATATGGAGATTGCGCTTTCAAAGCTGGAGCTGTGCGAGCTTTGCCGGGAAGTGGTTTTGGACTTTTACGAAATTCTTTCCGGGAAGGATTATGAAGTGGAGGTAGAGATTCCCGAAAAGACGGTTTACGTACAGGGAAATAGCGACGCCATACGCAGAATCTTAAACAATCTCATTTCCAATTCCTTAAGATACGGCAGTGAAGGGCGGTATCTGGGGATTTTTTTGCATGAGGATGAAAAGCAGGTTTATATAGATGTGACGGACAGGGGCCGGGGGATTGAAAAAGACTTTGCGGAGCACATTTTTGACAGGCTGTTTACCATGGAGGATTCCAGAAACCGGGATATTCAGGGCAACGGGCTGGGGCTTACTATTGCCAGAAGCCTTGCGCGGCAGATGGGCGGGGACGTGACCCTTTTAAGCAAACCCTGGCAGAAAACGAGTTTTACGGTTGCGCTTAAGCGGACCTTTTAACTTTAAAAAAAAATGCAGGACGAAAGAATTTTGTAAGAATTGGTCAAGAGTTATGAAAAATCTGGCTGTTAAAATAGTAGTCAGAAAGGGGGCAGAAAAAAATGCCATACATCATAAAAACAAACGACCTTACTAAGACAATTGGTGGAAAAACGCTGATAAGCAACGTCAACATGCATGTGAAGAAAGGGGAAATTTACGGATTCTTAGGCCCTAACGGCGCCGGAAAAACCACGGTGATGAAGCTTCTTACGAATTTGTGGAAGCCCACTGCCGGGAGCGTGGAGCTTTTCGGGGAGAGCCTTTGTGAAAATTCTTACAGGCTCCTTGGGAGAATGGGAAGTATGATTGAGTTTCCCGTCTTTTACGAGCACATGACGGGAGCCGAAAATTTAAAGCTTCACTGTGAATATCTGGGATATTATAAACCCGGATGTATCGGGGACGCGCTTTCAATGCTGGATTTAAAAGCGGCGGCGGATAAGCCGGTAAAGAGCTATTCCCTTGGAATGAAGCAGAGACTGGGGCTTGCAAGGGCGGTTCTGACAAGACCGGAGCTTTTGATTCTGGATGAGCCGACAAACGGGCTTGACCCGGCGGGGCTGAAGCAGATTCGGGAGCTGATGGAGCTTCTTTGCAGGGAATACGGAATTACCGTTTTGGTGTCCACCCACATTCTGTCGGAAATCGAAAGTATTGTGGATACCGTGGGAATGATTCATCACGGAGAGCTTTTAAAGGAAGTTTCCATGGAGGAAATCAGGGAGATGGGCAGGGCTTATATCGAGCTGTCCGTGCCGGATACCGTAAAAGCATCTTATGTGCTGGCGGAAAAGCTGGGATATGCAAATTTTAAAATAACAGGCAATGAAAAAATCAGAATATATGACAGTGAGGCTTCCACGCAGGAAATCGCAAAGGCGCTGGCCTTACATGAAGTGGAAATGAGCGGAATCGGAAAGGTTTCGGAATCGCTGGAGGACTATTTCCTGAAAATGACCGGGGAGGTGGAGAGAAATGCTTAAATTAATCAGAATGGAATGGAAAACCAACAGAATCGGAAAATATATCAGGAATGCCGTGATTTTGACGGCGTCGCTGCTTGCCTTTTCCATGCTTGTGGGAGCCGAACTGGACAGGGATGTGCCGCCAATTTACGGAAAGAGTATGCTGATTGCGGGGGTGGATTTGTTTTCCCATATGGGCTATATCATTTTTACCGGAGTCATGCTTGCGGTCTTTATCACCGGGGCGTATGAAAACAGAACCATAAATCTGCTGTTTTCCTATCCGATTAAGCGGAGAAAAATTCTCGCCGCCAAATTGCTTGCCGTCTGGATTTTCAACTATGCGGCCATGGTCTTGAGCAAACTGGCCATATACGCCGGCCTTTTTCTGACAAGCCCTTATACGGGAATATCCGTGGGGGACATCCGGCTGGGAGAGGCTTCGTTTTATCTGAATATCCTGATAAGCTCCGCGGTTATGGTGAGTATCAGCTTTGTCGCGCTTTTAATCGGCACATGGATGCATTCGTCAAAGTCGGTGATTGTAGCCTCTGTTATTCTTACATTCTTTACGCAGGGAAACATTGGGGAGTTTACTTTGAGCGGCAGTATTCCCTTTTACATAGTGCTGATGTTTTTGTCGACTGCGGCGGTTGTGCTTCTGATAGCGGATGTGGAAAAGAGGGATGTGATGTAGGAGGACCTGGCAGAGGAAATCTGCCGGGTTTTTTAAATGCGGGGGAATAATTTCGGGCATATAAAGAGAGGAAAATGTTCATGGCAAAAATCAAAGAACTTTTATTAGAAGATACCGGCGAAATCTGCGAGCTTGGCAAGGCGATATCTTCACCTGTGAGGCTGAAAATTTTAAGCCTTTTAGTTGAAAGCAATCTGAACATAGGGGAAATTGCGAAAAAAATGAATCTTCCCCAGTCGAGTACGGCTTTTCACTTAAAGATGCTTGAAAAAGCGGATTTGGTAAGAATGGAAGAACGCCCTGGAAATCACGGAACTATGAAAGTATACAGCCAAAAAACGGATTTTGCAAATATCTGTTTTTTACCAAGAAATATGGATATTAATGAGATGGCAAGAATGGAAATGCCGGTAGGAGCGTATGTAGACTGCGCAGTTTTCCCCACCTGCGGGCTTTGCGCCGTAGACGGTGTGATTGGAATGGAGGATAAAGAGTACAGCTTTTATATGGGGGACAGATATCGGGCAGGGCTTCTTTGGACTTCCAGAGGTTATGTAACGTACCGTTTTCCGAATCAGCTCCAGCCGAACCGGCGCCCGGTGAGCCTGAAATTCAGTATGGAAATCTGCTCCGAAGCGCCGGGGTACGCGGAAGGGTGGAAGTCGGATATTACCATGTGGGTCAACGGAAAAGAATGCGCCATGTGGAGAAGCACAGACGATTATGGTTCAAGGCGGGGACGCCTGACCCCCAAATTCTGGCCGGAAGGTTCTACGCAGTATGGCATTTTAGTGGTCTGGGAGATAAAGTCGGACGGAAGCTACGTGAATTATACAAAGGTATCGGATATTAATATCGGAGATTTGGAAATTGAAAAGACCCCTTATATTGAAATGATGATTGGGAATAAAGAGGATGCAAAATATGCAGGCGGGTTCAACCTGTTTGGCAGAACTTTTGGGGATTATGAACAGGATATCCTTATGGAGCTGGAATACCATTAGAGAGAGCGTTTAAGCAGTTTATGTTTAGTAACAGGGTTGACGGGAAGGAAAATAGAAGCATCGTTGTTTACAACAGTAATACTGTTATAAAAAGCAAAATATTATGCATAAAGCTCAGAAATACCCTGAAATTGTTTGATTAAGCAGGGTGTTTGCGATATAATTAAAGGTAAATAACAGCGCTGTTGATATTATTGTAAAGGCCGAAGAACGGAAAACGATGAATGACAGAGGCGGTTCCGGGAGCCGGCAATGAAGAAAGCCATGGAGTGGCTAAAGCAAAAGACTGCGGAATAAAAAGGAGAAAATATGACTACATATATAAAGGATTACCCGCGTCCTCAGTTTGTCCGAAAGGAGTGGACGAATCTGAACGGGGAATGGGAATTTCGGATGGACGACCAAAACGAAGGGGAAAAGGAGAGATGGTTCGAGGGATTGAAGCAAAGCCGTAAGATACAGGTTCCTTTTACCTGCGAGACGCAAATGAGCGGGATTGGGGAAGAAGAATTTCATCCTTATGTCTGGTATGAGAGGGAAATCACCGTTGAAAAGGAAAAAAGAAAAGGGCATAAAGCAATCCTCCATTTTGAGGGCAGCGACTTTTTGACAAAGGTGTGGGTGAACGGCCGACTGGCCGGAAGCCATAAGGGCGGTTACAGCCGTTTTTCTTTTGATATTACGGATTTGGCCGTGGACGGCGTTAACAGAATCTGCGTGAAGGTGGAAGATGTGCCGGACAGACAGATTCCCCGGGGAAAGCAGCGGTGGATAAAAAATAATTTTGGCTGTTGGTATGTGCAGACTACCGGAATATGGAAAACCGTGTGGATGGAGTATGTTCCTTTAATTAGCCTGGCCTCCGTGAAAATGACGCCTGATTTGGCGGGCGGATGCCTTAGGGTGGAGTGCGCGGTGGACGGCGTGGATTTTATGACTGCCTTTGAGGAAAAAGAGTTGAGCCTTCAGGCGGAAGTTACCTTTGAAGGGCGTCTGATTGCAAAGGCATCGGCGGCTGTTATGAAGAAATCTTTTGAGCTGAAGCTGGACCTTGATATGCCGCAGGAAGACGAGCCCTGGGGAGTTTACACGTGGAGCCCCGAAAATCCACGGCTTTACGATATCTGCTTTTTCCTGCATGACGGGAACGGGGCGCCGGATGAAGTGCGTTCGTATTTCGGCATGAGGGAAATCAGGGTTGAGGGAGAGCATATCCTGTTAAATGGGCAGCCCCTTTACCAGAGGCTGATTTTGGACCAGGGTTACTGGGAGAAATCACATTTAACTCCGCCGGATGAGGAGTCTTTGATTGAAGACATAGACAAGATACACGCCCTGGGATACAATGGGGTCAGAAAGCATCAGAAGATTGAAGACGAGAGATTTCTCTACTGGTGCGATGTGAAAGGGATGCTGGTGTGGAGCGAAGCGCCTGCGGCCTATGAATTTTCGGATGAAGCGGTTTCGGAATTTGTAAAAGAGTGGACGGATATCGTGAGGCAGAATTATAATCATCCTTCCATTATTACCTGGGTTCCGTTCAATGAATCCTGGGGAATACCGCGGGTAAAAGATAACAGGGAGCAGCAGCATTTTACGGAAAGCGTCTATCATCTGACGAAAAGCATGGATAAATACCGGCCGGTAATTGTCAACGACGGGTGGGAACATACCGTATCGGATATCATAACTTTGCACGATTATGAGGAATTTGGCGAGATACTGAAAAACAGGTATGTCAGGTATGAAAAAGAAATACTGGCCGGGGAAGTGTACCACTGCGGCTTCAAATCCGCTTTTGCCAACGGGTATTCTTACCGGGGACAGCCGGTAATTATCAGCGAGTTTGGCGGAATCGCATTTGCCGGACAGGGTAGCGAATGGGGTTACGGAAGCGCTGTGGAAACAAAAGAGGCGTTTCTGAAACGCTTTGACGCGGTTACCACGGCGATTAAAGAGATTCCTTATGTGTGCGGCTATTGCTATACCCAGGTGACGGACGTCCAGCAGGAAATCAACGGGCTTATGGATATCAGGCGGAATTTCAAGGTTTCACCCGATAAAATAAAGGAAATTAACGAGCGTCAGGTGGGAGATTTGAGGAAAATATAATACATGGAGTCAAAATCCGGGAATCTGAAAAACAGGTTCCTGGATTTTTTGCAGTATACTTTGAACATTATCTCTGTTAAAATAGTAATATTAGAGGAAATTAACGGAGGACGATTTGGATGAAAACGATATACATCTGCTTTCCGGAGGGGAAGCATAAGGCGCTGACCATGAGTTACGACGACGGCAGGGAGGAGGACTACAGGCTGGTTGAAATTTTCAACCGGTACGGGATTAAGGGAACCTTCCATTTAAATTCCGGATTAAGGACGCCAGGGCGTATTCCGCAGGAGGAATACAGAAAGCTCTACAAAGGGCATGAGATTTCCTGCCATACGGTGACCCATCCCACCATTGCGCGCTGTCCCATAGAGCAGGTGGCGCTTCAGGTTCTTGAGGACAGAAGGACGCTTGAAAAAATCGCAGGCTACCCGGTGAGGGGAATGTCCTACCCCAACGGCTCTTATAATGAAGAAATTGTAAAGCTCCTTCCCGGCCTTGGGATTGAGTACAGCCGGATAGTAGGGGATACGGATGATTTTGCCATGCCGGAGAATTTCCTTACATGGAAGGCAACCTGTCACCACAACCACAGGCTGCTGGAAAACGGGGAGCGGTTCTGCGCTTTAAATAAGACTCAGTATCTGTATTTAATGTATGTATGGGGGCACAGCTACGAATTTACACAGGACGGCAACTGGGAGCTGATGGAGGACTTCTGCCGTATGGCGGGAGGACGCGAGGATATCTGGTATGCCACGAATATAGAGATTGTGGATTATATGAAAGCTGCGGGGAATCTGAAATTCACAATCGATGGAAATCTGGTTTACAATCCGAATGCCCGGAGCGTATGGATTCAGGCAGATAAGGACTTTTGCGAGATTCCCGGCGGAAAAACGGTTGAAATTTGAGAGGAAAGATTATGATAACGAGACATCAGTACAGAGGGTGCTTAAAGCAGGATGCAGACGGAGAGCGCCTTACGGACGCGCTTTTGGAGATGCGGGAGGACGTAAAGAAATTTATAGACGGCAAAAGGCTTTTAGCCGTTTATCTTTACCGCTATAAGAGGATGTGCTTTTTATATTATGAAGCTCTGGAGGAGGGGATTGGCCCGAATGACTTTTCGGGAGCTCTGATGCCACTTCTGGAAATGTGGCCTGAGGAAGAAGGAAAGACGCCCTGGGCGTATATGTACCATATTTTCCATCACAGCATCCCAGGCGAGCCGGAAGGCTGGGAAAAGGAGAGGACGGGAGAAAAGACCAAAATAGGGCGGATTGCGTTTCTGTACCCGGAAAAGCTTTTTTCCTACGCCTGCTGGCACAAGGCGATTGTGGATGAGGGGAAGCACGCCGGCGATAAGTACCAGTGCATTGCCCTGCATGAAAACATACTTTTTTCCTATTACGAGGAGCCCAGAACCAATGTAAATCTGTGCGGGGAGCAGGGGGCGGAATCAGAGGCTCTTAAGGGATGGATGGCGGCGGACCCGGAAAGCCATTTTAACAGGGGAAAGGCAGGCGGCGACAATTTTCTGGTAATTGAGCCGATTCTTCTGATGGACAGAAGAATATCGGACGTGAAGGGATAAGCATCGCATTTTGATGCAAAAGGATGAGCTACTGGCAAGAGGCATGCGGGAGGAAGCGTAAGGTGAAAAGGATTTCTATTTTGGGACAGAGCATACTGGCAATTTTGTGTGTGCTCATTATCCCCACGGCATTGATTTCCTATCATGTACTTAATAACGCGGCGCAATATTCGGAGGAAAATATCGCGCTGTCAAAGCTGGATAATCTGGAATCGGTAAGCAGTATGACGGAGCTGGTTTTAGGGGGATATACCAGGAATGTGATTCAGTTTGCCAATAATTCCGCCTGTAAGAGACTGGCTGAGGTGAACCTCTACCGCAATATCGGTACGGATATGAGCAAAATCAAGGCGGTGTGGAATGGGATTGACTATCTTGACAGAGGCTTTGGGACGGAAAAAATGGTGCAGTCCTGTTTTTATATGGGGGACGGTTCCGATTATGTGATTTCTACGGACAGGGGCGTGTGCAAGGTGGAAAATTACGCATCCCTTGACTGGCTTATGGACGAGGGGGATTCTGGGCTTAAGAAGGGAATCCGGGGAAAATGGATTGCAAGAAATCTTTACGGGACGGAGATACCGGAGGATAATGAAGCGGTAAGCACCCGGCAGAACAAAGTATCCGTGCTCACTTATGTGTATTCAATTAATCCGCTGATTTCGTCCGACGGAGGAACGGTGGTCTGCAATATTTATATGTCGAAGCTCAGCGACTTCATGAATCCGGCAGGACAGACCTCGGGGGTCTGTTATATTCTCGATGAAAGCAGCAATATTATATGCCACCCGTCCAAAGCTCTTTCACCGGCCGGTGAGGAGGAGAAGCAGATAGCCGATACCATTGCAGGGCTGGGGACGAAGAAAGGCTATTTTGATTATGAATACAACGGAATTCGCTATCTGTGCGCCTACCGGAAATCTGACGCAAACAGCTGGACTTATATAGCCACCTACAATCTGGAGGATATTATGAGAGGAGCCAAAACCATTTCCTACCAGGGAATGATGGTGATTATGGCGGCCATAGCGGCAGGGCTTGTCCTGGTGGTAGCCGCTTTTTACTGGCTGTTCCGTCCTTTCCGCAATCTGATTGGAGCTATCAGAAAGGATATGTCAGCGGGAGAAGCCAGAAATGAACGTCCCAAGAATGAGATTTACTATCTTCGGGAGGCCTTTGAGAAGATGAAGGCGGAGGAGGGGGAAATTCACAGTATGCTGGAAGCGAGAAACTCGGACACCGAACGGCTCCTGCTCCGGGAAGTTCTTTCAGGTACGCTGGACGGGGACAAGAAAAAGGAAAATCTGGACGCGCTGTTCCCTTATGGCCATTTTGTGGTGCTGTTTGCGGGAGTGGACGGAGGGAGCAGGCTTTTGCGGGATTATAACTGGGATGAGAGAATGTACTATTTCCTTCAGATAGAAGAAATTTTTTCCCGCCTTTTAAAGGGAGAAGGCTATGTTGCCAAAACCGTATATTTTCGTTCCACTACCTGCGTGACGGTGCTGAACATTAAAACCTATGACCAGAAGAAGGTGACCACCTTTATTCTGGAGAGGATTGCAATGATTAAGGAGGAATTGAAGAAGGTATTCGATTATACCATGACAATTGGGGTAAGCACGGTTCACGGTGATATCAGGGATTTGAACGAAGGAATGGAGGAGGCTACAAAGGCGGTGAAGCACCGGATTATTGCCGGAAAAAATCAGGTGATTTTCTGGAGGGACCGCATGAATGAAAGCGAATATTATCATTATCCTTATGACAGCGAGAGAAGGATTGTCAATAATATCAAGCTTCACAATATGGAGGCGGTGGCGGAGGAGATTACCGCCGTCCGCGAAAAAATTCTGGCGATTGAGGATATTTCCTACGATAATGTGGTGCTTATTTACCAGCAGCTTGTGGGAAGTATGATTAAGACGCTTGTGGGCGAGAGAGTGCAGATTTCCAGATTCCTTGGGAATGGCAGAAAGGTATATACGACGATAGCTGAGCTGGATACGATTGAGGAAATCGAGGATTTTGTGAAGGATTTTGTGGGACAGTTACGGGAGTATCTGGAGGAAGGTACAGAGGAAAAGGAAGAAGAGCAGCTTTATGAGCGTATTCTGGCTTTTCTGGATATTCATTACCGAGAGGATATTGATTTTGAGGAAACGGCGGGGAAAATGGGCATCAGCTATTCCCACATGCGGCATGTGATGCGGGAAAAAGGCGACATCAGCCTTACGGATTATATTAACCGCTGCCGGATAAACGAGGCAAAGGAGCTTCTGATATCCACAGATAAAAAGCTTACGGAGATTGCGGAGCAGGTGGGTTACCATAATGTTCAGAGCCTGAACAGATTTTTCAAGAAGTATGAGGGGACAACGCCCAACAGCCTTAGAAAAGTTGACAAATGATAATCCTATCTTGATGGTTTTAGGGGCATTTTGCACTATTGATTTTGGTTTTGATGTTTAAAATTGTCTTTAAACGAGGCATAAATTCAGGAGAAATAAAGAAAAACGGAATTAAATTCCATAAAATGAAAAGAAAATAATTTCAGAAAAAACGGAGAAAAGCCTGTAAAATCAAGGCTTTTCTTTTATTATCAAAAATGAAGTACTGCATCAGAAATGAACATTTACAAAAAATTTATAATCTTTAAAATAAAATTATAAAAAATGTATAGAGGCATGGCGGGGACGGATTTGAGGACGACAGTACAAAAGTCAAAGTGCGGTAAGGCTGTGCCGGAAAGTTTTAATATTTTAGAAGGGAAGGGAAGTTCATGAGTGATGCAACTATGAAAAAGCTGGCTCTGAAAGAAGCCAGAAAGAAGCAGAAGCCCTTTAAGGACTGTTTCAAAAGGGACTGGCAGCTCTACTCTCTGCTGTTAATTCCTATTATATTCTGCTTTATCTTCAAGTATGTACCTATGGCGTGGCTGCAGATTGCCTTTAAGGACTGGAAGATAAGGGACGGATTTTTTGGAGGAGAGTGGGTTGGCTTTGAGATATTTGGAAAGGTATTCGGCCACAGGAATTTCCTGAAAGCGCTCAGAAACACCCTTCTGCTTAATGTACTCGACTTGATTGTAGGATTCCCGATGCCAATTATTCTGGCGCTTATGTTAAATGAAGTAAAGAATATCGCTTTCAAGAAGGTGACGCAGACGCTCCTTTATCTGCCCCACTTCCTTTCATGGGTTATCATCGGCGGTCTGGTATATCAGCTCTTTTCCGTTAACACGGGCGTTATCAACTCGCTGATTCAGAACGCAGGCGGAACGCCAATTAACTTCCTTCAGGAAGACACGAACTGGCTGATAACCTACATAGTAATAGGAGCATGGCAGTCCATGCCAAGAAAAACCGTACTTGTGACCGGCGCTTCCCGCGGAATCGGGAA
>CAMSTM010000025.1 GCA_947063675.1 uncultured Lachnospiraceae bacterium | reverse complement strand
CCTGCTAAGCGTCCTCATTTTTTATCTGCCGCCCCGCAAAATCCATATGAAAATTTTACTGCATGACATTCCAACCTCATAGGTAATCAGGTGGTCGGAGTGTGCATCTTGAGGATTGGGAAGCACGATACAGTCAGGCTGAATTTCCTGAATACATTTGCCGTAGTCCGATAGTAATTCGTGTTTATTCACGTTTTCTAAAGTACAGGGAGGATATTTAAGATTGTAAAATTTATCAAATTTGTAAAATTCGCAAATCTGTTCTATTTGGCGTTTTCTGTATTTTATAAAAGAACTGTCCCAGCCCTGATTTTCATTGACATCTGTCATGTTAATCCAGTAAATCTGATTTCCTTCTTTCCTGTGTTTTAGTAAAAACCCTCCGGCGCCTAAGGTTTCATCGTCGGGATGAGGGGATATAACCGCTATTTTCATAAAAATGAATGACTCCTTATAAGTATTCTCCAACTGAAATGTCAACCGGGTCGTATTCCAAAACTTCAATTAAATTATCTCCGGCTTTTACGCAAAAAGAATCGTGATTAACTTCAATTATTTTTCCGGGTTCAATATGGCGGTAATGGTTGTTTATTATTTCACGGACCCGCCATACCTTAATTTCGGATTTGTTTTTTATAAAATGAGCGCCGATATAGGGTCTGGTCAGTGCCCTGACAAGATTGTAAATTGCCTGGGCTGACATTCTCCAGTCGATTTGGCCGTCTAAACGGTTTCTCTTCCGCCAGGTGTTTCCGGCGCTGCCCGATTGGGAAATTCTGTTTACAGTGTTATTTTCCAGTTCATGCCACAGCGTTATAATCTGTTTTTCACCGGTAGTTAATAATTTTTTCATCAGAGTATCGGCGGTATCATCGTATAGAATATCGACTTCTACCTGGGAAAGGATATCGCCCGTGTCCGGCGTATCCTCCAACATGAAAAAGGAAGACGCGGTTTTTTCAAGCCCCAGCGCTAAAGCCCAGATGATTGGATGCCGTCCTCTGTTGTTTGGCAGAGCCGCCGGATGGTATCCTACCATACCCATAGGAAACATGCTGATGATATTATTTTTTATTAACTGGGACCATCCAAAACAAAACCCGATATCAGGAGAAGACGATTGAATAAACTGGGCCACTTCATCAGTATTAATATTTGTTACATAGAGATAAGGAATCTGCCATTCCCGGCATAAAGGCGCTAAGTCCGTAAAGTCCGAGTTGAATGTTGAACTTCTCATAGTGGCAACGCCTGCGATATCGGCTTTATGCTCGATTAAGGATTTTAAGAATCTGTAGGAAGATTTTACGCAGCCTATATAAAATATTTTCATATTATTTTCCTTCTATGAGTTCAGGTAATGTCATAAAACCTTTTCTGTAATTTAAATTTCTCCTGCAATAAGAACTTAGCGGTAATTTCAACAATTCTATCTGATGTATTTCCGTCCCCATAGGGATTGACGACGTTCTCTAGAGTTTTTCTAAAGTTTTCTGACAATGCTTTTTTTATAGAAGCTTCGATTTCCGGCGCCGTGGGCGGACAGTTTATGGTGCTCAATGACTGAATACGGCCTTTCTGGCGGTCGCCGATATTGATTGAGGGTATTTTAAAGCATGGAGCTTCAATCAGGCCGCTTGAGGAGTTGCCAATAACAAATTCTGCATGACGCAGCGCGCTTAAATATTTTTTCATACCCAGAGAATCAAATAAGTATAAATGATTATGCCGGTCTGCATAGGATTGCAGATACTCGTTAATAATTCTGCCGTTCATATCTGCATTTGCTTTTGTGCACAAAAAAGTAATATCGGGGAATTTTTCTATGGCTTTTAACAGTTCTTCTGTCTGCTTTTCGGCGGTATTATCCTCCAGCGTAACGGGATGGAATGTCAGAACGGAATATTTTTCGCCTAAAACACAGCCCAGTTTTGCCTCCAGTTCTGTCTGAGACAAAAGCTCAGCATGCATTGCGTTTTCAACGCCGATTGCGCCAACGTTAAAGACTCTGTCAGGAGATTCTCCCATTTGTATGACCCTGTGCCTGTAGCTTTCGGTACTTGTAAAATGCAGATAACTAAGCTTGGTAATAACATTTCTTATTGATTCGTCAACAAGCCCTTCGGTGGCTTCTCCGCCGTGTAAATGGATAATTGGAATATGAGCGTTTAACGCGGCGAAACAGACCGCAAGGGTTTCATATCTGTCTCCAAGGACAAGCAGTGCGTCTAACTCACATTCTGAAAAGTATTCTGCAAACCCAATCATTGCCAGTCCCATTGATTTGGATATGGCAGAGGGAGTATCGGCGCTGAGAAGTATTTCAATCTTTTTATCAACTGTAATTCCGTCCTGCTCAATTTCATTTACTGTCATTCCAAATTCAGGTGACAAATGGGCTCCTGTCACAGCTACAGTCACCTCAATTTCAGATATGTATTTTAATTTTTTAATTATTGGGGACAATAAACCGTATTCAGCCCTTGTTGCTGTTAATATCGCTATTTTTTTCATAAAGTTACATACCTTGCTTTTATTAGTACCTTTCTTTGGTGTTGCTGACCTTTAACATAATTTACCGCATTTTCTGTGCTAATGTCAAGAAAAATTCTGAATATTAACACAAATGGAGGGTAAATATGAAGATTTATGATTATGGCGGAAAGAAAAATTTGTCTGGCGAGCGTATCAGGGAAGCGCGCGTTGTCCAAAAATTATCACAGAATGAACTGGCCGCAAAGATGCAGATTGAGGGCATTACCATAGAAAGGGACAGTATAAGCCGGATAGAAATAGGGACCCGTTTTGTCGCGGACTTTGAGCTGATGATATTTGCAAAAGTTTTGAAAGTAGATGTTATGTGGCTGCTTGGTATCAGATGAGAAAGAAGTGACGGGGGTACGAAAGCGGATAAAAAACGAGGATGCTTAGCATCCTCTTCCAAAGCTTTTATATATGCCAACAAAAGCAAAGTCAGGATTTTTGATAATCACGCTTTGCAAACAGCCCCCAGTTTTCATATCCGGCGGTTTTCAGCTCTCCCAGGTGGGAGTAATCATTTAAACGGATTACCTGATATGTGTGGCTTTGCTTTTGGTGGGCAAGTTCTGTCAGAGCGGTATTTTCCATCCAGTTTAAATGATTTATATCTTCGTCAGGCCGGTTCAACAGCAGATTTGTTAAAACCCGTAATGTGATGCCGTGTGATACGATGATTATATTGCTGTCATTATCTGTATCTTTCAGGTGGCTTTCTATAAAAGTCAGGCACCGCTTTTTTACATCCTCATAAGACTCGCCACCCGGCGCCTGAAGAAGTGACAGCTTTTCGTCCAAATCGATTTCCGGGTATTTTTGGCGGCGTTCTTCCCATGACAATCCTTCAAGGAGTCCCAAATCCATTTCTTTTAAACAGGAAGTCTCTGTAATCTCGGTATCCTCATGCCCGGTGCATTGCAGGATTTCCTGCAAAGTCTGTCTGGCTCTGGCAAGGGAACTGCAATAAGCCGATACCTTTTTTCCTTTCAGCTCCGCACAGAGCTTCGCGCCGATGCGCCGGGCCTGGGCAATTCCTTTTTCCGTCAGTTCAAAATCCGTGGTTGATATAATTTTTCCTTTTGTATTTCCGTGGCTTTCCGCGTGGCGTATTAAATAGAGTTTCAACTTTCTTCCCCCTGAAAAATAAGTAGTTTAACTGTATCATATAAAAGTAGCTTTGAACAGATGCAAATGTACTTTTGAAAATCTGCATTGTGAAAATATAGATTTTTTTATATACTTATATTACATGGGAGAAACCGGAAGGGAAAATGAAAGAGTATGATGAAAAGGGCATTGAACATTGTTATGCGTGTGGAGAGGATTGTAAGAACGGTCAGTTAAAGCAGCATCGTTGGGGAAGTATAATAGTATGGTAAGGAAGTTATGATAAAGCAAAAAAAATTTTGGTGTATAAGTTCATTTTTACTTCTTTTTTGTGTCTTGACATTTCTTTTGTCAGGCTGTGGAAGTACGGAAAGCGCAGCATGCGGAGGTGCCAGAGATGAAATTGACTTTTCAGAGGAAAACCCTCATGTGAAGGTGACTTTTTTTAACGTGGGAAAAGGAGACGCCATTTTAATCGAAACCGGCGAACATGCAGTGCTGATTGATTCAGGATATGATGATACGGCAAAAATTATATTGAATTATATGAAAGGGCAGGACATCCGGTATCTGGATTACCTGATTCTGACGCACTTTGATAAGGACCATGTGGGAGGTGCGGACTGGATTTTGCGGGGCGTGGAGACAGGGACCGTGCTCCAGCCGGATTATGAGTCCGACGGCGGTCAGTATCTGGAATATGTGGAGACTATGGCGGTAAAGGGGTATTCTCCGGTTCTGGTTACGGAAACTATGAAATTTTCTCTGGATAATGTGGAATTTCTGATTTATCCGCCGCAAAGGGAAAGCTACGAAGAAGAGGATAATGATTTTTCCCTTGTTACCAGTATGACATACGGCGAAGTGGGAGTTCTGTTTGCGGGGGACTGTGAAAAGGAGAGATTGAAGGAGCTTTTGCGGCAGGAGGAGTTTTCTCTTTCGCATGAAGTGTTAAAGGTTCCCCATCACGGAAGAAAGGAAAAGAATTCGGAGGAGTTTATAAAAGCCGTCAGTCCAAAAGCGGCGGTGATTACAGACTCAAAGGAAAAGCCGGCGGACGAGGAGGTTTGCCGGGCGTTGGAAGATGCGGGGGCAGAGGTTTATTTTACAAAAGACGGAACAGCTACCTGTCTGTGTGACGGGGTAAATTTTCAGATGATACAGGAGTGAAAACAGCAAAAGTCCGGGAACTGTGGGAAAGCGGCAGTCTGAGGCAGCAGGATTAAGGGCGGTGGAAGGAACCGGAAAAGGAACCACGGATTTGAAGGCTGGAGGAGGAGATACAATGATGGGAAAAGGAAAGAAAAAGCCCCAGGGAGCCTGCGAGCAGTGCAATAATTACGTGTATGACGAGGACTATGAATGTTATGTCTGCGAAATGGATTTGGACGAGGACGAGATGGCAAGGTTTCTGGCGGACAATTTCAGGGACTGCCCTTACTATCAGCCGGGGGATGAATATCTGGTGGTAAGGAAGCAGATGTAATTGCCTGTTTATGATTTTGCGGCGGCGTGGCACTTTTTTCATGGCATGAGCTTTCGGTTGTAATTGTTACAAAAACCGATGGTTCATGCTATTTTTGTACATAATAACAAGTGAGTTATTATTAAGGGTTGAATTAAAAATGCGTAATTCAATCTGTTAAGGGTGCGCCGCAACGCACAGACAGGGACAATATGGGAAAAATATATGGTTACGTGCGCGTAAGCACAAAGGAACAGAATGAAGACAGGCAGATGCTTGCATTAAGCGAACTGCTCATACCGGCGGAAAATATTTTCATGGATAAACAGTCCGGTAAAGACTTCGACCGTCCGATGTATAATCTTTTAAAAAAGAAATTAAAGCAGGATGATTTGCTTTATGTAAAAAGTATTGACCGCCTGGGCAGGAATTATGAAGAGATTTTAGCCCAGTGGAGGTGGCTTACCAGGGAGAAAAAGGTGGATATTGTAGTGATTGACATGCCCCTTTTGGACACCAGAAGAGGAAAGGACTTAATGGGAACCTTTTTAAGCGACATTGTGCTGCAGGTGCTTTCTTTTGTGGCGGAAAACGAGAGAAAAAATATCAGACAAAGGCAAAGAGAGGGAATCGAAGCCGCGAAAATACGCGGCGTGCAGTTTGGAAGACCGGAGAACCCGCTGCCGGAGAATTTTACGCAGATATACAATCAATGGATGCTGGGAAAGATTAACGGGATAGAGGCAGCAGGACTGTGCGGCATGTCAATAACGTCATTTTACCGGAAAGCAAATAAGAGAAAAGAACAGCAGAAAACTTTGATGTGAACTAATGTTATCAAAAATCCTACCTTTAGGTAATGGAATCCGTAAACATAAATTTTAATTAATATACTATAAAATTGCCAAAAAGTCAAGAATCTCAACGCTGTGTTTTAGTCAAATCCTCCTTAAACAAATACATATAAGTTTTTACCAAAAGGTAGAGATTTTGAAAATTATCGGAGGAAAAAGAAATGCTGAAGCTGGCTCTGAAACCGGGAGAAACATTGAAGATAGGCGATGAGGTAAAAGTGACGGTTATGTTATCTACTTATAACCGCATTCAGTTGATGATTGACGCGCCAAGAGAAATTAATATTCAAAGGGAAAAACCGGAAAAATCCAGAATAATAGTAGTCGCCGGAAAAGAACGCGTTCAGATTACAAAGACTGAGGGAGAACAATGGTAGCGGCGCTGATTTTTGCAGGCGGGGCCGGCAGGAGAATGAGCAGCCGGTCAAAACCGAAGCAGTTTCTGGAAATGCATGGAAAGCCTATTATAATCTATACGCTGGAGCATTTTGAATATCATAATGGCATTGATAATATTACGGTTGTGTGTCTTGCCGAGTGGATAAAAGAACTGGAAGGGCTGCTGAAACGGTATGGGATAACGAAAGTCGTCAGGATTGTCCCGGGCGGGGAAACCGGGCATGATTCTATATATAACGGCCTTGCCGCAATGAAAGATTTGAGCCGGGATAAGGATATTGTATTAATCCATGACGGAGTGCGGCCTCTTATTAATGCCGAATTAATCTCGGCAAGTATAGAAGCGGTAAAAAAATACGGAAGCGCTGTGACTGTGGAGGCGGTAAGGGAAAGCGTGGTAAGAAGCAGAGACGGAGAAAATATTTTTGACGTGCCTCCCAGAAACCAGATGTATGTGGCGAAAGCGCCGCAGACATTTTATTTTGGCGATATTTTTAAATTGTATAAAAAGGCGGAAGAAGACGGCGTAAAAACAATTGATTCTTCCCATTTATGCAGTATCTATCATATGCCGATGCATATGGTTCAAAGTACGAAAAACAATCTGAAAATTACGGAACCGGCAGATTTTTATGTGTACCGCGCCTTATATGAGGCGATGGAGGGACAGCAGATATTTGGATTATGAAAGGAAACAGAGGTGAAAAAATACAGGAAGAAAGAATTGCTTGGCATGGTAACCTCGCTGGAAAAAATAAACAATGCCATAGCGCGCAATTATAATTCAAATATTCCGGTTACGGTAGAAGTATTGGCGCAATGCCAGGAATCGGCGATTGCTATTGGAAACGCTGTGGAAACAATTGAAGGACCGGCAGGAGATATTATCGGAATGCTGGAAGATTATTGCGAGAACCTTTATCAGATGAGCCTCGTTATCAATGACGATATCAAAAGAAGAAAGCGGGCAAAGAAAATTCAAAAGGGGCTGGCCGCGCTAAAAAACAGAATGAAATATGATTTGCCAAAAGACAGGAAGGAAATCGTATTTCTTCCGTATAAAGCCTCCATGTGGGACAGTCTGGAAAGTATATGGAAGGAAGCATCAGAGGATAAAAACTGCGATACCTATGTAATTCCTGTTCCGTATTTTGATAAAAATAAGGACGGAACGTTTGGACAGATGCACTGTGAAAAAGATGCGTATCCCGCCGGTGTCCCGGTTACGGACTGGCAGGAATATGATATTTCGGAGCGCCGGCCGGACGTTATCTATATACATAATCCCTATGATGAATTTAATTATGTGACCAGCGTTCATCCGGCATTTTACGCCAGGGAATTAAAAAAATATACGGATATGCTTGTATATGTTCCCTATTTTGTGGCAATCGGGGAACGGCTTCAGGCGCATTTCTGTATCCTGCCGGGAACCTTGTATGCCGACAGGGTTATCGTACAGTCAGAAGCGGTGAGACAGACGTATATTGCGCAATACCGGGAATTTGAAAGGGAAAGCAGGCATCAGGACTCCTTTGCGGGACTGGAAGAAAAGTTTATGGCTTTGGGAAGCCCCAAATACGATAAGGTTTTTGCTGCAAAAGAGGAAGCTTATCCGGTTCCGAAAGCGTGGGAGAGGTTGATTTTCAGACCGGACGGAAGCAGGAAAAAAGTGATTTTATACAATATTACAGTGGATACGGTGCTAAAGCAGGACAAAAGGACGCTTGGAAAAATAAAGGAAGTTCTTAAGCTCTTCCGGGCAGAGAAAGACGCGGTGCTGCTCTGGCGTCCCCATCCCCTGCTTGCGACAATCATAGAGTCAATGCGGCCGCAGCTTGCGGCAAAATACAATGAAATTATCGATTGGTATAAGAGGGAGGGCTTCGGAATCTTTGATGATTCGCCGGATGTACACCGGGCAATTGCCATAAGCGACGCTTATTTTGGAGACATGAGCAGTGTGGTGGAACTGTACAAACCCACAGGGAAGGCTGTTCTTATTGAGTCTTTTTTGCCGGAGGGGACAAAAGGGCTGATGTTTGAAGGCTATGTACAGATTGATGAAACTACGGCGTATGGCTCCTGCGCGCTGTTTAACGGGCTTTTTAAAATAGATGTCAAGACAGACAGATGTACTTATGTCGGCATGTTTCCCGGGGAAAGAGCAAGCGGAAAAAGAATGCATGCCAGAGCCGTGTATGCAGACCGCAAAATATACTTTGCGCCTGCCTCGGCGGAGTATATTTCCGTTTATGACGTGCAGGCCGGGGCGTTTGAATCGGTTTCCATTCGCGATTACCGCGGGGCGTACAGGTATTATAAAACGCAGCTTAAGTTTGCAGACGCCGTTCGATATGAGGATGCCGTCTTTTTTATAAGCGCTACTTATCCTGCTGTGATACGGATGCGCCTTGGGACAAAGGAAATGGATTACTACACAGACTGGGTGCCGGAGGATGGGTTTGTTTTCAGGCAGGGCACGCTGGTCAAAGGCGCCGTTTTTTACATTCCCAATTCAGCGGACAACACTGTGCTGAAGTTCCATATGGACAGCGGCAAAGGGGAACTGCTTCATATCGGCGTCAACAATCACGGCAGTTGGAGCATATGCGAGGCGGAAAACGACTTCTGGCTTATTCCCAGAAACAAAGGGGCTTTTATCCGCTGGAATATTTCGGATAACACTATAACGGAATACGACGATTATCCGGAAGGCTTTGAGGACAGAAAATTTCTTTTTACAAAAGGCTACTGGTGTGGGGGATTTTTGAGAGCGATTCCGGCCTATGCCAATATGTCGGTAAAAGTATCGCCGGCGACGGGAGAAATAACCGAAAGCGAACTGATAAAGGTGGAAAAAGACGAAGCGGTGGGGTTTTTATTTGAATCGGCGCCATACTACTATCTTTTCAGGCAAAAAAAGAAGGAGAATACTTCCTTTACAGAGTATACCGGATATTATCGCCTGAACGTGCTCGATAATACCCTGCAGGAATGCTGTTTTGAATTTTGTGGCGGGAGGGCGGAATATACGGCGGACTATTATAGACAGATGGGTCTGGAGAGAGAAAACGCGTTTTTTGATTTAAAAGATTTCCTTAAGAATGTGACGGCGGAAAAGGAAGGTGATAGGAATCCGAAGGACGCCATATGCCGGAGCGGGGAAATGCCGGCCGGAAAACGAATACATGAAAAGATATCCGCCATAACGGAGGGATTGCAATAACCGGAGTGAAGTCGTTTGTATGAAAAGAAGAGACTGGGATTTTGAAGAACTGGCAAAAGAGGCCGCAGATAAGAACAGACCGCTGATTTGCTATGGGGCGGGAATGGCCGCGCGGCATACGGGCTGTCTGCTGAAGAAATACGGGCTGTTAAATCAGGTAATATTCTGGGTAGACGGCGACAGCAGTAAAACCGGTTCCCGGATTGAAATTGAGGGCAGAAAATTTGACATCAGAGAGAAGGAAGTGTTACAAAAGGCGCGGTATCAGGACGCGGTTTTGCTGATTACCTGTGAGAATGACAGGGAAATAACAGACAGTCTGCAAAAAGACGGAAAAATTGCGCTGCGGGATTACTGCCTGTGCCTGCCTGCCGTGAATAAACTTGTTTCCAGGGTAATACAGGAGGAACAGAGGATTCCCAAAAGAATACACTATTGCTGGTTCGGCCCAAAGGAAATTCCCGACAGCCAGAAAAGGTTTATAGAAGAATGGTATAAGCTGTGTCCGGATTATGAATTTTGTTTCTGGAATGAATCCAATTATGAACCGGCAAAATGCAGATATGTTTCCGAGGCATATGAGGCGGGATGCTATGCGTTTGTTTCGGATTATGTCAGGATGGATGTGGTCTATCGGTATGGCGGTTTCTATTTTGACACGGACGTCAGATTGTTGAAAAATATTGATTTTCTCAGGCACCATGAGGCTTTTTTCACCTATGGAAAATGGCCGGCCATCAACAGCGGCAGCGGATTCGGAGCTGTCAGGGGGCATGAGCTTGTGAGAGAAATCCGGGACAATCCCAGAGGGAGCATTTCGTTTTACGAGAACGGAAAATGCAATAAAACCACGAACTGCTATTATGAAACAAATATAATAAAAAAATATGGCTTTCATATGGATTTTACGACTCAGAATATCGGGAATATTCAGATATTTTCTCCGGGGTATTTTCCCACCAGCACGTATGCGGACAAATACGGTCTGATTCCGGATAACGTGACGGCAATCCATTATGACGCAGGTTCGTGGAGCGGAAAGTGAAGATTGAAAATTAAAGTTTTCAATCCGGAGATTTATGCTGCGCGCAAAATCTCTGGGCTTTGGGAAGGAGCATGACTATATAAATGAAGCTGTCAGAATGTTCGGCGAATAAGCTGAAAAAAATTTCGGGAAGAAAAAGCATTCTGTGTTTTGGGGCAGGCGCAAACTTATTTTATGTTTTTGAAACATATAAAAATCTGAAGCTGGAAGAAAGGGTAGGTTTTATTGTTGACAACGATAAAAGTAAGGCCGGTACTTTTGTGCTGCTGAACGGACGGCAAATCGAAATCAGGCCGGCAGAGGCTTTGAAGGAAATTGATTTGAGAAACTATGTGATTGTCATTACGGCGCTGAAGCATCAGGAAATTTTCAGCCAGATTCAGAACTTATGCGGCAATCCTTCCGGTACATGTTATAAAGCGCCCAACAGAAGGTTCGGGCTGACCCGTATGGCGGCCCGGATAATGTGCCGGCTGCCGCTGGGGAATGTGATTGTTTTAAACGGGGAGGGGGATACCTGGGAAAACGCGCGGGCTTTGGGAAAGTATATTGCGGAACAAGGCTATTTTAATAATAAATACCGATTGGTGTGGCTGTGCGAGCATCCCGAGCGGTTTCGGGGAAGCAGAAGAGAAATTTATCTGAACAGGCGCATACCGATGACGGCGTTATCTTTTCGGGATGTGGCGAGATATTATTTTTATGTGGGCAGAGCGAAATATATCATATATGAGAATCAGATAATCCATAAACTGCGTATGGAGCAAATCAGCGTTTATCTGAATCATGGCTCCCCTCCGATAAAGGCAACGAAAGGCGTTATCACACTGCCTCAAAATCTGAATTACGCCCTCAGTCCTTCGGCTTTCAGCACGTCAATTATCAGCGAGCAGTATTCTGTCAACAGGGAAAGGATTTTGGAGTGCGGCTCGCCAAGAACTGATATTTTGTTTTCGGAATGCCGGGAGACAAAAAAAGCGCAATGGAAAGAAAAAATCAATGCGGACGCCTGGCATAAGATTATTCTGTGGGTCCCTACTTTCAGACAGAGAAAAAATACGAATCGTGTGGATACGGCGAAGAATTATCCGTTCGGCATTCCGGCAATCCATTCTTTAGATGACTTGGAGGAATTAATGGAAACTCTCAGGAAAAATAACATTCTGATGATTCTGAAACCGCATCTTTTGCAGGATTTGAACTGCCTGAAAGTCAGCGCGTCGGAAAACTTTATGATTATGACACAGAATGAACTGGAAGACTGTCAGGCAACGATTTACGATGTTATGAAATCGGCGGACGCCATGCTTACGGATTACTCTACGATAGGTTTTGACTTCATGCTGCTGGACAGACCGATAGGATACATAACAGACGACATGAAGGAGTATAAGCTGGGTTTTTCCATTCCCAACGCGCTGGAACTGATGCCGGGAATGAAGATAGAAAACATAAGGGACCTGGAAGTATTTATTGAAAATGTTGCCAGCGGTTATGACGAGTTTGCAGAGGAAAGACGAAGGGTCAGCAGACTGGTCCACGATTATCCGGACGGCAATAATTGCGGAAGACTATGTGAAAGGCTGAGGTTATAAAAGAGATGAAAAAAATGTATTTAGCAGACGCAGGCAAAAAAGAGATTATTGTTTTTGGGTGCGGGAGATGGGGAAGGCGGTGCATAAGGGATTTACTGAAAAAGGGATGCGCCGTGGCCGGGTGCTGCGACAACGATAGAAATAAGTGGGGAAAGGAGTTCATGGGTTATCCCGTTTACGGCGTGGAAGAGCTTGCGGGGATGAAAGAGCGGGTAACGGTTGTTATAGCAACCCAGTATTTTGCGCAGATAAAGCGGCAGTTGCAGGAATCGGACATTGACGCGCTTATTTATTATTCCCACAATGTTTACAGGCAGGTATGCGGCCACACCATATTGGGATATGACAACAGGGAGGAGCTGTATGGATTTTTGAAGAGCAGGCACGTTATCCTGACGGGAACCGGCAAGCACAGAGAAGATTTTAAGTATATGTTTGATGACATCAGAATTGATGAAGAGTACGGAGAAAATGAAAATTGGAGGGATACGGATAATATAAGGGAAAATTCTTTGTATATATTGTGTGAAAAAGAAAAACAGGGTATGCCGCCGGAAGGAACTTTTATCTACGCGGAAGATTTGTTCTGTGTTTTGGATGAAGATTACATAGAAAGCTCAGGAAAAATCCCGTCGCTGATGCTGATGAAAACCTACTGCGGGACGATGCAGAATCAAAAGATTTGCACGCGTCCGTTTTATGATGCGGTAATAAACTCAGTATATGATTTTCATTTCTGCTGCGGCGACTGGAGCGATTCGGCAGGAAATATTCTGCAGAATACGCCGGAGGAAATATGGCGCTCTTCTATCGCAAAAATATTCCGATTGTCTTTGATTAACAGGACATATTCTTTTTGCAACGTGGACACCTGCGTACATTTAAAGCCTCAGGCAGATACAACAAATGAAAGAATGCGCAATATACCTCATATAGAAAACGTACCGGGTACTCTGGAAATCGGGATTGACAAGACGTGTAATCTGTTCTGTAAGTCGTGCAGGGACTGCGTGATTGTTGAAACGGGCGAGAGAGAAAGAAAAACGGAAAGGGCCAAAGAAATCATTTTATCTTCCGGCTGGCTGGAAAAGTGCGGTACACTGCTTCTGGGCGGACAGGGAGAAGTGTTTTTCAGCAAGGTATATCAGGAGCTGATGTTCTACGGAAGCAAAAAGAGACAGTCGCTTGATTTGCGGACAAACGGAACGCTGTTAACGGAAGAAAATTTTGAAAAACTGAAGAAGAAATACGACAGACTGAAAATTATTGTGTCGGTTGACGCGGCAAACGAAACGACCTATAGAAAGCTGCGCAGGAGCAATAACGCGCATTCATGGGATAACCTGAACAAAAACCTGCAGATGCTTTCGGAAAAGAGGAAAAGCAAAGAACTGGATTATTTCCAGATTAATATGTGCGTGCAATGGGACAATTACCGGGAAATACCTGCTTTTATACAGTGGGGAAAGGACTTGGGCACTGATAAGGTTTATCTGACTCCAATCCGCAACTGGGGGACTTATGGTGCGAAAGAGTTTGAGCATGTAAGGATATTTGACGACAACAAAATTTTAAAGCCGGAAATAAAAGAAGTGATTCAAAATTCCGGTTATGATAAGGGATTGGTGGAATTTGCATTTGATATTTAGACAGGGGGCGCCATATGGTATCGATTATTGTACCGGTATACAATGCACAGCTTTATCTGGAAAAATGTGTGGATTCTTTAGTAAACCAGACGTTTCGGGATATTGAAATAATATTGGTTAACGACGGCTCCACGGATAAATCGTTATCCGTCTGTGAAGCTTTCCAAAAGAAGGATAACAGGATTCGGATAATGAGTCAGGAAAACGCGGGGCAGGGAGCTGCCAGGAACCGGGGGATTAGGGCTGCGCGCGGGGAATATATTATGTTTGTTGACTCCGACGACTGGGTTGATGAATGTATTATCGAAAAGCTGATGGATTCCCTGTTAGATAACGACGCGGATATCGCAGTCTGCAATTTGTACAGGACAGTGAAAAATGAGGAGGAAATCGCGGTAAAGTACGAAGAGGTGTTTTGCGACGGATGCCTGGACCGTGGGAGGGATAAAAACTATGTTTTCAGGATTTCCTCCTATCCGGTGGGAAAATTGTACAAAACAGAATTGCTTAAAAAGGCGGATTTTTCTTTTCCGGAACATTTTTTTGAAGACGTTGCGGCGATTCCGATACTTTTTGCATATGCGGGGAGAATCAGTTTTACCGGCCGGGGATTCTATTTTTACAGGAATCATATGGGAAGCACCACAAACGATTTCAATAAACTGGACGACAGAATCAAATGTCTGTATTCGTTAGTGGAGATATTTAAGAAGCATCACTTGTTTGAGCAGTACCGTGACGAAATGGAGGCATATATCTGCAGACGGCTGAAGATTAATTACCGTATGGTAAAACGTGTTTTCAATTCCTACTGCAGAAGTTTTGCTGATTCTCAAAATGATTTTTATTCCCTGTATTTTCAGGGGAAGGGCAGAATGGAAAAATTTAATACGGTAACCTGGGGGAGCTATAATCTTTATACCGTCAGTAAGATAATTATGAACAGCGAACCGGATGAAATTCTAAAGGAATACTATGGGTTTCAAAGTATTATCAGCCTGATGAACAAAAGAACGCAGGAGATGCGCTTTGCTTTGGCCCTTACCGAAAATTCTTTTCGGCAGATGGGAATCATAAATGATTTCACAAACAGATTTCTGCAGAAAAGCATTATGGAATTTTCGGATACGGACGCCGTTTTGGTTGATTTTCTGGAAGAACGCTACGATATCGGCGTCAGAAATGGAAATTATTTTACATTAAGCGATGGGTTTCTGGAAACACAATACGCTAAGACCGTGGAATATGAAAGGCTGGCAAGATTTGATGAAAATACTACAGAACTCTGGAAGGAAAGCTGCAGCCGGTTTATCGAGTTACTGAAGCAGTATGTCGCGCCGGAGAAAATCGTTCTTGTCAGAATGAAATTATGCGAGCATTATGGCGTGAACCATGACGGCATAAGCGGAAAAGAGCGGATAGCCTATCCGGAAGCTGAAAAAATAAAGAAGATGAACGAACTTCTGGATATGTATTACGACTATTTTGAAGCGAAGTGTCCGCAGGCGGCCGTAATTGATAATTTGTCCGAAAAGGATTTTTACTATACCTCACAGCAATTCAGGCATGGCTGTTATCCCTGGCATATTAATCAGACGGCTTATTCAAAAATCAGCGAACTCATACTTGAAAAGCTTCACAGATGAGAGAACATGCTGTCATCCAAAAAGGACAGGAGGAGCCATGTGCGGAATAAACGGAATCTTATTAAAAAATTATGACGCCGGAATCAGAAGAAGAATAGAAAAAATGAATGAATCGCTGCTGCACAGAGGGCCGGACGCGGGAAAAGTTATTGTCAGCGGGGACGGGAAAACCGCCATAGGGCACCGGCGTCTCAGCATCATAGATTTAAGCGCGCGTTCCACCCAGCCCATGGTATCGGCGTCCGGGCGGTGGGTATTAAGCTATAACGGGGAAATCTACAATTTTCAAAGCCTGAAAGCGCGAACAAAGTATCCCTATAAAACATCTTCCGATACGGAGGTTATCTTGGCTTATCTGGAATGCCGCGGTATCGACGCGCTTCTGGGGATATGTAACGGAATGTTTGCATTTGCCGCTTACGATACGCTGGAAAATACCCTTTACTTATGCAGGGACCGATTTGGAATCAAACCCCTCTATTATTATCAGGATTCCGAAAAACTTGTGTTTTCCTCTGAAATCAAGGGGATACTTGCCAGCGGGCTGGTGGACGCGGTTTGGGACGGAGAGTCTGCAGACGATTATTTCGGATACCGGTATGTGAGAGAACCCTACACCTTTTTTAAAGGGATTTTGCAGGTAAAGGCCGGAACGTATCTGCGCATTGACAGGCGGGCCGGGGCAGGAACAGAGGAAAAAAGATACTGGGACATACCAGAAACATTTAATATGGAAGAGCGCTGTGACGAGACGGCGGTCAGGAAAAAGTTTGAGGAGAATTTAAGAAAGGCGGTTTTAAAAAGAACGATTGCAGACGTGCCGCTGGGAACTTATCTGAGCGGAGGAATTGATTCTTCTCTTTTGACGGCGATGGTAGCTGAAAAGTCAGGGCACAGGGTAAATACTTATACAATCGGTTTTCCGGAGCTGAATGAATTTGCGTTTGCCGGCCAGGTTTCAAAAAGATACGGTACGCTGCACCATGAAATTTTGATGTCCAGGGAGAATTATCTGGACAGGATGAAAGAAATCATCGGGTATAAAGACGCGCCCTTGGGCGTGCCCAATGAAGTTCCTCTGGCGGTGATGTCGCGGGAATTAAAGAAAGATATTACGGTGGTGCTTTCAGGAGAGGGAGCGGACGAGCTTTTGGGAGGTTATGGGAGAATCTTCCGCACCCCCTTTGATTATGAAAACGACAGGGAGCGGAGCGGTTTTTATGACTTTTTTATTCAGAAATACGAGTATGTTCCGCGCCATATCAGAAATGAATTTTTATCGGTCAGCGGGAGCAGGCGGACGTTTTTCGATGAAAGCATAAAACGGAAATTTGCGGACGAAAGAGACGAGTACAATGTATTTTACTTTTTTCACAAGTACCACATAAAAGGACTTCTGCAGAGAGTTGACACGACGACGATGCTTGCTTCTGTGGAGGCAAGGGTGCCTTTTTTGGACCATGAACTGGTGGAATATACATACGAATATGTTCCGTACAGTTTAAAGCTGCGCTGGAAGAGCGATGCGGCCAGACGGCAGGCGGCGGGAAAATCCGCCGCCGGTTATAGTGAGGTTCTGGATGTTCCCAAATATTTATTGCGGCAGATTGCATACGATTATCTGCCAGAGGCTGTGGTTGACAGGAAAAAGGTGGGATTTCCGGTTCCCCTGGGGCAGTGGGATGACAGCCTTTATGAGATGCTGCGGGAACGGAAGGGAGAAAAGATATGGTTGAGGGAACAGTCTGCCGAAAAACTGATTGAGACATGCAGACAATATCCGACGGGAAATCAGATGATATGGATGTTTTTAAATTTGGAATTATTCTATGACATTTATTTTACAAGAAAATGGAGGTGGTAGAAATGATAACAGGCTATACGACAGGGGTGTTTGACCTGTTTCATGTGGGACACCTGAATATGCTTAAAAATGCAAAGGGTATGTGCGATAAGCTTATTGTAGGAGTTACAACGGACGAACTGGTTTCTTATAAACATAAAAAGTCAGTGATTCCTTTTGAAGAACGGATGGAAATCGTAAGGAATATAAAATATGTGGACGCGGTGGTGCCGCAGGAGTCCATGGATAAGTTTGAAATGTGGAGAAAACTGAAATTTGACATGATGTTCGTTGGAGACGACTGGTATAACACGGATAAGTGGAACGGCTATGAGAAGCAGTTTAAAGAGGTAGGCGTTAAAATCGTTTATTTTCCGTATTATAAAGGAACTTCATCCACACTGATTAATGCAGCTTTGCTGGAACTTAGAAAATGAAACTAATGTGAGGAGATGAGGGATGAAAAAAATTTTGATATGGGGCGCTGGCGGAATGGCTCTGGGATTATCCAGGTGCTTTGATAAAAACGCCGCGGAAATAACAGGATATATCGATATTGACGAGGGAAAAAAGAAAGAAAACATATTAGGCGAAAGCAGGATTTTGACGCCCGAAAAAATTCCGGAACTGGAATATGATTTTATATTTATCAGTTCCATTGTACATCAGAGAGAAATATTTGAATATATGATATCTATCGGCATTGAACGTGAAAAAATCGTGTCGGCGGCCATTACGGATAACGAGCTAGGCAGAGTATTTGATTTGTTTACAGAAAAGGGAATGGCATACATCCTTCATATTACAAATAACAGCAGAATAAATAGAAAGTTTGATAAGATTAACGAAAAACTAACGAATATTGCGGGAAAACTTGATAATATTTACAGGGAAAACAGGAAGCGTTATACGAATCTGTTTTTAAAAAATTATTATGAAGAAAAAGCGGCAAGGTTCATCGCGGAGAACTTCATCGAAAGCGGAGATGCGCCCGGCAAAAACGCTATTTTTGAGGAGCGGAATTTATACTACGATTATGTGCTCGGTAATATCCGGCACAAAGAGGGCTTATATCTGGAATTTGGCGTGTATAAGGGAAGTTCTATCAATTATATAGCGGATAGAATTGAGGGCCGTATTATTTACGGGTTTGACAGTTTTGAAGGATTGCCGGAAGGGTGGCTTCCCGGCTATCAGAAAGGAAAGTTTAACGAAAACGGAGAACTGCCCGCAGTGAAGGAAAATGTGAGGCTGGTAAAAGGGTGGTTTGACGAAACGATCCCGGATTTTATCAAAGCGCATAAATCGGAACAGTGCTCCTTTATCCATATTGACTGCGACCTGTACAGTTCAACAAAGTGCGTGCTTTCGTTATTGAGAGATAATATCGGCAGGGGAACTATTATCTGTTTTGACGAACTGGCGGGACAGATTGGGTGGCTGGATGACGAATACAGGGCTCTCATGGAATTTTCGGAAGAAGCGGGACTGCGGTTTAAATACCTGGCCTGCGCTTTCGGCGGCGGCCATCAATTGACTGAACGGGTGGCGATAGAAATTCTGTAAAGGGATTATAATATGAAAAATATACTGATTACCGGAGCCACGGGGTTTATCGGCAGCCTGCTGGTAAAAGAGTGTGTTGAAAGAAAAATGTTTGAAAACATACTGCTTCCTGTCAGAAATGTTGAGAAGGCGGAGAAAATGTATGAGACGATACGAAGGCAGACGGAGTGTAAACTGTATATTGTAAAAGCATCGTTGACCGAACTGGACAAAGCGGTATTTCCGGTTATGGCCGATTATATTATTCACTGCGCGTCCGTCACGCAGTCCGCCGAAATGATATCGCATCCTGTGGAAACGGCGGACAGTATCGTTCTCGGTACAAGAAATATACTGGAATTTGCCAAAGGAATTGGCGTTAAAGGCATGGTTTACCTATCTTCCATGGAAGTTTACGGAAAAGTGGCCGATACGGGCAGGCCGCGTAAAGAAAACGAATTGGGGGAAGTGGCGACAGAGGCCGTTAGGAGCTGTTACCCGCTGGGAAAGAAAATGGCGGAGCATTACTGCCATATTTATCACAAGGAATACGGCCTGCCCATAAAGATTGCAAGGTTGGCGCAAATATTTGGCAAAGGGGTTCGGCCGGACGATAACCGTGTTTATATGCAGTTTGCCAAAGCGGCCAGTGAAGGCAGAGACATTGTGCTGAAGACGAAAGGCGCTTCTATGGGAAACTATTGTGCGTCGGAGGATGCGGTAAAAGCGATTTTTATGATATTGGAAAAGGGCGCCGCCGGCGAGGTTTATAATGTTGTAAATGAAAGGAATACCATGTCTGTCCGCGATATGGCAGGGCTGGTGGCCCGGGAGGCCGCCGGCGGCAGAATAAAAGTCAGAACGGAAGCGGAAGATTCCATGAAAACCGGATTTGCACCGGATACGGGGCTGCGGCTTTCGGGAGAAAAGCTGCAAAACATTGGCTGGCAGCCAACAAAGGAACTGGCAGAGATGTACCGGGACGTGATTTGGGAAATTTCCGTCACAAAGGCGTAACCGCCCTGCCTACGAATAAGTATTGATAATATCTTCCGCAGCCTGGCGTTTGGTAATGCACATATCCATCGCCAGCTTTTCTATGTAATGGTGTGCCGTTGGCTCATCCATCTTCAGTTCGTTGATAAGCAGCCACTTCGCCCGGTTCACAAGCCGGATTTCTCCCATTTTTTCCTCTATCGACAAAGTCTTTTTCTCTATTTTCCGAAGGCGTTCCCGGGCACTTTTAAGCCAGCCGATGGCCAGAGTAATGGTCTGTCTGGACAGGGGCTTTGCCAGGACAAAAACGCCGTGTGGGGAGGCTTTATCATAAATTCCGATATAGGATTCCGACTTTACAAGCAGCAATGTAACTGTGCTTTTGGATGCACAGGTGTCGATGGCAAAATTGATTCCGGGCTCATCAGGCAGAGGGGAATTGACAATCACAAAATCGTAATTCTGTTCGGCAAAGGCTCTTTTGGCGGCGCTGATGCCGGAAACCACAGTTACCGGAGAAAAGGCAGACGCAGGGAGCATGGCTGCCAGAGCGGAGTTGAAGTTCTCTGCCGCAGAAGCGACAAGAACGCTGTATACTCGTTCTTCCAGATTCATTTTAATTCTCCATGGCGCATTTTTGCGTTTCCTGACTTCCGGTTTGAAGAAACTTCCGGCAGTAAGCGTCAATGAGGGCGGGGGGGAGGTGTTCCGCCACAAAGGAGCTGCCGCAGGCAATCTGGCAGGCTGCTTCAAGGCTGGCCGGAAGCCGGCGTAAGCGTTTAAGCCTTTCAGGGTCTGCGGTATAGGAGTTGAAACGTGCTTCCTCCGGCAGGGATTTTTCATAGTTTATGCCGTACAGACCGGCGTATATAATTAACGCAAAGGCCAGATAAGGGTTGGCGGACGGGTCGGAGGAGCGCAGCTCGGCACGGCGGTACTCCCCTATGGCGGCGGGAATCCGAATCAGGTGAGAGCGGTTTTCCCGTGACCAGGAGATATATTCCGGCGCTTTATTTTGGCCGAAACGCTGATAGGAGCTTTCGGTGGGATTTAAAAATGCGGTAATATCGGAAATTTTTTCCAGAATACCGGCAATCATAAAGGAAAGGGCGGAATCATTTTCATTATTGTTTTCGTCTATGTTTCCGGCGTCTTTTTCGGAAATATTATCCGATATACTTCTTTTTTTCACGGAGACATTTATATGAAATCCGTTGCCGGGCTTATCGGTCAGGGGCTTTGCGCCAAAATCAGCGAAAAGACCGTTGCGGCGCGCCACAATTTTGGCAATGTTCTGAAAGGTAATGGTGTTGTCGGCGGCGGTGACAGCGTCCGAGTAGCGAAAGTCGATTTCATTCTGGCCGGGCCCTGCCTCGTGGTGGGAGCTTTCAGGAAGGATGCCCATCTGCTCAAGGGTAAGGCAGATTTCCCGGCGGATATTTTCCCCTCTGTCGTCGGGGGCAATATCCATATAGGAAGCCTCGTCATAAGGGGTTTTGGTAGGCTTTCCGTTTTCGTCCAGATGAAAAAGATAGAATTCCTGTTCCGCGCCGAAGTCGAAATGATAGCCGCACTTTGCCGCGTCCGCAACCGCCCTTTTGAGAAGGCTTCTGGTATCGCGCTCAAAAGGTCTTCCGTCAGGATACGTGATATTCGAAAACATCCGGACCACCTTCCCGTGTTCCGGCCGCCAGGGGAGGAGAGAGAGGGTATCGGGCTCCGGGTGAAGGAGCAAATCGCAGTTCTTTTCGTCGCCGAATCCGGCGATGGAGGAAGCGTCGAAGGCAATTCCGTATTCAAAGGCCCGGGGAAGTTCTCCCGGCATGATGGATATATTTTTCTGTATTCCGAACACATCGCAGAAGGCAAGACGGATGAATTTTACGTCCTCCTCTGCTATATACTGCATGACTTCCTGTTTTGAATATTTCATGATAAACCTCCCGATGCCAATTCCCGGCGTCTTTTCGGCGCGCTTTTGCTGCCTGTTTATAGTCAAGGTTACCTTATACCCGTGCCGGAGGAATGTCAAGGAAAATAAAAATTGAAAATGGATTTCCGTGTTTTTTACAAATCAGGGGTTGACAAATCTTTTTGACAGGCGCATAATGCAAAAGGTGAAAGGCAACGGCGTCTTTGAGTGTGTACTCAGAGACGTCTTTTTGTATGCAGGAAGCGGGCCGGACAAAAAGCCGCGGAAAGCAGACCTTTCACATAAAAATGAAATATTGACAAAGAGGCAAAGGAGTCTTTCGCGTGTTATCACAGGAAGACTCTCTTTTTTTGCCGGCAATCCCGGGAAATGAGAAATGGAGGAAAATTTATGGAAAAAGTATCTGATTATTTTGGAAGCCTGGTATTTGACGACAGGGTAATGAAGGCAAATCTGTCGGACAGAGTTTATAAGTCGCTGAAAAAAACCATCGACGAGGGGGCAAAACTTGATATCAGTGTGGCCAATGCCGTCGCCACGGCTATGAAGGACTGGGCGGTTGCCCATGGCGCTACCCATTACACCCACTGGTTCCAGCCCCTTACAGGCATCACGGCGGAAAAACATGACAGCTTTATTTCCCCTTCTCCTGACGGCGGCGTGATTATGGAGTTTTCCGGCAAAGAATTAATCAAGGGAGAGCCGGACGCTTCTTCTTTTCCGTCGGGAGGGCTTAGGGCAACCTTTGAAGCAAGAGGATATACCGCATGGGACCCCACTTCCTACGCTTTTATCAAGGGAAAAACTCTGTGCATTCCAACCGCCTTCTGTTCCTATGGCGGCGAGGCGCTGGATAAAAAGACGCCTCTTCTGCGTTCCATGGAGGCGCTGAGCAGGCAGGCCGTCAGAATCTTAAAGCTGTTTGGAAACGATTCGGTGAAATGCGTCCGCACATCCGTGGGGCCGGAGCAGGAATATTTCCTTATCACAAAGGAAATGTACGATATGCGTCCGGACCTCCGTTTTACAGGAAGGACTCTGTTCGGGGCAAAATCTCCTAAAGGACAGGAGATGGATGACCATTACTTTGGCGTGATTAAGCCGAGGGTGGCGGCATACATGGAAGAATTAAACAATGAGCTCTGGAAGCTGGGAATTCTTGCAAAGACAGAGCATAACGAAGTTGCCCCGGCACAGCATGAGCTGGCTCCGATTTATACCACAACCAATATCGCAACGGACCACAACCAGCTTATGATGGAAATCATGCAGAAGGTAGCGGCAAAACACGGACTGGTCTGTCTGCTTCATGAAAAGCCTTTCGCGGGCGTAAACGGAAGCGGCAAGCACAATAACTGGTCGCTCACCACCGACGCCGGGGTGAATCTGTTATCTCCCGGGGAAACCCCTTATGAAAATGCGCAGTTCCTGCTTTTCCTTTGTGCGGTGATTAAGGCAGTTGACGATTACCAGGATTTGCTCCGTCTTTCCGTCGCCACGGCGGGAAACGACCACAGGCTTGGGGCAAACGAAGCGCCCCCCGCCGTTGTGTCCATGTTTCTGGGAGATGAGCTGAACGCCGTTCTGGAGGCAATTGAAAGCGGAACGCCCTATGCGGGCGCGGAAAAGACACAGATGAAGCTGGGCGTGAATGTTCTGCCAAAGTTTAACAGAGATACCACGGACCGCAACAGGACGTCGCCTTTTGCCTTTACCGGCAATAAGTTTGAATTCCGTATGCTTGGTTCCTCCAATAGCATTGCATGCGCCAACATGATGCTCAACAGTGCGGTTGCCGAGAGCCTTAAGATTTATGCCGACCGTCTGGAAGGGGCGGAGGATTTTGAAAACGCGCTTCATGAGATGATTCGCAAGACCATAAAAGACCACAAAAGAATTATCTTTAACGGCAACGGTTATGACGACGACTGGATTAAGGAAGCCACGGAAGTGAGAGGGCTTCTGAACTACCGCACCACGCCCGACTGCATGCCTCATCTGCTGGATAAGAAAAACGTGGATATGCTCACCAGCCACAGGGTATTTTCCGAGACGGAGTTAAAGTCCAGATGCGAGATTATGCTGGACAATTACTGCAAGTCGGTTCTGATTGAAGCCAATACCATGGTGGATATGGCAAGAACCCAGATTGCCCCGGCAATAGAAGCATATACGCTGAAAATCGCCAAAACCGCGGCGGCGAAAAAGGCATTGGACGCAAGCCTTGCCTGCCAGTATGAAAGCGAGCTGGTAAAGAAGCTTTCCGTTTTGACGGACAGAATATGGGTAAAGGTGGAGGAGCTGGAAAAAGCGGTTGCGTCCCTGTGCGAGGCGGAGGATATTATTTCCCAGTCCTATGAAATCCGCGACAATATTCTTTCAAAAATGAGCGAGCTGAGAGCCTCCTGCGACGAGGCGGAGACGATTACGGATAAGAGCTGCTGGCCCTTCCCCACCTACGGAGATTTGCTTTTCGGCGTGCGGTAAGACTTGTTTGTAGAACTTTTAATAGAGGAGGATTATGAAAATGGCAGCGGAGGAGATTATGGAAATTGTGGCGGAAAGCGTCACGAGTGAGGTGTTCGGCGTCTGGTTCCTGATTGGAGCCGCGCTGGTATTCTTTATGCAGGCCGGCTTTGCCATGGTGGAAACCGGTTTTACCAGGGCAAAAAATGCTGGCAATATCATCATGAAAAATTTAATGGATTTTTGTATCGGCACGGTAATGTTTGTTTTTCTGGGATTTTCCCTGATGATGTCCGAGGATTATCTTTTCGGTTTTATCGGGATTCCCAATTTAAATATTTTTTCGGATTTTAACGGTTTTATTCAGGGAAATGCGTCCAGCTTTGTTTTTAATCTGGTGTTCTGTGCGACGGCGGCGACTATTGTTTCGGGAGCCATGGCGGAGCGGACGAAATTTGCTTCCTATTGCATTTATTCCGCTGTGATTTCCCTGTTCGTTTATCCTGTGGAGGCAGGATGGGTGTGGAATTCCAAGGGCTGGCTTGTTCAGATGGGCTTTCATGACTTTGCCGGTTCTGCGGCGATTCATTCGGTAGGCGGAATCACCGCCTTAATCGGAGCCATGATAGAGGGACCCCGTCTTGGAAAGTACATAAAGGATAAGGCGGGGAAGGTAAAAAAGGTAAATGCCATTCCGGGGCATTCCATCACGCTGGGAGCGCTTGGATGCTTTATCCTCTGGTTTGGCTGGTACGGCTTTAACGGTGCGGCGGCCTGGAGCGGAAGCTCTCTTGCCTCCATCTTTCTGACCACAACCATAGCCCCGGCGGCCGCCACCTGTACGACTTTGATTTATACCTGGGTAAAAAACGGCAAGCCCGATGTTTCCATGTGCCTGAATGCGTCTCTGGCAGGACTTGTGGGAATTACGGCGGGGTGTGACGCGCTGGATGCCTTCGGCTCCATTATTGTGGGCGTCGTCTCAGGTATTCTGGTAGTGGCTGTGGTGGAGATTCTTGATTTGAAGCTTCACATTGACGACCCGGTAGGCGCGGTGGGCGTCCACCTTGCAAACGGCGTCTGGGGTACGCTGGCAGTTGGGCTTTTGGCAAATCCGCAGGCTCCGGCAGGGCTTGAAGGACTGCTGTATACGGGAAGCGCAAAGCTTCTCGGTGTGCAGAGCCTTGGAATTGCGGCGATTCTCGTCTGGACGGCTGCGCTTATGACAATCGTATTCCTTATCATAAATAAGACCATCGGCCTTCGGGTTTCGGCAGAGGAGGAAATCAGGGGACTTGACAGCACAGAGCACGGACTGCCCAGCGCTTACGCGGATTTTGCGCCGGCAGTGGAAAGCCTGGATTACGGATTTGAGGGGGCGGAGGCTGTTGCGGGCGAAATACCGGCGGCCGAAGCGGTTCCCGTGAAAAAGGTTCCGACGTTTACAGAAGGGACACCGAAATTTACCAAAATAGAGATTGTCTGTAAGGAATCAAGATTTGAAACTCTGAAGGGTGCGCTTATGAATATCGGCATCACCGGTATGACGGTTTCTCATGTGTTGGGGTGCGGAATCCAGAAGGGAAAGCCGGAGTATTACCGTGGCGTTCAGGTGGAGGCAAATCTTTTGCCCAAGATTCAGGTGGATATTGTAGTCAGCAAGGTGCCTGTACAGCATGTAATTGATGCGGCGAAAAAAGCCCTTTACACAGGTCACATCGGAGACGGAAAGATTTTTATCTATGATGTGGAAAATGTAGTGAAGGTGCGGACCGGAGAAGAGGGCTATGACGCCCTGCAGGATGTGGAATAATGAGTATTCATGAAGAATGCGGTGTATTTGGTATTATAAATAAAAATCCTTTTGATGCGGCAGGGACGGCTTATTACGGGCTGTACGCCCTGCAGCACCGGGGGCAGGAGAGCTGCGGAATTGTGGTTAACGATGACGGCGTATTTTCCTCCTATAAGGATTTGGGGCTGGTCAGCGAGGTGTTTTCCGCGGATACGCTTGCCCGCCTGCCGAAAGGAAATATGGCGGTGGGACATGTGCGGTACGGAACCACCGGCGGCAACAGCCGAAGTAACTGCCAGCCCATAGAGGTCAATCATCAGAAAGGGAAAATGGCTCTTGCCCATAACGGAAATATCAGCAATGCGGCCCGGCTTCGAAATGAACTGGAGTTGGCGGGCGCGATTTTCCATACTACCAGCGATACAGAAATTATCGCCTATATTGTGACAAGGCAGCGGCTTTGCGCCGCTTCCATAGAGGACGCTGTAAGTCTCGCCATGGACTATCTGGAAGGAGCTTATTCGCTGGTGCTGATGTCGGCGCAGAAGCTGATTTGTGTGCGCGACCCCCACGGTTTCCGTCCTCTGTGCTATGGAAAGACAGCGGATGGCTGTTATGCGGCGGCCTCCGAGAGCTGTGCTTTAAAGGCCATAGGAGCCGAGTTTATCCGGGATTTGGAACCGGGAGAAATTCTGGTGTTTGACGGGGAAAGGGTGATTTCCCGGAAAGAGCACTGCGGGAAAAAAGAGAAAAAGCTCTGTATTTTTGAGTATATCTATTTTGCAAGGCCGGATTCAGTGATAGACGGAACCTCCGTTCATAAGGCAAGGCTCCGGGCCGGGGAAATTCTTGCCAAAGCCTGCCCGGCGCAGGCGGATATTGTGGTGGGTGTACCGGATTCGGGGCTGGATGCAGCGCTGGGATTTGGCAGGGCCTCGGGTATCCCTTACGGAATCGGACTGATTAAAAACAGATATATCGGCAGAACCTTTATTTCCCCGGGGCAGAGCGCAAGGCTTGACCAGGTACGGATTAAGCTGAGCGCAGTTGAGGAAAGTATCAGGGGAAAGAGGGTGGTGCTGGTGGATGATTCTATTGTAAGGGGAACTACCAGCGGACGGATTGTAAGGCTTCTTCGGGAGGCCGGGGCAAGGGAAATTCATATGCGAATCTCATCGCCTCCCTTTTTACACCCCTGTTACTACGGAACGGATATTGATTCCCCGGAGCATTTGATTGCCTGCAGCCACAGCGTAGAGGAGACGGCGCAGATAATCGGGGCGGACAGCCTTGGTTATCTGCCGGTGTCCGGCCTGGGGGAACTGATTTGTGAGACAGACGCATCCATATCCGGCGCAGACGGCGGAAAGGAAAGCGCAGACAGCGGCAGGGGAGTTGGCTGCCATGACTGCGCCGGTTACTGCTGCGCCTGCTTTGACGGCAATTATCCCACAGCGGTTCCTTCTGATACAAGAAAAGACCGATTTGAACGAAAGCTTTCAGAGAAAAAGCTTTAAAGGCAGTATAATGGTTACTCTGGTTCCAACTCCCGGCTTGCTGTCATACTGGAGTCCGTAGGGTGCGCCGTAAGTAAGTTTGATTCGTTCATGGATGTTCCAGACACCGTATCCGTGACCGTTTAAGTGGTTTCTCCTGTTGAAAATATGGAGAAGCCGCTCCTTTGTCATGCCCACGCCGTCGTCTGAGACGGTGATGTGGAGCTTCTCCCCTTCTTTTGAAGCGTCCAGCACAATGGTTCCGCTTTCCGATTCTTTTTCCCGTATACCGTGGGTGATTGCATTTTCAATCAGAGGCTGCAAAGTGACCTTGATAATCTGATAGGGGTACAGCGACAAAGGAACATTGTTCTGCAGGATAATGCTGTTGTTGAAGCGGAGATTCTGGATATCAATGTAGGCTTCTATATGCCGGATTTCATCCTCAAGGGTTACGATAGGCTCTCCGTTTCCAAGGCTTAGTTTGTAAAACGCGCCCAGTTCGCTGGCAGCTGTGGAAACCTCAGGGGCATGGTTGCGGATTCCCATCCAGTAAATCATATCCAGGGTATTGTAAAGAAAGTGGGGGTTGATTTGGGACTGCAGTACCTGCAACTCCAAATCCTTGATAGCGACGCCCTGCTCATATTGTTCTTTCATCAGCTTTTGGATTTGCACCTGCATATGGTAAAAGCTGTCGGTCAAATCGCCAATCTCGTCGTTTCCGTTATCAATCCGCTGCGGGACGATAATTCCATGGCTAAAGTCTGACATCTGTTTCTTTAAAACAACAATTCGTGAAGTCAGTGAACGGCTGGTCATGTAGATAACAGGCATACAGAACAGCAAAACCACGAAAACCAGAAGAATCATCTGATGGAGAAGCTGGCGGCTGCTTGCCAGTAAATCCGCAGAGGGAATCATAATAGCCAGCGTCCAGTCACTCTTGTCAATGGTGCGCAGGCCAACCAGGTAGGAGCTGCCGTCGCACTGGATTTCCTTTAAGCTGTCCCTGGCGGTAAGATGATATTCTTCCGCCATTTCTTTTGCTTTTTTGGGCGTAAAAAAGGGCAGGCAGGAATCATTTCGGACGATAACCTCTCCATGGGAATTAAATAAAAGCACGGAGGTGTTTTCAGTGGAGCCCGCCTGATTTAAAATCTGGGAAAAGGTGGATTCCGGTATCGTGGAAATAATATAACCCAGATATTTTTTTATGTTGTCCAGTGCGGCAATGCGGCTGACCATAAGGATAGCGGGTTTATCCGTATCGTCGTCAAAAAAGGAGCTGGGAAGCCACACATAGTTTCCCGGCGCGTTTGCCATTCTTTCATACCACTGCTTTTTGCGCTCATCGGGAAGCTTTTGAAAACGCTCGGTGGCTTCAAAGGATAATTCTCCCGAGGTGGCGTAAAGACGGATTTTGGAAATATCATTGGAGGTATAGGAACCGTAGAGAATTTCTTTGATGCCCCGGCTGGTCTGGATATTCCAGTTGGCGACGCTGTGGCTGTAATAATTTTCCCCGTCAATGAGCGCCTGTTTAATTGTATCGCTGTAGGTGATGACATTGATAATACCGTTGATTTCCTGCACCCGGTACTGGATATAAGAAGCGGTCTGGTTTAAAGTGTTTGTACCCGAATAAACGCCGGAATCAAGTTCTCTTTGTGTCATACGGTAGCTGTTTACGATAATAACCAGAAGAAGCAGCGCCGTGATGAGAAAAAAGTAAGACAAAAATACCTTATAAACAAAGTGCCTGTGCAGCCTTGTAAAAAACGTGGTTGGAATCCGCAGCAATTTTTTCAATAATTTCATCATAATCGTTCCTTTATGCCTTACGGCTATGCCTCACGGCGATACTGGGAAGGCGTCATATGGCAAATCTTTTTAAACAGGATATTCAGATAGTTGGCGTCGGGAATGCCAATCTGCCGGCTGATTTCATATAGCTTTAAATTGGTGTTTTTCAGCAGATATCTGGCCTTGTCAATTCGGACTTTTACAATAAAGTCATTGACTGTCATGCCGCAGTTTTTCTTGAACAGAGTGCAGAAATAATTCTGCGAAAGCTCCACCTGGTCGGCTATCATTTTAACAGACAGCTTTTCGTCTCCGTAATACTGATAGATATAGTTTATGGCCTGCCGGATTTTGGGCTCATAATCCTCATGGCCGGAGGGCAACAGGCTTTCGGATACCTGTCTGTCTATATCCTGACGAAGCCGGGGAAGGGACTGGTTGCGAAAATCATCCTGGGTCATATTTTCTTTCAGGTGTCTTAAAAATTGTAAATTTTTTCCGA
>CAMSTM010000024.1 GCA_947063675.1 uncultured Lachnospiraceae bacterium | reverse complement strand
AAAAAGCCTGACATGTGCGACAACTCCTGTCATTTTGAACCTACAGATACTTTAAACGGGATTCCTATATCGTCAGGCAGCTGTCAAGCCTCCACTCGGCATGAGGATTGCAGGGGAAGGCAAAAGCTTTGACTGCGGTTACCCACCTGGCTGAGGCTAGGAGTCAAAAGACAGGAACCGGCATTTTGGGCCTTTAACAGACAATTACGTAAGAAAAAGCAGCCTTAGCGGTTGCTTTTTCTTTCGGTTAAAGAGGGGGATTTATGGAAAAAAGGGCAAGGATTTTGTTGAAACTTGCAATTGTGGCAGTGCTGTCGATTTTGTTTATCTGGCTGGTATATACGGACGAAAAGGTTTTGCAGTTAAAGCAGCCCGAGGGGGAGATGATTTCGGCAAAAGACGTGTCGGTTCTGCTCACAGAATTGAAGGAAGCGGGAGCGGCCGGGGTTGACGAAGATGTGTTGGCGCTGATTCGGGACGTTCTTACGGAGGAATCGGACGGCTTACGGTATCAGGCTTATCTGGAAATACTGGATATTTTGTCCGGGCACAGTATGTCTGCCGAACAGGGGAAAGCGCTGAAGCAAAAGCTTACATATAAAAACAGATATAAAAAGGAATTTTACCTGTTAAAGAAGGACTGGTACGAGAGCTACGGGAAAATTCTTGCTTTTTACGGTCTTGAGGATGTTATACGGGAGGAAAAAATTACGATTCTGTGCGGCGGAGAGAATCTGGCCGGCGCAGGTTTGGCGGAACACGGACTGACTGACACAGATGAAAGCTCTCTGATAGGCCTGGACGGAAGCGTATACATCGGTGTAGGGGAAAACGTCCGAAATCTGAAGTTTATATCCTTAAGGGCTTATGTCCGGGGAGACAGGATTCTGACGCCGGTGAAATTTTTGCAGGACAGAAGCACTCTGGAAAATGTATGGATAATGGAGGATACGGGAGAAGAGATTCAATTTTTTTATAAAGGCTATGAAATTCTGGGGGACGCCGGGGCAGGTGTAAAACCGGAGGAATCCGTGCGGGAGCAGGTGGGAGATATCAGTTTCGGAGGAGGGGCGCTGTCTCAGATTGCGGTTAAGGATGAAAGAATCGGCGGAAAGCTCTTGTCCATTTCAGATGATGAAGTAGAAATTGAAGGATACGGAAAACTCTCCGTGGCGGATAACTGCGCGGGATACCGGCTGTACGAGGGGCTTCGCCAGGCCAAATGGGAGGAGCTGCCGCTGGGATATAATTTTGCAGATTTTGTACTGGAAAACGGAAAGGTATGCGCATTTCTGATTACACGGATGGAAAAAATGGAAACTATCCGGGTTGCAGTTAAAACCGGAAATTTCAGCAGTCTTTATCACGATAAAGTCATTCTTTCCGGGGAAAGCGGCATGACGGTAAGCTACGGAAGCTATGAGGCAAGAAAGCAGGAACATTTAAAGGCCGGCGAGGAGCTTGTAATTGAAGCCGGAAGCAAATATCTTTCCGGTGAACGTATGGAAGTAATCCCCGATATAAATACGGGAAAAATCCGGGTGCTTTCCTTTGAGAGAAGTCAGGGAACGCCCTCCTACAGAGGAAAAATGGAAATTATGGAGAAGGAGGAGGGTCTTGTTTTAATTAATGAGGTTTTGATGGAGGAATACCTCTATTCAGTGGTTCCCAGCGAGATGCCGGCCTCTTATCCTGTGGAGTCTCTAAAGGCACAGGCTGTCTGTGCAAGAACCTACGGCTTTCTGCACCTGATGCGTCCGGGGTACGGGAACCTTGGTGCCCATGTGGATGACAGCGTCAGTTATCAGGTGTATAACAATATTGTGGAGAATGTGGCGCCTACAAAAGCGGTGAAGGAGACGGCCGGAACGCTGCTTTTGTATGAGGGAGAGCCGGTAACCACCTATTACTATTCAACTTCCTGCGGGTTCGGGGCAGACGCAGGGGTGTGGAACGGCGGACAGGAGGAAGCGGCGCCTTATTTGGCATCCAGCCATATTGCCAGGGGAGAGGATGGTTATTCGCCGGAGGAGATGGCGGAGGAAGATAATTTCAGAGATTACATTTTTCAGACGGACGAAAGTGCTTATGAGAAAAACGAGAGGTGGTTCCGGTGGCGCTATTATGTGGATGAAGCAGATACGGCTTTGCTTTACGGAAAGCTTCGTGAAAGATATGGGGCCGTCCCGTCTAAAATACTTACCTGGAAGGGAGAGGGCGACAAAAGGGATGAGGATGCCTACGAAGAAAAGAAGCCGGAGGAATTTACGGAAATCTGCGATATTCAGTGTCTGAAACGAAGGCCCGGAGGCGTCATGGATGAGCTTTTGCTGACTACGGACAGGGGAGTTTATAAAATTATATCGGAGTACAATATCAGGTATATCTTAAATCAGGGCGGCGAGGCCACGGGATGGGAAGGAGATTCTTATGCCTGTACCACACTGCTTCCAAGCGCTTATTTTGCAATAGATGTTGTAAAAAGCGGGGAAAATGTGGTAGGATATACTTTGATTGGCGGCGGCTACGGGCATGGCGTGGGTATGTCGCAGAACGGGGCTAAGGCCATGGGCGAGGACGGGATGAGCTTTGAGGATATCCTTTCTTTTTATTTTCGTGACTGTCAGCTTGATAAAATATATTAAGGAAGCAGAATTATGCTGAGAAGACTGTTGTTTATCGGATATGATTTCGGGAAGCATATGAGCAAAAAAAATATCAGTGCGTTTGCGGCAAGTACGGCGTTTTTTCTTTTTTTGTCGCTGATTCCGGCGCTTATGCTTCTTTGTGCTATTTTGCCTTATACGCCGGTAACAAAGGCAAATCTGATGTATCTGGCAAGGGAAATCACACCGGATGCGATGGACGCGCTTCTGGTCAGCATTATTTCGGATGTCTATGATAAATCAGTGGGAATCATCTCCGTTACGGCGGTTGCCACACTGTGGTCTGCGGGAAAAGGGGTTCTGGCGCTGATGCGGGGACTGAACGCTATCAATGACGTGGAGGAAAACCGCAATTACCTGCTTCTTCGGATAGTGGCAAGCCTGTATCTGATACTGATAATTTTCGCCGTGCTTTTGTCATTGCTGATTATGGTTTTCGGAAATTCTTTAATCAGGCTGATAGAAGGCTTTGTGCCCCAGACCTCCTATTTGTTTGATATTCTGATACATTTCAGAACGCCGCTGGTATGGGCGGTGCTCACTGTCATTATTGCGCTGATGTACGCTTATGTACCCGGCACAAGACAGGGTTTTAAAATTCAGCTTCCCGGAGCAGTTTTTGCCGCTGTGGCATGGAGCATTATGACCTGGGCTTTCTCCCTGTATGTGGATGAATTTAACGGTCTTACCATGTACGGGAATCTGACCACAATTATTATCTTAATGCTGTGGCTGTACGCCGCCATGTATATTATACTGGCAGGGGCGTTTATTAACCGTTATTTTAAACCGGCTTTTCAATTTTTTATCGGAAAAAAGCATACGGACAGAAACCAAAATGGAGGACGATATGGAGAAATTAACAAAAGAAGCTGAAATGCAGTTGATGGCGGAAATCGATGCGTTGGCCCGCCAGGCCGGAAGGGTCATCCGGGATGCCAGGCCTGAGGGCGATTCGATTCACAAAAAACAGGGCGATGCAAATTTTGTGACAGACTACGACGTACAGATTCAGAGGGAGCTGATAGCGGGTCTTCACAAAATTCTGCCGGAAGCGTCCTTTTTTGGGGAAGAGGATACAGAAGGCAATTCCCATGATACCAGCGGATGGTGTTTTTATATTGACCCCATTGACGGAACCACAAATTTTATGTTTGATTATCATCACAGCTGTGTATCCATCGGTCTGTCCTATGCCGGGGAAATGCTGGCGGGTTTTGTGTATAATCCTTATGTGGAAGAAATGTATCTGGCGATTAAAGGGGAAGGGGCATTTCTGAACGGAAGAAAACTTTCTCTCTCTGACGTACCCCTTAATGAGGGGATTGCGGCTTTCGGGTGCGCCCGCTATAACGCCGACTGTACGGAGGAATTCTTTCATGTAATCAGGGAACTGTTTCAAAGAAGCCTTTCCATCCGTGACAGAGGCTCCGCGGCCCTTGATTTGTGCAGCATAGCATCAGGAAATAACGCATGTTATTTTGAGATAAAGCTTCAGCCCTATGACTATGCCGCCGCCTCGCTGATTATTGAGGAGGCGGGAGGAGTGATTACCCAGATGGACGGCAGCCCGATTACGCTGGACGGGCCGTGTTCTATTGCGGCAGGAACCAGAAGCGCCCATAAGGAACTTCTGGAAATCGTCAAAGAAAGACTGCTTTGACGCGGAAAATACTCAGGGAAAACAGCACCCGTCCGGTTCCTGAAAGGTTTTGGGGAGGGTGAGTGTAAATATTGAAGAAGGGAGAAAGAAATGGAGAACAATCTGACGAGAGACGAGGCGCTTGCCCTGTTAAAAAAGTACAACAAGGAGGCTTTTCACATTCAGCATGCGCTGACAGTGGAGGGCGTCATGAGATGGTATGCGGGTGAGCTGGGATACGGAGAGGAAGCGGATTACTGGGCCATTACCGGTCTTTTGCACGACATTGATTTTGAACTTTACCCGGAGGAGCACTGTGTAAAAGCGCCTGAGCTTCTGCGCGGGGGCGGGGTTTCGGAGGATATGATACATTCCGTCTGCTCCCATGGCTACGGGCTTTGCAGCGACGTAAAGCCGGAGCATGAAATGGAAAAAGTGCTCTTTGCGGTGGACGAGCTTACGGGCCTGATTGGGGCGGCTGCCCTCATGCGTCCGTCTAAAAGCGTGATGGATATGGAGGTATCCAGCGTGAAAAAGAAATTCAAGGATAAAAGATTTGCCGCTGGGTGCTCCAGGGATGTAATCCTACAGGGCGCGGAAAATCTGGGATGGGAATTGAACGAACTGTTTGAGAAGACGATTCTTGCCATGCGCTCCTGCGAAAAGCAGATTCAGGAGGAAATGGAGCAGTAAAGGTAATGACGGAGACGGTTCTCGTTAGAGAATCGTCTCCATTCCCACTTTCTGGGGCTTTAAGCCGCAGGATTCATAAAACTTCATGGCCGGTTCGTTCAGGCTCCATACGTTGAGAGTGACATTATAGCAGCCCTGTTTTCTGGCAAAAGCCAGAACGGCTTCGTAAAGCTGCCTTCCTATGTGCCGGCCTCTGATGTTCTCGTCCACGCACAGGTCGTCAATATATAAGGTTTTGATATCGGTCAGGATATTGTCGTTTATGTGCTGCTGAAAAATACAGAAAGCATAGCCTAAAACCGTTCCGTTTTCGTCTGTCGCAGTAAATATGGGACGATTATCGTCATGAATAATGGCCCTGAGCTGGCCGTCTGTGTATTTTTTCGCTCCGTATTTAAACAAATCGGGTCGTCCCTTGTGATGAACCAGACATACCTGCTGTAATAAATTGTTGATTCCGTCCATATCCTTTTCTATTGCCCGTCTGATTTCCATTTTTTTCCTCCAAAGTAATTTTTCTTCGGTCTTACGACCTGCCTGCACTTTATTATAACATGTGTCACAGGAAAAGAAACAGGAATATTTCACACTTGACAAAGAATATGGCGGGAATTACAATCAATTCATATAATTCCCACTAAGTAAATAGGAATTATAGAAAGCATATCTGAAAGTATGGGAAACCCCAAAATACAGGAGGGCGGAAAAGTGGGAGATGTGAAGGAAAGCATACTGGAGCTGATTGGAAGGACGCCGGTATTAAAGTTAAATCATTATATGGAAAAAGCAGGTATAAGGGACGCAGAGATTCTGGCAAAGCTGGAAAGCTTAAATCCGGCGGGGTCCGCAAAGGACAGAGCGGCTCTGTTTATGATTGAGGACGCCGAGGAGAAAGGAATTTTAAAGCCGGGAGCCACTATTATAGAGCCGACCTCGGGAAATACGGGAATCGGCCTTGCGGCTGTGGCGGCGGCAAAGGGATACCGGGTAATTTTAACGCTGCCGGACAGTATGAGCGCGGAGAGAAGAAATCTGCTGAATGCCTATGGGGCGAGGCTTGTCCTGACGGAAGGGGCAAAGGGCATGAAAGGGGCAATCGACAAGGCGGAGGAATTAAAGGCGTCTATTCCGGGAGCGGTAATTCTGGGACAATTTGACAATCCGGCGAACGCCAGAGCGCACAGAGAAACCACAGGACCTGAAATCTGGGCGCAGACGGAGGGGAGAGTTGATATTTTTGTGGCAGGCGTGGGAACAGGAGGAACCATCACCGGCGTGGGTGAATTTTTAAAGGAAAAAAATCCCGCTGTCAGGATAGTAGGCGTGGAACCTAAAGGCTGCCCGGTGCTTTCCGAAGGGATTTCAGGAAAGCACGGGATTCAGGGAATCGGAGCCGGCTTTGTCCCGAAAGTGCTCAATACGCAAATATATGACGAAATCATTGCGGTTGAAGACGAGGACGCCTTTGCGGAGGGAAAAAGGATTGCGGTGAGCGAGGGGATTTTAGTGGGAATTTCTTCCGGGGCAGTACTTTGGGCTGCAGGGGTTCTGGCAGGGAGGCCGGAAAATAAAGGAAAAATGATTGTGGCTCTTTTGCCGGATTCCGGGGACAGGTACTTGTCTACACCGATGTTTTGCGGCGAGTGACAGGGGAGGATAAAAATGGAACACTATGAAACGGCGGAAAAGCTGCAGGCAAATATTAACCGGGTCTTTGTGGGAAAAAAAGACGTGGTTGAAAATCTGCTTATTTGTTTGCTGGCGGGCGGTCATGCGCTTTTGGAGGATGTCCCGGGAGTCGGAAAAACCACACTGGCTCTGCTGCTTGCAAGAAGCATGTCCTGCAGCTTCGGAAGAATCCAGTTTACGCCGGATACGCTGCCGGGAGATGTGGCCGGGGTTTCCGTTTACGATATGAAAACAGGGGAATTCCGCTATCAGCCGGGAGCCGTGATGAACCAGGTGCTTCTGGCGGATGAAATTAACAGGACGGCGCCCAAGACTCAGGCGAGCCTCTTAGAGGCCATGGCCGAAGGACAGGTTACGGTGGACGGGACGGTTTATCCGCTCCCCCGGCCGTTTTTTGTGATTGCCACTCAAAATCCGATAGAATTTTTGGGAACCTATCCTCTGCCGGAGGCTCAGATGGACCGTTTTATGATGCGCCTTAACATAGGCTATCCGGACAGAGAGCAGGAAATAAAGATGGCGGCGGAATTTCTTAAGGGAAATACGGCCCAAAAGGCGGAAGCTGTCTGCCGTGCGGAAGATATTTTAACGCTGCAAAAGGATGTGGCTGATATCACGGTGAAGGAATCTCTGCTTGGCTATATGGAAGATATCATCCAGGCCACGCGGCTGGAGGAACGGTTTGTGCTGGGGGCCAGCCCCAGGGCAATGCTGGCGCTCCTTCGCGCCTCCCAGGCGAAGGCTTTTCTGCAAAAGCGCGACTATGTAAAGCCGGACGATGTGAAAGCCGTGGCAATGCAGGTGCTGGGACACCGGCTGACCTTATCCGCCGAGGCCAGAATCCAGAAAGAAAGCGTGGAAAAAATATTGAAAAGTCTGATTTTAAAGGTAAAGATTCCCGTATGAAATGCGGCATAAGACAGGGAAATCCAAAGGAGCATGATGCTGAAAAAACGGAAAGAACAGAAAAAACGGAAAACGGACGGGATGAAAATAAGAAGATGGATATTGCTTTATCTGTGGGTGCTTTCGCTGGCTGCAATCAGCTATTACGGAGGCGCTGTCAGCTATGGCATTTTTTTCGGTATTACTCTGGTTCCGGCGGTTTCCCTGACCTATCTGGCGGCGGTCTACTTCCGCCTTAGCATTTTTCAGCGGATTGAAAGCAGGAACATGGTCTGCGGACAGGCCATGCCCTATTTTTTTGTACTGCAAAATGACGGCCATTTTGCCTTTGCCAGTATCAGTGTAAAGCTCTTTTCTTCCTTTTCCTTTGTGGAGAAGCTTCCGGGAGATACGGCGTATGAGCTTTTGCCGGGGGAGAGGCAGACCTTTGAGACAAAGCTTACCTGCCGGTACAGGGGAGAGTACGAGGTAGGCGTAAAGGAAATCGTAATGACAGATTTCTTCCGGCTTTTTCGGATTCGCTATCGGCTGCCAAGTACCATAAGGGCGTTGGTTCTTCCAAAAATAACACGAGTTACAAAACTTGGCAGCATAGAAGAATTTACGGCTCTTTTGTCCCGGGAAAGCATGCGGGAGAGAACGGAGCCTGACGTGTCGGTGAGAGATTACATACCGGGAGACGCTTTAAAGCAAATACACTGGAAGGCCTCGGCCAGAGAGCAGAAGCTGAAGGTGCGGAGTCTGACAGGCGAAGAAAAGCAGGGAATTTCCATTTTATGGGATATCGGACGGCCGGGCCGGGAGATGAAGGAATATCTGCCGGTAGAAAACAAAATTCTGGAGATTGTGCTTGCAATCGGATTTTTTCTGGCGGAGAACGGAATTGCATTTTCAGGCTGCTGCGGACAGGCTGCTCTGACAGAGGAGCATGTGGAAAGCCTGCGTGATTTTGATGGGTTTTATCATACGGTATCAGATGTTATTTTTTGCCGGGAAGAGAAGTTTTCCAGGCTGCTTTCGGCGGTGATAAACAGAGGGATTATTCTGAGAAGCAAAGTGGTTTTTTGTGTGCTGCGGGAGTTAGACGAGGAGGTATTAAGATTTACGGAAGAGTTTGAAAGAGCGGGAATCTTAACGGTGCTTTATGTAGTTACCGACGAGACGGCAGCGGATACGCTCTGGAGGGGGAATGAGAGAAGAAGGATAATCACGATACCGGTGGAAGCGGAGCTGGAAGGGAGATTATGATGGGGACGAGGGTTCATTTGAATGAAAAGGGAGCCTGGCGTTTTTTGAATGTACTGCTTCTTTCCTGTATCGGATTGTCTGGAACAGGAAAGCTTCTGGGAATTGCGGAAATAAGGCCCGTACATTTTCTGACGGCTTTTGCGGCGCTTATTTTGTTATTCTTTCTGAATTATGCCTCGGTTCGCGGGCGTGTGCTGGGGATTCTTTCGGGAATCATCGCTCTTCTGGGAGCGGGCGCTTTTATGGGAATCCACAATTACGCCGCCTTCACCAAATCCTACTTTTCGTGGCTGGCCGGAGCTTTATTGTGGCAGGAAGAATGGGTAACAGGGTATGAGGCACTGCAGGTAATTTTTCTTGTTTCTGTCTGTTATCTTCTTCAAATTTTGTCGGAGAAGATTTATAAAACAAAAATAACACTGGTTATTGTGCTTTTGGCCGGTCTTTTATTCTGTCTTTTCTCGGAAAGAGAGCTGACTCACGGGGAGGTAGCTTTTGTTCTGTGCTATATTGGGGCGGTATCCGCCGAATGGACGGAAGAAAAATGGGAAAAAGAAAAGAGGAAAAGCATTCATTCTTATATGTTGTGGATTATGCCTTTTCTTGGGCTTTACCTTCTGCTGATGCTGCTCATGCCTGTGCCGGACGCGCCTTATGGATGGCAGTTTGTCAGAAATATCTACGAGCACTTTAGAGAGTCCTTTCTGGAAATCTCACAGAATCTCTCAGGCGGCGGCAGGGAGGATTACGACCTTTCTTTAAGCGGCTTTACGGAGGACGGAGAGCTTGCAGGGGCTTTGGGACGCAGAGACCGGGAAATTATGACCATTGAAAGCAATGCCCCTCTTGCGGCGAATGTTTACTTAACCGGAAAGGTATATGATACCTTTGACGGGAGAAGGTGGCTGCAAAGCAGGGAGGATACGGAGAAAGAAAGATATGCGGACACCGCGCGGACGCTGTGTGCGCTGGCAGAGTATGAAGCGGATTATCAGCAGGATTATCTTCTGCGGGCAAGAATAAAAATCAGCTACCGGTATTTCCATACACAATTTTTGTTTGCTCCCTTAAAATTGTGGGAACTGCAGCAGAAAGGAGATAAAATGTCGTTCCGGGAACAGGACGGCAGTCTTTTGCTTGAGAAGCCCGGAGGCTATGGGACGGAATATGAGGCCGTTTTCTATCAGATGAATGCGGGGCAGGAGGCTTTTTACCACTTTTTGCAGGAGAGTCAGGCTTCTGATGAAAAGTCTCCTGAAAAAATCCTGAAGGATTTGCGGGGGGTTACAGGGCGGGATATCCGCGAGGAGGATTTGGATTACCAGAGGCAGAGAGTTTATGATACCTGTTTAAAAGAGGCGGCGCTTTCCGAAAATGTCAGGGACGTGCTTCTTGAAATGACACAGGGGGCGGAAACGGATGTGGAAAGGCTGCGGGCAATTGAGGCGTCACTTGCTTCCCTTAAATATACCATGTCGCCGGGGGAGATGCCTGATGGAATTTCAAATGAAAGTGAATTTTTGGACTACTTTTTGCTTGAAAGCAGGCAGGGATATTGTAATTATTTTGCAACTGCCTTTGTCCTTCTGGCAAGAGCACAGGGAATACCCGCCCGCTATGTTCAGGGCTTTTGCGTTCCGATGAAGGGTAAAAAGGAGGCCGCTGTTTATTCCTATATGGCTCACGCGTGGCCGGAAGCGTATCTGGACGGGATTGGCTGGATTCCCTTTGAACCTACGCCCGGCTTTGCCGGAAGCCGTTATACGCCCTGGGAACTGAAAAGCGATAAGGCGAAAGCCTGTAAAGAAAGAGATTTTCAAAATAAGCAGCAGCCGGAAACCGGCCGGGAGGATGGAATGATACTACAGGAGGCGGTGGCAGAGAATTCTGCTTCCGGCTGGGGGGATTATGGCGTCAGGAGGTTTTTCGGGATTGCAGGGCTGTCATTTCTTGCCGTTTTCTTTATGGGAATCCTGGTGTTGGCGTCAGATTATCTGCTGCACAGATATCGTTATCAAAGGATGAACAGCGAGCAAAAATTAAATGCAGATATAAGAAAAGTGTTTAAGATGCTTGCCCAGACAGGGATTAAAAGAGAAGACGGAGAAACGTTGGAGGAATTTGCCGAAAGATGTGAGGATTTGCTGGATACGAAAGGTATTTTGTGCTTTATCGGAAATTATGAGGGGTATTTATATGGTAATAAAGAAATTATCCCTGAAAACATAGAGGAAGTGAAAAAGAAACAGAATGAGATTATGGATCTTCTCTGGAAGCGAAATAAATTAGATTATTTTAAAGCAAAATTTCTATAAATAACGAGGGAACTTATGAAATGAAAATATCTACAAGAGGAAGATATGCGTTAAGGCTGATGCTGGATTTGGCATTGTGTCCTGCGGGAACGCCGGTGTGCCTTAGGGATATCGCCAGGAGACAGGAAATTTCCGAAAAATATCTGGAACAGATTATTTCCATGCTGAATAAAGCAGGGTTTGTTCAAAGTATCAGAGGGGCACAGGGAGGCTATCTGTTGAAAAAGGAGCCTTCCGAATATACGGCGGGAGAGATTTTGCGGCTCACGGAAGGCGATTTATCTTTGGTGGACTGTGTGAGTGAAGAAAACGGAAGCTGCAGGCGGAAGCCGGAGTGCGCAACTGCCAGAATATGGGAGCGGATAAGCGAGGCTGTTAATCAGGTGGTTGACGGGATTACTCTGGCTGATATGGTAAAATGGCATCTGGAAATGACATCCGGTCAAGGGCGGGAGGAAAATATCGGGCAGGATTTGAATTTCCGGGGCGACGAGCCGGAGGAGGCCAGAGACAGGTTTTAGGAAAGCGGAGAAGAAAATGACGGAACAGTTTACAAGAACGGAAATGCTTCTTGGGAAAGAGGCGATGGAAAAGCTGGTGGCATCCCATGTTGCCGTGTTCGGCATAGGGGGCGTTGGAGGATATGTGTGCGAAGCTCTGGCGAGAAGCGGCGTGGGCGCTTTTGATTTGATTGACAACGACAAGGTGTGCCTCTCCAATCTGAACCGTCAGATTATTGCTTTGAGAAGTACTCTGGGGCGGTATAAGGCGGAGGTGATGAGAGAGCGCATTCTGGAAATCAATCCGGAAGCTGTGGTGAGGGTGTATCCTCTGTTTTTCCTGCCGGAAAACGCCGGAGAAATTCCTTTTTGTGAATATGATTATATTGTGGATGCAATAGATACCGTTACGGCCAAGCTGGAGCTGGCAGTCAGGGCGAAGGAATATGGGATTCCTGTTATCAGCAGCATGGGAACCGGAAACAAGCTGGACGGAAGCCTTTTTCAGGTGGCGGATATTTACGAGACGAAGGTGTGCCCTCTGGCTAAAGTGATGCGGCGGGAGCTGAAGAAAAGAGGAATTGAGCGTCTGAAGGTGGTTTACTCCGAGGAAATGCCGCTTACGCCCCACTCTCCGGAGAAAGAGCCGTCTTTGGAAAAGCTCCCTGCGGAAACAGAGGACGCTGCTTTGGCGGAAATCAAAAAGCCGGAGAGAAAAAAAGCCGTGCCGGGGAGCTGCGCTTTCGTGCCTCCGGTGGCGGGGATGATACTTGCGGGAGAAGTGGTCAGGGATTTAATCAGAGACTGATTTTTGGATTTGCGGTACTGCCAACCGCATCTGCTGGAGAAGATTTCATTCCGTAATATTGCAGAATACAGGGAAAGTGTGTATAATACAGGTGTTTACGAAAGTTGAATACTGCATAGAAAGAGGTAGATTTATGGTACAGTCAAGAACGCATACATGCGGCCAGCTCAGAATCGGTAACGCAGGAGAGAAAGTCACCCTTACCGGCTGGTATGATAATATGAGAAAGGTCAGCAAAAATCTGGGGTTTTTAATTCTCCGTGATTTTTATGGCGTGACCCAAATTGTGGTGGAGACGGAAGAGATGATGGCAAGCCTTGCAGGCGTCAATAATGAGTCCACCCTTTCCGTTACAGGCGTGGTGAGAGAACGTTCCAGCAAGAATCCTCAGCTTCCTACCGGCGAGGTGGAGGTGGTTCCGGAAAAGATTACGGTTCTTGGGAAATGCATTTATAATGAGCTTCCTTTTGAGGTGAACCGCTCCAGGGAAGCGGACGAGGCGGTCAGATTAAAATACAGATACCTTGATTTGAGAAATCCGGCGGTGAAAGAAAAGATTGTCCTTAGAAGCAAAATTGTCTCGGAAATCAGAAGACAGATGACAGAACACGATTTTCTTGAAATCACGACGCCTATTTTAACCTGTTCTTCACCGGAGGGGGCAAGGGATTATCTGGTGCCCTCAAGAAACCATCCCGGGAAATTTTATGCGCTGCCTCAGGCGCCTCAGCAGTTTAAACAGCTCCTTATGACGTCGGGCTTTGACAGATATTTTCAGATTGCGCCCTGTTTCAGGGATGAGGATGCAAGGGCGGACCGTTCTCCCGGCGAGTTTTATCAGCTGGATATGGAAATGGCTTTCGCAACGCAGGAGGACGTGTTTGGCGTAATTGAGGATGTTCTGCCTCCCATTTTCGCAAAATACGGCAAATATCAGGAGGCTTCCAAGGCGCCCTTTGCCAGAATTTCCTATAACGATGCCATGGAAAAATACGGCACGGACAAGCCCGACCTTCGGATTGACTTGCTGGTAAGCGACGCAACGGAATGTATGGCGGACTGCGGATTCGGGCCCTTTGAGGGGCAGACGGTGAAGGCAGTTGTGGTTGACGGATTTTCCGCCACCCGGAAAGTAATCGATAAATTATGCGCGGATGTGGAAGTGCAGAGCGGCCAAAAAGCTTACTGGTTTCGGGTAGATGAAAACGGAGATTTTGTGGGCGGCGTTTCCAAATTCCTTCAGGAGCGTAAAGAGCTGGTGTGCGCAGCCCTTCATTTAAAGAAAGGCGACTTTGTGGGACTGACGGCCGGAAAGCGTCTGGACGCTTTAAAGACGGCGGGCGTACTGCGGAAGTTTCTGGGAAATATCTGTCCGGCGCATATGAAACAGGAATGCTATGAATTCTGCTGGATTGTTGACTTCCCCATGTATGAAATCGGGGAGGAATCAGGAGAACTGGAATTCTGCCATAATCCTTTTTCCATGCCTCAGGGAGGAATGGAGACCCTTGAGACAAAAGACCCTCTTGACATTTACGCTTACCAGTATGACCTGGTCTGCAACGGCGTGGAGCTCTCCTCCGGCGCTGTGCGTAACCATGACCCGGAAATCATGGTGAAGGCGTTCCAGATAGTGGGACTTACGGAGGACGACGTAAAGGCTAAATTCCCGGCAATGTATAACGCTTTCTGCTATGGCGCGCCTCCCCACGCGGGAATCGCACCCGGCGTTGACAGAATGGTTATGCTCATTGCAGGGGAGGAAAGCATCCGGGAGATTATTCCGTTCCCCATGAACAAGACTGCTCAGGACGTTATGATGGGCGCGCCTTCGGCAGTGGACGAGAAGCAGCTGCGGGATGTCCACATTAAGATTGATATGCCGGCGGAAAAAGAGGGAGAATAAATGTATTCATTTGCTGACGAACAAAAGAAACAGATGCTTGGTGAGATTACACAGTTTTTTAAGGAGGAGCATGAGATTGAGCTGGGATTGATAGGCTCGGAGCGGATATTTGATTTCTTCCAGGAGACATTGGGCAGGCGGATTTACAACAAAGCGCTGGACGATGCAAAAAAATTTTACGAAAATTACGCCGGAAATATGGAAGCGGATTTCTATTCTTTATACAAGAATGAATAAAAAATAACCGGAGGAAAAGGCGGCAGTACCGGATAAGAAAGCAAATTTACCCGGTAGATGTCGCTTTTTCTATTTTTGCGGCTGCTTCAAAATGTAAACTTAAATAATAATTAGGTTGACATTATAAGAGGATAATTGTATACTCTTTTGTAAGATGAGTTGACAATTAACAAAAGAGAGGAGTAACAATTATGAACACAAAGCATTTAGCATTGACAGGACTGATGGCGGCGGTAATCTGTATTCTCGGTCCGATATCCTTACCGATTCCGATAAGTCCGGTGCCGGTATCTCTTGGATTTTTTGCAGTATACCTCACGGTTTATATCCTGGGAATGAAGATGGGTTCGGCAAGCGTACTCATTTACGTGCTGCTGGGATTTGTAGGGCTTCCGGTTTTTACGGGTTTTTCAGGCGGGATTGGAAAGGTACTTGGCCCTACCGGCGGTTATATTATCGGATATTTATTTATGGCACCCATTATGGGATTTTTTATTGACAAATGGAAAACAAACTATGTGTTGACTATTCTGGGAATGGTACTTGGAACCGCGGTCTGTTACCTGTTCGGAACCTTATGGCTTGCTTATCAGGGCGGCATGAGTTTTTCCGCCGCCCTGGCAGCCGGCGTGCTTCCCTTTATACCCGCCGATATTGCAAAGCTAATCCTTGCGGTTCTGGCAGGCGAGCCTGTGCGCAGGCGTCTGTGGAAAGCCGGAATTTTAGAGAGCGGTTTAGCGTCAGAGGGCAGCGTTGGAAAAGAAGGCAACCGCGATAGCGCCGGGACCAACATGGGTTCCGATGGTTCCGCCGACGGTGGCAACGTGTAAGCCTTCCACAGCTTCGTTCCACAAAGCCTTACTGTCCGCTATGTATTTTTGAATCAGTGCGTCGCTGAGCCCGGTATAGCCCAGAAAATAGGGCTTTGAAAAGTCGATGCCGCCTACCTTCTGTATTTGTTCAGCAAGGAGATTGTTGCCGTGTTTGGAGCCCCGGGCTTTTCCAAGCATGGCAACTTCTCCGTCTACCACGCCTACTACAGGCTTGATGGAAAGGACGTTTCCGGCAAAAGCCACAGTCTTTGAAATGCGGCCTCCCTTTTTCAGATATTCAAGGGTATCGAGCAGGGCGATAAGCTGAATATTTTTCTTTGACTTTTCTAACGTTGCGACAATGTCCAGAATCTCCATCCCGGAATCCTTGAGAGTCAGCGCATATTCTATAAGAGCCCTTTCCCCCACGGTGACATTTTCACTGTCAACCACAAAAACTTTGCCTTCAAATTCCGCTGCGGCAACGCAGGCGCTTTGATAAGTGCCGGAGAGCTTACCGGAAAGCGTAATCACAATTGCGGTATCGCCGGCTTCAATGACCCGGCGCATGGCCTGGGAAAAATCATAGGGGGGAATCTGACTGGTAGTGGGCAGGTCGTCGCATTCCACCAGCTTTTCATAAAATTCATTGTGAGACAGATTGACTCCGTCAAGATATTCGGTTTCTCCAAAGGTTATGGTCATGGGTAAAACGGTTAAGTCATCCCGCGCAGAATCTACAATGTCCGATGCGGAATCAGTAATGATTTGAATGTTATTCATGGTGTGAACACCTCCTTATGGAATTATTGTAGCATTAAACGGGGGTTTTGGGAATGCGAAGTTGCAGTCTGGAGGAAAAAGACAAATCGAACAGGCTTTACACTTAAATTACTTGTTGATATAATGAAAATGCTTGGAAACACCAAATGGAAATTATCAAAAGAAAAGCGGGGAAGCATATGAAAATCGGATTTACAGGATGTGGAAATATGGGAAGCGCAATGATGCGCGGCATTATTGCCTCTGGAAAATGTGCGGCAGAGGATATTATGGCCTCTGATACGCTGCCGGAAGTGCTGAGGCGCAGAAAGGAAGAACTGGGGATTTTGACTGCCGCGGATAACCGTGAAGTGGCGGAATTTGCGGAAGTTCTGTTTTTGTCCATAAAGCCCCAATATTATCAGGAGGTCATTGGGCAAATCCGTAATCTTGATTTGCAGGAGAAAATCATTGTCACGATTGCGCCGGGCAAAACCCTTAAGTGGCTCGAAGAAGAATTTGAAAAGCCGGTCAAAATCATCCGTACCATGCCGAACACTCCGGCTATGGTAGGAGAGGGCATGATGGGAATGTGCCCTAACGCAAATGTTTCTAAGGACGACCTTTTGCTTGTGCAGGATATCTGCAGCGGCTTTGGCAAAACGGAAATCGTCGGAGAAAATCTGATGGACGTGGTTACCGCAGTCAGCGGAAGCTCTCCGGCTTATGTGTTTATGTTTATAGAAGCGATGGCGGACGCGGCGGTTGCGGACGGGATGCCGAGAGACAAGGCCTACAGATTTGCCGCTCAGGCGGTGCTTGGAAGCGCAAAGATGGTTCTGGAGACAGGAAAGCATCCGGGAGAGTTAAAGGATATGGTCTGTTCACCGGGAGGAACTACTATCGAAGCCGTGCGGGTACTGGAAGAAAAGGGAATGCGCAGCGCAGTGTTCGAGGCGGTGAAAGCCTGCGTGGGGAAATCAAAGGGAATGTAAAAGGAATAATTAAAGAGCAGGCTGTGAGCACGGTAAAAATCCGCCCGCAGCCTGCTTTGAGAGTATGTGGATAACACTAATCATTCTCTTTGGCCGTTGCCGTCTTAAAGCTGTCTATCATTTTTTCAATCAGCAGCTTTTTCACATAAACATCGTAACTGAGCATGGATATAAAAGAAAAAAGCTGTAATATTTCCTGGTCCGTTTCGGGAGCATCCTTAAAGGTTTCCCGGGAAATGGCAAATTTTTTTTCAATATCCTTTTGCAGGTCTGCTATTTCCTCTTTTTCCAGACTGAATACTTCCTCGTAAATCGTACCCAGATTCAGCTCCTGGCTGGGGGTGTGGAAATATTTCTGGGTAAGAGGCCCTAACAGGGTCTGAATATCGCCAATGGACAAAATTCCCTTATAGTAATAGATAAATATCAGGAGCAGGATATGTTCCTTACTGTACTTTTTCCTGACCGGCGGAGGAAGCAGGTTGTTTTTGGCATAATTGTTAATCATTGTTTTGGTAAGAATCTTGTCTCCCTCAGGGTTCCTGGTGGTGCTCCGCAGTCTGCTTTCCATAAATGTGGTTACCTGGTCCATATACAGGTCGATATTGGGGATATCGTCAAGACTGATGTGGTGTATTCTGTCAAGACTTTCTATAATGCTGTTTAGTAAATCTTCTCTGTCAATGGTCATATGGGATAAGCCTCGCTTTTGGATGATATTTCTTATGGTATGTTTTAAAGAGATATAAGACTATTATATAGTATTTAAAACTACATGACAAGTTTTAAAGTGAAAATCATGCCAGCCCTGTTTGTAATTTCCTTTTCCGTAAGCTGCAAGAGCTTTCATTGTTTCAGGAACGTTTCCCATTAGTCCGGTAAAGTATTTGTCATTAAAGATTGAAAAAGTTTATAAAAAATGAAGACAACAAGAAGACACATTCGTTATAGTAAATGAAAGTAAGAAAAACGGAAAGCGGGGTGGAGAAAATAAGTACCATGACAAGGGCGTCGGCATGTACGGAAGAAAAGCTGTCGGAACTGATTGATACATATGATAAACTTGTTTTTTCCATCTGCTATAAGCTGACCGGCGATTACTTTATGGCTGAGGATTTGATGCAGGAAACCTTTTTATCCGCTTTTCAGAAGTATGATTCCTTTGACGGCAGCAACGAAAAAGCATGGATTTGCAGAATTGCCACCAACAAGAGCATCGATTATATGCGGAGCGCAGGGCGAAGGAGCGTACCTACAGAGGATGCCTTTTTTGAACTGGCGGTGGAACAGCGGGGCTCGCCCGAAGAAATTTGTATGGAAGAGGAAATAAAAGAAAGGTTAGCAGAAAAAGTAGGGAGTCTTAAGCCTCCTTATAATGAAGTGGCGAGAGCATATTATCTGGAGGAACGAAGTCCAAAAGAAATCGCAGTAAGATATGGCAGAAGCGTAAAGACAGTTCAGACGCAGATTTATCGGGCAAGAGAGATGCTGAAGAAAATTTACGGAAAGGAGGAAACGGCATGAAGGATTATATGACAGACGAGGAACTGGAACTTTTTATCGAGCATATGGAGCAACGGGAGCTGTATGCGCCGAAGCATATGAAAGAACAGATTTTGAATCAGGCATTTCCGAAACAAACCGTGGAGGTATTGCCAAAGTCCGGGGGCGGCAGAAAACAGGCTTCCTTACTGGCGTATCGTATTAAAATTATAGCGGGAATGGCCGCTGCCATTATTATGCTGATGATTCTTCCGATGCAGAGAGAAATACGCGGATATGAGAGCGAGATGGAAAGACGGCTCCGCACGGAAAGTATGCGGGAGCAGGAGGACGACGGGAAGGAACACATCGACCTGAATACTGCTTTTAACGAGGGGACATGGAAGATAAACCGGAAGATTAATTCCTGGTTCGACAGGATTAACAATTGGGGCTTTGACAATTTATATGAAGACGGAGGAATTTATTATGAAGACTAAGAAAAAGAACAGATTTTTCACTTTTTGTTTCTCACTGATACCCGGGGCGGCGGAGATGTATATGGGATTTCTGAAAACGGGACTTTCCCTGATGGTTACCTTTGCCGCAGCTATCGTGATAGCCTCATCACTGCGAATGGGCGTTCTTTCCGTTCTCGCGGTTGTAGTGTGGTTTTACAGCTTTTTTCACGCCAATCATCTTGCCAGCTTAAACGATGAGGAATTCGATGAAGTCACCGACGAATACCTTTTCGGCCTGGATTCCCTGCCGGAAATTGAAACCTTTCTGAAAAAGTATCATCAGTGGGTGGCATATATTCTGATTTTTGCAGGAATCTGTTTTTTGTGGAATTCTCTGGGAAATCTGCTTTATGATTTGCTTCCCAGAGAGTACCGCTTTATCTACAGTATTATGTGGCAGATTGGCAACTATGTGCCCAGCATTATCATCGGGCTCGGGATTATCTTCGCGGGGATAAAAATGATTGGCGGAAAGAAGGTGTCCGTCGAGGACGAAAAAAAGAAGGAAGATGAAGTACCTGCCAACATGATTGACATGCGGGAGGATAAGTGATGGAGAAGCAAATAATCAGAATACACAGAGTAGGCTCCGTTACCTTCGGGATTCTTCTGGTGCTTACGGGAATCCTGTTCCTTGGCCGATTATTTTTGCCTAGGCTGAATTATGAAGCGGTTTTGCACTTCTGGCCGCTGATACTCATTTCCCTTGGCGTGGAGGTGCTCCTTGGATGCACCAGAAAAACTTATGAGATACGGGATGAAAATGGACGGTTGCTGGAGCAGAATAAAATTATTTACGACGTTGCGGCAATTGTGCTTACCATGGTGCTTACGGGATTTTCCATCATTATGGGAATACTGGATTTTGCGTGGAGAAGCAGTTCGGGCATTTATTGGTAGGAGGACTTCCCGCAGAAGGGAATATCAAACCTGCCGGACAGGTACGGAAGCGTATCCATCCGGCAGGTTTTTTCCCGGGCAACAAGCCGGCGGGCATGCTTACATGCATGCACATTTGGCGACTGCAATAAGCGGATTACTTATCCGCGGCGCCTTTGGCAGCATTTTGGGCAAACTGTGTGTTTACCAAATCTTCATAGGGAACTCTTGCAGGCAGTTCTCCGCCTTCCTCCAGAATATTCTGAAGGAGAGTAAAGGCGTCCTCCTCAAAAATCAGATTGGTTTTCCAGGTGTCCTGCTCATAGTACCGGGTAACGATTGTGGTGAGGGTTTCGATGTCGGTTTCTTCAAACTGTGGCTGAATTACCTTTGCAATTTCCTCCGGAGAATGGCTTGCCACGTAATCCATGCCTTTTTGAAGTGCGTTTGTAAATGACTGGATAGTATCGGGGTTTTCTTCCATGTAGCTTTTCTTTGCGCTGAAGGCCGTATAGGGAACATAGCCCGAATCCTCGCCGAGGGATGCCACGACATAACCGTCGCCTTTGGCTTCCAGAGAGGTGGCATGGGGTTCAAATTCGACTGTAAAATCCCCCTGTCCTCCCGAAAAAGCGGCGGCCGTAGAGCCGAAATCAATGCTCTGGTCAATGGAAAGGTCGGCTTTCGGGTCTATCCCGTTTTTATTTAAAATGAACTCGAATACCATCTCAGGCATACCGCCTGCCCGTCCGCCCAACACATTCGTGCCCTTTAGCATATCCCAGGTGAAATTCTCAATAGGCTGCCTTGAAACAAGGAAATTACCGGCTCTCTGGGTGAGCTGCGCAAAATTCACCACATAATCTGAAGTACCTCCAGCATAGGTATAGATGGTGGATTCGCTTCCCATAAATCCAATGTCCGCTTCGTCAGTCAAAACGGCAGTCATCGTCTTATCGGCGCCGAAGCCGGTTACCAGGTTCAGTTCAATGCCTTCCTCTTTGAAATAGCCTTCCTCAATTGCCACATACATGGGAGCGTAAAAGATGGAATGGGCAACCTCGTTTAAAGTAACTGTCTTGTTTTCGCTTTTATCCGCCGTCGTTCCGCATCCGGCAAGGCTTCCGGCAAGAAGTATGCCGGCAAGCAGAAGCGAAGCCGTTTTTTTAAGTAAACGTAATTTTGAATTTCTTCTCATAATAACCTCCGTTTTTTATTTAATAAACCGATTCTTTATTTTATGTAACTGATAAAAAATGTCGCCTGTCCATTTTCTTTTTCGGATAAAAGCTATTTTAATGGACAATAAATGTCAAAAAATATATAATAGAACCAGTAAAAGAACTGAAGGAGGACAAAAAATGGGTTTGATTAAGGCTGTTACCAGTGCGGCCGGGGGTGTTATTGCCGACCAGTGGCGCGAATATTTTTACTGCGATTCGCTGGAAACGAGCGTGCTGGTTGCGAAAGGAAAGAAACGCACAGGCAAAAGAAGCGGGGGAAACAACAAGGGCGAGGATAATATCATATCCAACGGTTCAGCTATTGCCGTTAACGAAGGGCAGTGCATGATTATTGTTGACCAGGGAAAGGTTGTTGAATTCTGTGCGGAAGCAGGAGAATTTACCTATGACACCTCCACAGAGCCAAGCTTATTTTATGGTAATCTGGGCGAAAATGTGAAAAGGACCTTTGCCACAATTGGTAAGCGTATTGCTTTCGGCGGAGATACGGCAAAAGACCAGAGAGTTTATTACTTTAATACAAAGGAAATCATGGGGAACAAATACGGAACGGCAAATCCGGTCCCTTTCCGTGTGGTGGATGCAAATATCGGACTTGATATCGACATTTCCATCAGATGTAACGGGGAATATTCCTATAAAATCACGAACCCGCTGCTTTTTTATATGAATGTGTGCGGGAATGTGACAGATGATTATGAGAGAAGCGAGATTGACAGCCAGTTAAAGACGGAGCTTATGACGGCTCTGCAGCCGGCTTTTGCAAAAATATCCGCCATGGGTGTGCGCTACAGCGCGATTCCGGCCCACACCATGGAATTGGCGGAAGCTTTGAACGAAGTGCTCTCCGCAAAATGGGCGCAGCTTCGGGGAATCGAAATTGTATCTTTCGGCATCAATGCCATGAAGGCTTCCGAGGAAGACGAGGCAATGATTAAGGAGCTGCAGAAAAACGCGGTTCTTCGCAATCCCAACATGGCGGCGGCAACCCTTGCAGGGGCACAGGCGGAAGCTATGAAAGCTGCGGCGTCCAATAAGTCGGCAGGCCCTATGATGGCTTTTGCCGGAATGAATATGGCGGCTCAGGCCGGAGGGATGAACGCCCAGCAGCTTTTCCAGATGGGACAGCAGGCGGTTCAAAACGCCGGAGGCGGTCAGAGTGCGGTGATGCAACAGCCGGGACAAAGCGCCGGAGACGGCCGGAGCGCGGTAGCGCAGAAGCCGGAAGGCTGGATGTGCAGCTGTGGACACGGCGGAAATACCGGAAAATTCTGCTCAGAGTGCGGCGCCAAAAAGCCTCAGGCGGAGGGCTGGACCTGTTCCTGCGGTGCGGTAAATAAAGGGAAATTCTGTTCCGAATGCGGTGCCAAAAAGCCTGCCGGTGAACCTTTGTACAAGTGCGATAAGTGTGGCTGGGAGCCGGAAGACCCCAAAAACCCTCCGAAGTTCTGTCCTGAGTGCGGCGACCCTTTTAATGAAAGCGATATCAGATAACGAGGGGTGCTATGAGCCAGTTTGACACAAATTTAGATGTAAAAACCGTGGATACTCTGGAGGAAACGGACAGAAAATGCCCGTCCTGCGGCGGCGTGATGGACTATGACCCGAAAAGCGGAGGGCTTAACTGCCCTTACTGCGGCCATACCGAAGCGATAGCGGTGAGCGCCGGCGAGCCAAAGGCGGCACAGGAGCTGGATTTTTCCTCTGCGGAAAATCTGGACAACTGCGACTGGGGTACAGAGAAGAAAACCGTTATCTGCGAGGCATGCGGAGCGGAATCCGTGTATGATTCGCTGGAAATTTCCGCCGTATGTCCTTTCTGTGGTTCCAATCAGGTGATGGAGGCTGCGGGAAAAAATATCATGGCGCCGGGGGGCGTAGTTCCCTTTCAGGTAACGGATAAGCAGGCTTCGGATTTATTTAAGATTTGGATTAAAAGGAAATGGTTTTGCCCGAAGCTGGCGAAGGAAAGCGCAAAAGCAAAGCATTTCAAAGGCGTTTATCTTCCCTACTGGACCTTTGATGCGCAGACGGAGTCTGTTTATAAAGGAGAATTCGGGCGGGATAAGGTCAAAAAGAATTCCAGAGGGGAAAGCACGGTGGAGACTTCCTGGTATCCGGTAAAAGGAAAATACAGGGAAGCCTTTGACGACGAGCTTGTCTGTGCAACCACAAACCATAACCAGTCTATGCTGATGGGCATTGAGCCCTATCAGACTGCGGAAAACAAGGTCTATAAGCCGGAATATGTGGCAGGCTTTGCAGCAGAGCGTTACTCCGTGGGGATTAAGGAAGCCTGGGAGATGGGACAGCAGAGCATTCAGTATAAGCTGCGGGGGAATATTGAAGGTGAAATCTTAAAAAAGAATCAGGCGGATCAGATAAGGAGTTTACATATAACCACGAATTTCAGTAATCTGACCTATAAGTATCTTTTGCTGCCGGTCTGGATATCCAGCTATAAGTATAAGGACAAAATTTATCAGTTTATGGTAAACGGCCAGACAGGAAAGGTATCCGGCAAAACGCCGGTTTCCATTCCGAAAGTGATTATCGCGTCGGCGGCAGCCATTATCATACTTGCGCTTGTCACATGGATGTGCTGGCGATATAGTTAAGGAGTTTTTTAGATGAGTATATACGATACCTTGAATGAACAGCAGAAAAAAGGTGTTTTCACAACAGAGGGGCCGGTGCTTCTGCTGGCGGGAGCCGGTTCCGGCAAGACCAGGGTTCTGACTCACAGAATTGCCTATCTGATTGACGAGCTGGGGGTCAATCCCTGGAATATCATGGCGATTACCTTTACCAACAAGGCTGCCGGGGAAATGAAGGAACGGGTGGAGAAAATTGTGGGGATGGGCTCGGACAGCATCTGGGTTACTACATTTCATTCCACCTGCATCAGAATACTTCACCGCTACGGCGACCGTCTGGGGTATGAAAACAATTTTACTGTTTACGATACGGACGACCAGAAGTCGGTCATGAAGGAAGTCTGCAAAAGACTCATGATTGACCCCAAAATGATGAAGGAAAAAAGTATCCTTTCGGCAATTTCCAAAGCAAAGGACGAACTGATTTCCCCGGAGGAATATGCCCTTTCAGCAATGGGAGATTTCCGTAAGCAGAAAATTGCCCAGGCCTACAGCGAATATCAGGCAACCTTAAAAAAGAGCAACGCAATGGATTTCGACGATTTGATTGTCAAAACCGTGGAGCTGTTTAAGGCGGATAAGGAGGTGCTTAAGGGGTATCAGAATCGTTTTAAGTATATCATGGTGGACGAGTATCAGGACACCAACACGGCTCAGTTTGAGCTGATAAGGCTGCTTGCGGAAAGCCATCATAATCTGTGTGTGGTAGGGGACGACGACCAGTCAATTTATAAGTTCAGAGGAGCCAATATCAGAAATATCCTTGATTTCGAGCAGGTCTATCCGGAGGCGGAGGTGATTCGTTTAGAGCAGAACTATCGCTCCACACAGAACATACTGGACGCTGCAAATGCCGTGATTTCCAATAATAAAGGGAGAAAAAGTAAAACTCTCTGGACGGACAGAGGCGGGGGAAAAAGAGTGTTATTCAGGCAGTTTTTCAATGCCTTTGAGGAAGCCGAGTTTATCGTGGACGATATTGCCCGCAAATGCCGGAAAAAGGAAGCGGATTACAGCGACTGCGCCGTGCTTTTCCGTACAAACGCCCAGGCCAGACTTCTGGAAGAACGTTTCGTGGTGGAAGGGATTCCCTACAATGTAGTGGGTGGAACAAACTTTTATGCCCGAAAGGAAATCAAGGATTTGCTGGCCTATCTGAAGACCATCGACAACGGACTGGACGATTTGGCAGTAAAGCGTATTATCAATGTGCCCAGACGAGGAATTGGGATGGCCACGATTGTAAAGGTGCAGGATTATGCGGACAGGGAGGAAATCAGCTTTTACGAGGCGCTTAAGCATGCGGAGCGGATTCCGGGCATGGGAAGAACCGCCGCGAAAATCACCCCTTTCGTGACGATGATACAGGTTTTCAGGAGCAGGGCGGAAATATACGGCTTAAGCGATTTGATAAAGGATATCATCGAAACCACCGGTTATGTGAAGGAGCTGGAGGATTCCGACGAGGAAAACGCTGAGAGCCGAATAGAGAACATCGACGAATTAATCAGCAAAATTGTGTCCTTTGAAGAAGCGCACAATCAGCCTACCCTTCGGGAGTTCCTTGAGGAGGTCGCCCTTGTGGCGGATATCGACAATGTGGAAAACGACAGTAACAAGGTGCTTTTAATGACGCTGCACAGCGCAAAAGGACTGGAATTTCCCCATGTATATCTGGCAGGAATGGAGGACGGCGTTTTCCCCAGCTACATGACGATTTCATCGGACGATCCGGAGGAAATCGAGGAGGAGCGGCGGCTGGCCTATGTGGGAATTACCCGGGCTAAAGAAAGCCTGACACTTTGCAGCGCAAGGCTTCGTATGATTCGCGGAGAGACCCATATGAATCCGGTGAGCCGTTTTGTCATGGAAATTCCCGATGGACTGCTTGATGACGGCGAGCCGGAATCGGAATCCGGCGCAGAGAGCTTTGGCGGGACGAGCCAGAAGACGGAGACAGGCTATGGGGCGCCTGCGGCAAAGTATAAGCCGGCGGCTGTCTTAAAGCCTAAAAGAACAGCTGCGGAAATTAAACCCTTTATCGCAGGCGGCGGCGCGGCGGCTCTGAAAGCGGCCGGAATTCAGAAAGGCGCTGTCAGCGGAGGAAAACCTGAATATGATATAGGAGACAGAGTAAAACATGTAAAGTACGGCGAAGGAACGGTTATGGATTTGGAGCCGGGGCCCAGAGATTATAAGGTCACTGTGGATTTTGACGGGAGCGGTCAGAAAATTATGTACGCCGGTTTTGCCAGATTGGTGAAAATTTGAAATTTTTGTTAAGTTTTTCATTTTGGAGTAGTAAATTTTCTCTGTAAATGTTATATTATTAAACAGAAAGGAAATAATAATTCAAAAAGCCAATTTACTAAAAATGAATGCAGGTATTGCGGGAAAGGGAGGCATACACAAATGAATACATGGAACAAGATTGAAGAATTAATGGACTTCGTTAAAACTCATGACGTAAAGGAACTAAAGGATTACTGGAATCGCAAAGAGGAAAAGAAAGACAATACGCTTCTCTGGATTCTGGCGGTTATTGGCGCAGTTGCGGCAGTTGCGGGAATTGCCTACGCGGTATACCGTTATCTCACCCCTGATTATCTGGAAGACTTTGACGATGATTTTGACGACGACTTTGATGATGATTTCTTCGAGGACGAGGAAGACGCTCCGGAAGAAAAGACTGAAAAGACCGAAGAAGCCGCTAAGGAAGCAGAATAAAGAAAGGCTGGATGAAAGACAGGATGCGGGATGTACAGAAATGTACATCCCGTTTTTGAGGCAGCCATCAAAAGAATCTGTATCTGCGAAGCAGGCACAGGCTTCTTTTGGAACGTGTACACAGAAATGAGGAATTGAGGAAGCTTATGAAAAAAGGCGATATATTAACCGGAAATGTAAAACAGGTGGATTTCCCGGGAAAAGGGATTGTGGAGACTGATGAAGGAACCTGCGTGGTAAAAAACGTGCTTCCCGGGCAGAAAATAACCTTTGCGGTACAGAAAAAGCGGAACGGAAGGGCGGAGGGCAGGCTTTTGCAGGTGGATGAAAAGTCGCCTCTGGAGAGAGAAAGTCCCTGTCCCCATTTTGGAGACTGCGGAGGCTGTATGTACCTTTCCCTTCCCTATGAAACCCAGCTTGCCATTAAGGAGGCACAGGTGAAAAAGCTTCTGGACAGCGTGCTTGACCGACAGCAGGAGGAGTGGCAGTTTGAAGGGATTAAGGCAAGCCCGTCGGAATTTTTCTACCGTAATAAGATGGAATTTTCCTTTGGAGACGAATATAAGGACGGCCCTCTTTCCCTTGGCATGCACAAAAGAGGGAGCTTTTATGATATTGTAACCGTCAGGGACTGTCAGATAGTGGATGAGGATTACCGGCAGATACTGAATTTCACGAGAGATTATTTTGAGGGATGCAGCTTTTACCACAGGCTCCGCCACGAGGGATATCTGCGGCATCTTCTGATTCGGAAGGCGGTAAAAACCGGTGAAATCCTGATAGCTCTGGTGACCACCTCCCAGCCTTGTGCCGGAGCCGGTAAAGTGAATTCCTGGAAGGAGGAACTGCTGAAACTGGAGTTAAAGGGGCGCATAGCGGGGATTTTGCATATCATAAACGATTCTGTGGCGGATGTGGTACAAAGCGACGGCACCGAAATTTTGTACGGACAGGATTACTTTTATGAGGAGCTTTTGGGACTGAAGTTTAAGATTTCCGTTTTTTCCTTTTTCCAGACCAATACATCAGGAGCGGAAGTGCTGTATGAAACGGCAAGAGAATATATCGGCGATTTGGATGCGACAGGGGAAGCGAAGGCGGGAGTGTCTGAACCGAGTGAAAATACAGATTCCGGGAAGGTAGTCTTTGATTTATACAGCGGGACAGGAACTATAGCGCAGCTTATGGCGCCGGCTGCAAAAAAGGTAATCGGGGTGGAAATTGTTAAGGAGGCGGTGGATGCCGCCAGAAAAAATGCAGAGCTGAATCAGTTACATAACTGTGAATTTATTGCCGGCGATGTGCTTAAGGTTTTGGATGAGATTGAGGAAAAGCCTGATTTTATTATCCTTGACCCGCCAAGGGATGGTATCCATCCGAAAGCGCTGAAAAAGATTATCGGATACGGAGTGGAAAGACTGGTGTATATTTCCTGTAAGCCAACCAGCCTTGTACGGGATTTGGAGGTGTTTCTGGAAAATGGTTATATAGTGGTAAGGGCGGTGGCGGCAGACCAGTTCCCGTGGACGGCGGGGATTGAGATTGTGTGCCTTTTGAGAAACCTGAAATCTAAGCCTATTTGAATGAATCAGCGGCTTTGGACTATTTCAAAGCCGCTGATTCATCTTAAGTCTCATATTTATCTTTTCTTCAGCTTAAACCGCTGAACAGAAACCTTCAGTTCTTCTGCCTGCTCATAAAGCTCCTGAGCGGAGGCCGCGGATTTTTCCGCTGTGGAAGCGTTAGTCTGAACCACGTCGGAAATCTGCCGCATTCCCAGCGTCAACTGGTGAAGGGCCTGAGACTGCTGCTGGGCGGAAGCGGCGATATTCTCAACCAGTTCCGTTGATTTGTGTGCGCTTGCAACGCCTTCCGACAGGGTATGTGTGGTATCCGAAGTAAGGGAAGTGCCCTGTTCTACCATATCCATAGAGGTTTTAATCAGTTTGGAGATATCGGAAGCGGCAACGGCGCTCTTATTGGCAAGATTACGAACCTCCTCGGCAACCACCGCAAAGCCTTTACCGGCCTCGCCGGCACGGGCGGCTTCAACCGCCGCGTTAAGCGCAAGAATATTTGTCTGGGAGGAAATATCTTCAATTGTCTTAATAATACCGCCGATTTTAAGGGACGACTGGGAAATGTTTTCCATGGCGGTTGTCAGCTGCTGCATTTTCTCATTGCATGCTTCCAGGAGTCTTACGGATTCCAAAGTGGATTTTTGCGCGTTATCGGTATCGGCAGAAGTGTGGTCAAGCTCGCTTGATATTTCCTGAATACTTGACGAGAGCTGTTCTACCGCGGCGGCCTGTTCCACTGCGCCGCTTGAAAGGGTCTGGGCGTCGGAAGCCATTTGTTCGGATTCCTGTGACACCTGCTGCGCCGTAATATTAATTTTAAGGAGAGCGTTGTTGAGGGAATCCAGAATTTCTTTCATTGCTGTCTGAATAGGAAGAAATTCACCCCGGTAATTGTTGGTAATCGTTAAATCCATCTGGCCCTGCGCCATTTGCGACAGATTGTAGTCAATATCGTTTATGTAGGTTTTAAGTTCTTTCTTAGTCTCGTGGATAGAATCCACCAGCATTCCAATCTCGGATGTATCGGGCGTAAGCCGGAACTCGGCGGAAAGGTTGCCGCCGGAGATTTCCTTCATCTGGTCCCTGACGGATATTACCGGACGCAGTACCCGGCGCTGGATAAATACCATATTTAAAATCTGTATAAATGCCACCAGAGCCAGCGCGGCAATCATTCTTACCTTGATGGATTCCGACCGGACTGTCAAAGAACTGATTTCGTCCATAGTTCTGTTGTCCAAATCGGCAAGAAACTGTTCTTTTAATGAATTGATTTCCGCGATGGAAGAGTTGTAGGTTTGTCCGTAGACGTAATCAATGGCCTCGTCCATTTTTCCGGATTTTACGTTTTCCATGGCTTTTTCCTCAAAGGGAACCAGGGTATTGGAAATTGCGGACATATCGGTTATCATTTTCTGTTCAGCTTCTGTTATGCCGATTTCCTGCATGGCTGCAACGCCGATTTCGCGGTTTTTCAGGGTGTTGATTTCATTCCAGTAGTTGTCATAATGCACCTCGTCGCCGGTAGCTGCATAGGCGCGTACTTCATTGGTCAGATAAGCAGAGCCGTTCATAAAACGATTTGCATTGTAAGTAAGCGCAAAGCGGTTTTCATTGGCTCTGTCAAGCTGAAGATTTACCTTGCTGAAGTTTAGCAGGGAAATCATTAAAAATAAAAGTGAAAGGATAGAGATTCCGTTTAAAATGAAAGACAGAACCAGTTGACTGATGGATTTCTTCATATTGACGACTCCTTTTAATTTTCTTAACGTCTGGCTTTTAAAAAGAGCATTTTCAAGCCACCGGACTGAAAATGCTCTTTGGCAGGTTACTGTTTATGCGATATCTTCTTTTGCATACTGTAAAATTCTTTCCATGTCTGAAATCAGCTCTCTGGAGTAAAGCTCCACCTCGCGGTAAATTTGTTCTGCATCCATATAGGCCTGACGCTTGATGGCTTCCATAACGCTCGCGCCGTATTTGTGGAATTTCTGGTGCTTTGCGCCGAGACTGTCCCAGATAGGAAGCACTCCCGGGATATTAGGGGTCATGGCATAGTAGAAATGTCCAAAACCGCATTTGGAGGAGTCAAGCTGCAGCGGGGTGATTTCCCGCGTTTTTACCATTTTTTTCAGGTTATCCAGCCAGGCATGATGGGATGAAATTGCATTCTCCATGTACTGGGCGAATTCCTGTGTTTTCAGATGGTAAAAAGCGTCCTTTGTCATATCGCCCATTTCCTTTACGGTGGCGTCCAGTATCTTTTCAATATCTACCACCGGCTGCGTGGCCTTGCGCAAATCCTGTCCGACCTCCTGCATAAAGTTGTTGCTTTCTTTTAACTGATTTTCCATCTCCGCCATGGAATTGCTGATTTCTTCGCTGGCGGTGGCAATAGAGCTGATGGAATTGTTTACCATGGAAACATACTGCTGGCTTTCGCTGTTTAATTTCCATGCAGTATTGATTTTATCCGCCATGGAAACTAAAGAGTCAATTGTGTCCGTTGAACTGCTGACGCTCTTTTGGGAAGCGGTTTTTATGTTCTCCAGAAAAGAGCCCATGCTGCCGGTGAGCTTTTGTGTCTCTACCGACAATTCACGGACACAATTGACTCTTTAGTTTCCATGGCGGATAAAATCAATACTG
>CAMSTM010000023.1 GCA_947063675.1 uncultured Lachnospiraceae bacterium | reverse complement strand
AGTCCGGAAAGGTCGATGACGGTTCCTTTCTGTCCATTGCCCATTTTCAGCCACAGGGAGCTCGAGGCCACCGTCCACTATTTCAACGAAGCCTTTGCGCAGGATATCTGTATCGAAAAATATGCAAAAAACCAGCATATGAGCGTATGCTGGTTTATCCGCAGTTTCAAACGTTATATGGGCGTTACGCCCATGCAGTATATTACCTCTATCCGAATGAACAAAGCAAAAGAGCTTCTCAAAAACACCAATTATTCCATTCAGGAAATCAGCAATCTTGTGGGGTACGAAAACCCCCTGTATTTCAGCAGGATTTTCCGAAAGCAAATCGGATGCTCCCCCTCCGGTTACCGGAAGGGATAGTCATCGGGAAACCTTCACCACAATATTTCCAAGGGGTTTCATATTCCCCTCCTTATCTCCAAAGATAACCTCCCCTTCCGGGAGCTGAACCTTCACGTCCTTGCGGTTAAAGTTCTGGAAGAAAATATAATCCGCATTTTCGCCGCTTCTGCTGGTTACCTCCACGCCGTCCGGAATCTCTGTGGGAAGAATCGGCAAAATGCCTGCCTCCTTTGTCAGCCTTTCATAAAAATCGTCATAGAACGCCTGCTCGGCGTCCGCGCACACATAATATGCCTTTCCCTCTCCAAAATCATTTTCAAGGAGCGCCGGCGTTCCCGCATAGAAATCTCTGCCGTAGGTCATAAGTGTCTTTGCGGCGGCAGGCTTCACCAGCTGGCACAGATATCTGCACACATAACTGTCTTTCATTCCATCCGGCGTCCCCTCCGTCCGGCACAGCAGATTCTCCTCCTCGTCATAGAGGGAATCAATCTCCTCGCTCCGAAGCCCGAACACGCCCATAAGCCCGTGGGGCGTTCCGCCCAGGAAGCACAAATCATTTTCATCCACCACGCCCGACCAGTAGGTCAGCACAAAGGTTCCTCCCTTTTCCACAAATTCCCTGACCTTTTCGGCAAATCCCTCATGGAACAGGTACTGCATGGGGGCTGCCACAAATCTGTAAGGCGCAAGGGAGCATTTCTGGTCAATCACATCCACGTTAAGCCCCTGCCTGCGCAACGCCCGGTAGGATTTCTCCACACATTCCTGATAATGAAGGTTCTTGTTCCGGGGCCCCTCCGAGCCGTCCAGCGCCCAGCGGTTATCCCAGTCAAAAATAACCGCCGCCTCCGATTTTGTTGCCGTTCCTGCCACTTCGGAAAGGGCCTCCAGCATTTCCCCGGCCTCGCACACGTCCCGGAAGGTTCTGGTATCATTTCCGTCATAATGGTCAATTACTGCCCCGTGAAGCTTTTCCGCCGCTCCCCGGCCCTTGCGCATCTGGAAATACATTGCGCCGTCGGAGCCGTGGGCGATACTCTGCAGAGAGGTAGCCGTGAGCATCCCCGGCCTTTTCAGCTTACTGACGTCCTTCCAGTTGGTGGCTCCCGGGCAGGACTCCATCAGGAAGAAGGGCTTGCGCTTTAAGCTGCGAATCACATCGTGCCAGAAAGCTGTGTCCCTTGCCGTCTCCCACTCCTCCCGCTTATGCCAGGAAGGGTAGTTGTCCCAGGAGGCAATATCTATTTTTTCCGCAAGGCGGAAATAATCAATCTCATAAAAATGATACATCAGGTTTGTGGTCACCGGCAAATCAGAGCCGGCGTCCCGAATGGCTTTGATTTCGTCCTCCATATAATCGATGGTCTGGTCGGAAATAAATCTTCTCCAGTCCAGCTTTAAGCCTGTAACCGACATTTCCCCTAAAGGAGAGGGGCTTTCCACCTGGTCAAAGCTGTCGTAGGTGTGACTCCAGAAGGTGGTCCACCAGCTCCTGTTCAGAGCGTCTATTGTCTGATACTTTCTCTTGAGCCACCCCCGGAAGGATTCCTGACAGAGCTCACAGTGACATTCTCCGCCCAGTTCGTTGGAAATATGCCACATTTTCACCGCCGGATGGGAGCCGAACCGTTTCACAAGCTCCGTGTTAATTTTGCGCACCTTTTCCCGATAAACGGGAGAGCTCAGACAATGATTGTGCCTGCCGCCGAACAGATTGCGCTGCCGTATGGCGTTCACACGAAGCACTTCGGGATATTTATCCGACAGCCAGTGCGGCCTTGCCCCGGAGGGAGTTGCAAGAATCACGGAAATACCGTTTTCGTACAGCCTGTCAATTATCTTTTCCAGCCATTCAAACTGATATTCCCCTTCCCTTGGCTCCAGCTTCGCCCATGAAAAAACGCCCACCGTTACGGTGTTGATTTTTGCCTCCCGAAACCGCTCGATATCAGTCTCCAGAACCTCCGGCATATCGAGCCACTGTTCCGGGTTATAATCGCCGCCATGCATTAAATAACTGTTTTTCATTATTTTCTCCTGTCCTTACCGTCTCTGTGAACCGCTTCCTTTTTTACCCGCCGGCCGTGTCGTTTTCCTTCCGGCATGGCTTCCCTGCCTTTTGTCAGACATGTTTTCCTTTTTCCCGGACGGACGCTTACGTGCTGCGCTTTCCCTTTTTTCAGCCGGACGCTTTCTTCTCCTGCGCGCCGGCTTTCTGCGCCTTCCGCCCTCCGAATGCCTGCCCGCCAGAACAAACGCCGCAATTCCCACAATGACCAGAACTGCCGCCGCTGCCCCGGCAATTATCCATTTCGTTTTTTCGCTGTTCTTCTCTACAAACGCGCCGCCGTTTTTCTTATCCAGCCGGATTTCCCCGGAAGCTTCCGAATCCCCGGCTGCTCCGTCCCCGGAACCGCCTGCGCCGCTCGTTCCTCCAGTTATTCCGCCGCCGGCTCCGGCTCCTTCTCCCTCAATGCCTTCCGCGCCGCCCTTTCCTGCGCCGGCAATCAGAATACTGTCGGGACCTGCTTCGGGGGCAACCACCGATACCTTTCCGTTCCCTTTCGCCGCTTTCGCTCCTGCGCCCACGCTGCCCGAAAGGGTCTTCCCGCCTGCCTGCGCGGCGTTCCCCTTACTTAAATCCACAAGCTCGGGATGGAGATTATTTTCCCTGACAACGGAATTAGGAATGTTCTGGGCGTCCGCCGGATTGTTTGTAAACCGCGTCTCCTCGTCGTACAAACCCTGACTCATGTTGTCATTGCCATGGCTCTGCCCGTCATTACCGCCTGTTCCTCCGCCGCTTTGGTTTCCGTCCCCGCTTCCTGCGCCGTTTCCTCCGTTACCGCCATCCCCCGGCTGCTCCGGGGCGCCTGCGCCAAGCTGCAAGACCACAGGCTCGGGAAGGGAGGAAATCACAGGAGTTTTACTTCCGTAAGAGGCGTTTGCTGTCTTAAAGGAGCCTTCCAGGTAACCGACTTCCACCTGCAAAGCCGCGGAAGCATCCGCCGGAACCACCCGCACATGCCCGAGCTTTAACTCCCCGTCTCCAAAAAGGCTGCCGTTTTGCAGCGAGGACACATAGATATCCATTCTTCCCGTACCGGCATTGTAAATATAATCATGCTCCGCCACGCCTTCCAGGCCGGCGTCAAAATCAAAGACGGCCTCGCCCTGATTTTGTCCCCCCATATCCACGCTCAGGGAAATGGAAAGCGTGGATATTTTTTCCTCCTTTGCGTTGCTCATGCCAAGGGACACGGCTACCCTGGAATTTTCCTCCTGCAGATTCACCGTATCCTGTCCCGCCGCTTTAACCTGCAGCGGAACAGCTATGCCCAATATGGCCAGTCCCAAATATAATTTCTTCCAGATTCTTTTCACCTTGTATCTCCCATCGCTTACCATGCCGCTCCGCCGTCTTCCGTTTCCGCATCATGCTTTAAGATAATTTTATCCAGATTTTCCGGTATCTGCAAAGGCAGCGTATCGCTTACAAGCCTTTGTCCTTCGTTTGTCAGCGCGTTGTCCACCCGGTAAAGCTGCGCCCGCACCCTTCTGTAATCAGGAAGCTGTCCGTCCGCAGGCGCAATCCAGTATATCCAGATACCGTCGCTGACCTCTCCCAAGAGCCCGTTTTCAGGCACCCTCGCAAGTATAATCTGCTCCGCCGCAAGCGTACCCTCCGCGTCTGTGCCGCCCACAATTCCACCTTCCTCGTCGTAAAGAACCACCACGTTATAGGCCGGGTTTCCCTTATAGCTTCCCGTAAATATCAGGGAGCCTGCCGGAATTTTCTGCGTCTGCATATCCCGCTCGTAGAAGTAATCCTCCTGCAGGATGCCCACGGCCCCTTCTGTGCTGTCCGGCCTTGCCCCGAAGGAAATACTGTCCCCCGACGGGCCGAGCACGTCGATTTCCGTTATGGCCACAGAGCTTTGTCCCGGCGCCTTCAGCCTTACATAGGCGGCGTCATAGGTGCATACCCAGGGGTCTTTATCCGCATTTTCAAAGTAAACTGTCTGGCTTCCCTTTTTGTCCTCAAACCGTCCGGCTTTCACTGTCGTCCAGCTTTCGCCGTCAACGCTTATCTCAATCGTATAGTCGCCGATTGGCGTACCTGATTTCACGGTATATTTTAATCCGCATACCTCGAGTACCTGATGGAACCGGAGGAGAACAGCGGCGTCTCCGCTTTTTGCATTTCCCTCGTAAGTGCTTCTGTCGCTGCCGTCAATCACTTTGTTGATTGCCGGGACAGGGGCGGGCTCGCAGGGGTCTTCCTCCTCCGCCGTGCCTGCTTCGTCGGCCCCGGAAGTCATGTTCGTGGTCACGCTCCACATGGACTTGTCATGGCTTCCGTCATGAGAGATTCTCACGTCGCCAATCCCTCTGGCAGCAGAGCGGTAGCCGAATTTATCAACTGCAATAACCTCATAGGATACCACCCTGTTGTTGATGGTATACACATGGTCCACATAAGTATTCTCCGTGGAAAATCCTACCACCTCCCGCACGGGCTTGCCGTCTTCATAATGATATCTGGCAATCTCATATCCCAAAAGCACTTCCGGGTTTGCAGAGCATTCGATGGAGAGCGTGATTTCATTGGACTCTCTTCCGCCTGCCGACGCCGTACTTCCCGCTCCAATCACTTCCTGATTTTTAATGGAGCCCGAAGTGCCGTTTTCGATTTCATAAACTCTTGCGTCGTCCGTCAGGTAATACAGCGCCCGCTCCTCCGCCGGAAAATTCCTGGCGTAATTCATCGTCTCTGCGTCAGGCGTAAAGCCCCACCGCATGAAAAATTCCGTCAAATCCTTTTCCGCCGCCGCGCAGGCAAGACGCATGATGTTCTGGTCCCTGTCGCCGCCAAGCTTAAGGCCGCCCGGCGCGAGGGAAGTATTTCTGCTGTAGGTATCCACCCTGGCAAAGAACAGCCCTTCGTGCTGCGCCTGATAGCTGTCGTACATTTTGTAGTTATAGCCTCTGTCATAGGCCAGATGAAGCTGCCAGTACATGGCAAGCTGCGTAAACACATTGGATGCTCTTCCCACTGTGCCCGAAGTCACTTTTTTATAAACATTATCATAGGTAAAGCGTACGGAATCATTGCTGTCCGTGGATTTAGTAAGCTGCGCGAAATAGTTGTTTGTCACTTCCGCGTAAGCGTAACTTCCCTGGTTGATATTGTGGCCGATTTCATGGGAAATTCCCCAGCCAAAATAATATCCGTCAAGGTGCCTGCCCTGCTCATCCTTTGTCACGGACGGGCTGGAAGACAGTCCCGGTACAGACCCCCACTCAATTCCGATGTGATTGCCTGAGGCGTACATAAACGCGCCTGCAAACATTCTCATGTACCGGATATTCAGGTGCTGGGCCGGCATCCTGTCGGTGGCCGGCGCATCCGCATCGCTGCTAAGGCCCTTATGATGGTAGAAGAAATCCATCATCTCGTCCATTGCATGCAGGGACCTGTTCAGCTTGTCCGCCTTTTCTTCTAAAGAACCTTTTCCAAGCCCGGCCAGAATCTGCTCCGCCGAAACGGACAGCATCATCTTATCCAGAACGATATCCGTCGCGCCCAGAATGCAGTTTTGCCTGTCATATTCCCGGTTCACATTACTGTTTTCTCCGGCCGATTCATGAAGCTGCTTATGCTGCTCCTTCTGCCCTGCCACGTGAGTTTCCAGTTCCGCCACATAGGCAGCAATCCGCCTCTGCCTCTCTCCCGTATCGTGGACACCGTACAGATTAAGTACAGGCTCTTTGGCTCCCCCGCTTACGCGCACCGCATATCTGTCATTGTCGTTGTTCCCTGTATATTGAACATAAAGCGCTCCGCCGCCCTCACAGGCCAGACTTTGAATCGCCGGTATGGTGATTTCGTTGCGCCCCACTTTCAGCGAGGCAACCTCCGACGCAAACGCGCCTGCCTCCGCATGATACTGTGTGGCAATCAGCTTAAGGGCGGAATTCGAACCTGTTTTCAGGCTCTCGTGCCCTACATAGATAACAACCTGCTCGCCCTCGTAGGCCGTAACCCCCAGCGGCTGCCATGCATTGAGCCCGCCAAAGCCCAGATGCCTGTCTTTTGCCGCGGTGATTTTCGGCTGTATCTGAATAATGTCCGAAAACTCCGTGGTCAGAAGTCCCTTTGCATTATCCAGCTCCCTTTGCAGCATAGCCCTTTCGGGATGATATTCCCCGCTCTTTTCGTCCTTTGTATCCAGACGCTTCTGCAGCGCGGCAATCGTTTCCTCATTCACGCCTTCCTTTAAGGAAGTGTGCAAATCGTCCGCATACAGGGCAAGAATGTCGTCCTCAAGGCTGTCGTAATGATAGAAATTTACTTCCGCTATGGTTATATTATAGAGATTGTATCCCCGCGAGAAGCCCAGCCGGACTTTGTTCGCCGTAACCGGCTCCGCCAGCTTAATCAGATAATACTTTCTCCCGTTTGCATCCGTTCTTTGCACTACTACAGGATTCTTTGCGTAAGTGCCCTCCGGGTGTTCCCTGTCATAATAGTAAACCGATACGCCGGCGTAGGACGCAATATCCTCGGGCTCCGCAAAGGTGATATAGCTCATCTCATAATAATCGTCCAGTGTAAATAACAGTCCCTTGTTCGGCGCCACATATGCCGCGCCGTCGTCCCAGTCAAGAACCTGATAGCAGGAACCGTAATCCTTGTCCACCGTTCCCAGCGCGCTTTTCTTTCCGGCATCAAGAGGGCTTGCCACCATGGCACCTCTTCCGTGGGATACATCTAAAATATGGGCGCTGATTTTTCCTTTTCCGTTGGATTCGTTTATCAGCTTGTAATTCGGCATCTCGGCAGGCGTAATGATACTTGTCCGGGCTTCCGAATGAATGGAAGGCGCACTTTCTCCCAGACTGTTTACACCTGTCACATATACCTCGTATAATGTCTGGTCCTCCAGCCCGTTGATTTCATATTGATTTTTTGCAACACCTGTTATCTTCTCAAAGGAACTGTCGCCGGACTTCTTATAAAATACGTTATAAGTATCCGTGTCCTCCATGTTCTTCCAGCTCATGCGCACGCATCGGTATCCGCCTGTTGCTTTCAGATTATCGGGCGCGTCGGGCTGTTTCGAAACGACAGGCGTCGCAGACACTGCTCCGCTCCACGGGCTGACCCATGTGCCGTTCACCGAGCGCACACGTGCCTGATAGGATTCTCCGTTTTTAAGCTTGTCTTCTTTGAAAGATTTTACTTCCAGACTGTTTGACGCGGCCCGCACAATTTCCGAAGCGCCGCCATAGCTGATTTCCACTTCATAGCCGGTAATATTCGTTTCCGCGTTCCATGTCAGGAAAAAGGATTTGTCCGCCGCAGTGTAAGACAAATTCCCCGGAATATTCATCTCCGGCTCGGGAATACGTTTCTCCATGTCATTTAAAAATTCCACCCGGGAAATTTCGGCCAGAGAGCCGCCGGAGCTTGTTTTATTAATTACAAAAGTCACTTTTTTTACGGCAACGCTTGTTCCCAGATTAATTTCCAGAAGATTATCCTGGCCGCCGGCAAAAGACGCAGGCGCCGCGCCGCCATCCTCCGATGCCGCCCGGCCTGCCTCCATTATCTGACCGTTCCATATCTCCTTTTCAATGGGGATATCGCTCCCCTCTACCTCCACAAGCACAACGCCGCTTTCAATGGTATCGCTCCCCATGGTAATGGCAATCTGCTCCACAGCCGTCCCCTGACCGCTTTCCTCCTGAGCCTTACTTTGAAGGTTAAATCCGATTTCCACCGGCGCAGACTCTGAGATTGCCCCGCCCTGAGCATTCTGAAATTTGACGGAGCCGCTCTCGCCCTGCAGAAGCTTCTGTAAATCGCCGTCCCCCTGCACCCGCGTGGTGTCCGGGTTCATATTAACCTTTACCGCGTCGGAGGACACGCTTTCCGCCGGAGTTGCACTGGTATTCAGGCTTTCATCCATCGCCATGGAACGGTTGCCGGCGTAAAACTGCAAATCCAGAATATCGGTCACGCCGTCTCCGTTCAAGTCCGTCATTCCGCCCCCGCTTCCGTTACTCATAGCGGCAATAATGACACTTCTGTCACTACTGTCAATCTTTCCGTCTCCGTTGACGTCCCCGATAAACATCACCCCCGGATGGGCCTTATCACTTTGCAAGTCCGCATACCCGGTGTGAATCTCCACTGTCCTGGTACTTTTGTCTACATCTATGTACTGTTCATAGGTAACAAACCCGGGCGCGGACACTTCCAGACGGTAATTCCCTGCCTCCAGCCCGGAATAGAATACCGGATGCTTTTCCGAATTATTCTCCAGCGTAACGCTCTTTGCCTCTTCAATCCGGTTTCCGTCCTTATCAAGGGTAACAACCATATTGATTTTCGCATTGGGCGCAATCGGAAGCGCGTTTCTCAGAATCACCTCTACACCGCCCCTGGGATTATCCGAAGCGTTCGCGCTGTTCCAGTCCCCGCCGTCTGAAGACGACGGCAAAGCTTCCCCCTCCGGCGAACCGGTGGGAGACACAGACGGCGAAACCGACGGCGACCCTGACGGGGACGATGACGGTACAACATCCGCTGACGATGTGGGAGATGCCGACGCAGAAGCGGATGGTGATGCCTCTTCTGAAGACACAGGTGTCGTCTTCGGAGACGGCAGCGGCGTCACTGTAGCGCCTGGTTCACTGCTCCCCTCCGGAGTTGCGGAGGGCAAGACTCCTTCCTCTTCTGCTTTTTCGGGAGATGACGCAGGTGTCACATCAGTTTCTGACACTGTTGTCGTTGTTTGCATTCCCAAAGAAGATGCTGTCGGCGATACGGTTACCCCATTTCCGGTATCTTTCATTTCCCCCGCATGAGCCGGAAATGTACATGTTACTATCAGGCCAAACGCCAGCAGCCAGGCTGTTATCCGTTTCATTGGTCTTGTTCTCCTCTTCTTTTGTTCTTTCTATTCTTTTTAAGGCGTCGCTAAAGTTACTTTTACTGATACGCCAATAAAAGTAACTCTCAAAGCACTGCCATATTTCCAGTTTTTCATGTTTTGACAGTCGTTAGTATATCATTCCCTTTCGGATTTTTCAAGTGGATTGAAGGGCTGACGCGGATATGTTATACTTAATTATCATTTATAGTAACAAGGATTTTTAAAGGTGTCTCCTGAATAATGCGCAGTCTATCGTTCGCTTTTTGCTTTAATGTCAATGAGTTTGATTTGCAGGGGTCAGATGAACACTTTTCCCATAACCCCATTCTCCATATCATCTATACTGTAAATCTTATCCATAGCCTCAAACGTCTCCCTCAAATTACCTCTTGCATTCCTCCAGCCAATTCCGTCCGTAATCCATACAAAGGTAAATCCATCTATAGTGTCCGCCTCCCGAGAAAGCATCTTATAGCTTCTTGCAGTTTCATTAAGCTTTGAACCTCCGCCACCGTAAAAGTTTGTTTCAATACTATAGATCATTTTATCTGTCCTGATTACAAAATCAAATCTCTTTGCTGCTTTTCCCTGATTAGACAGTGCTGACAGGTCAATGTTCCATTTTTCTTCGATATCCTTTAAATACATTTCCTTAAAGTAATTTACATCCTTTCTAAATCCCGCCGCCACTATGTACTTTTCAACCAAATCTTCCATCTGATGACCACCACGATTCTTACGCCCATTAGAATCTAACCCGGTTTCAATTCCCAAAGCATAATCCACCAGATTATTCACCAGGTGATTTGCAATCATATCAAACAATCCCGTTTTGTGCATAAAAACTTTGTACTGCTCCACATTGTAATTCATATTTTTAAAATTGTACAAAAATGCACCCTCTTCATCCTGTGCATAAATCTTGTAACCTCGCACTGCAAGAAGCAATGGGATGCATTGCAATGTTTCCGGATATCTGGACACAATTCTTTCAAAGTCTTCCTCGATGTTTCTTGAACCAATTAATGAGTTCAAAATATTCAGTTCCACCTTGATTTCTTCTACATTTCTTACAACCTTTTCAAAGTCAATGTAGTAATCATAACCTGATATACTCGTTCTGAACTTACTCAGCCATTTGTCAAAATCTCTATCTGCCATTTACTGCCTTCTCCAATCTTTTTCGTGATATTTCCAAATATTCTTCATTTACATCTATTCCAACAAACTTCCGGCCAAATCGCACAGCCTCCACTCCGGTAGTACCGGAGCCGCAGAAAGGGTCTAAAATAATCTGCCCTTCCTCCGTTGATGCCAATACAATTTTTTCAAGCAAATATTCCGGCTTCTGTGTCGGATGCTTTCCTTCTGTTTTCTCTGACATTTTCGTTAAGGCTCCTGTCCACACATCTTTCATCTGCCTGCCATTATTCATTTCTTTCATCTTGTGATAATTAAAAACATGCCGGGCTTCCTTCTCATTCTTCTTTGCCCATAAAATGGTTTCCGTAGAATGTGTAAAGCATCGACATGCTAAGTTTGGTGGTGGATTTGTTTTCTGCCATGTTATATTGTTTATTATCTTAAAGCCTTCCTGCTCCAATGCCATACCAATTGAATATATATTGTGCAGTGTTCCCGATATCCAGATCGTACTGTTCGGCTTTAGTACTCTCCTACACAACCTAATCCACCTTCTATTAAACTTATGTTTTTCTTCAATGCCGGTTCCATTTTCTGAGAGCTTATCCCATGAACCTTTATTTACTGAAACCATCTTCCCGCCCTGGCAGGTAAATCCATCATTACTTAAAAAGTAAGGCGGGTCTGCAAATATCATATCCACAGATTCCGGTTTCATTTTTGTTAAAATTTTAAAAGAATCGCCTAATATTAATTGAGTATCTTCCATCTCATAAAATATAGACATTTTTGATTTATAAAAAACATCCATAATATAAAATCCCATTATCTTTATCGCTGTATTTCTGACACAACATCATACAAATCACCTACATCCTGCCAATTAGGAGGTATCCTTCGTCTTGCAAGAGCTTTTTCAATTGCCTCTTCAATTGTATGATTATCATAAGCCTTACAATATATAGCCTCTAAATATCTATAAAAGCACATTTTTCTTCCCTGATAGCGGACATCAGGATAATTAATATCTTCTTGTATTGCTATAAAAAACATCAAATCTGTTAACTGTTCAAAAGAAAATCCCTTATCAAAAGCTCTCTCCAAACCATGTTCAATCTTTATATTTCTTCCTGTTTTTGCAACACTTTCAACATATTTTTTCATATATTCAAAATTGCATTTCGTTGTTTTATCATACAAATCATTCATAATTTCAACGTGTGAAATAGAATGCTCCCCATTTTTATCAACCAAACACACACAATAATCACATTTTGTTTTTGTTGTTTTGTAGCCAGGATATCTTATTGCCAGCCTGGTCATGTCAGCATATGTTTCTAATTCCTGATAATATGCTTTTTCATTATTCCTTCCTGGCGTTAATTCAATTATTTTACCATTATCTGTTACGTAATTTATAATTCTTTGTTTTTCATCAGAATATCCCATAATCGCTCCTCCTAATAATTGCATATAATCACTTCTTCACCAACTCTGCCGGATGCGTCCGAATTAATCATACGCCTGACGCTTACAACGTCTATATTGTAACCTTTGTTGCCATACAATTTATTGATTAAATCTGTGTTGTGATTTGTGAGCATACAATAGCAACCTCTGGCTGTCAATTCATCAAAAAGATTTGCCAGACGCTTATGACTTTCTATGTCAAATCCCTCTTTGGTATATGACTCAAAAGAGGTGGGATTCAGGGGTGCATAAGGGCTATCGAGAAATAAAAAATCACCTTTCTTTGCATCCTTACAGGCAACTTCGAAGTCTCCATCAATAATAGTTACTCCTTTCAGATATTCCGAAACCTCCATAATGGCTTTTTTATCGACAGATGCTCTACGACTATTGTTATACGGAACATTAAAAAGTCCCTTACCATTAACACGATACAGACCATTAAAGCAATGCTTATTGATAAATACAAACAATGCCGCCAGCTCCACATCGTATTCTGCTTTCATCAGCTTATCGTTGTAATGCTCCCTGATAAAATAATAATACTTCCTGCCATCCTCCCACATTTCCTCATCAAATTTGTTTACAGCTTTCAGAAATGTTTCAGGCGCTTCACATATCTGCCTGTATGCATTTATTAACGCCTTATTAATGTCGTTAATCAGAGCATTTGCCGGCAGCAATTCAAATGTTACTGCTCCGCCGCCTACAAATGGCTCATAATAATTATTATAAATTTCAGGCATTCTCTCCTTTATTTGTGAAAGTAACTGACGTTTTCCACCAGCCCATTTCACGAATGGCGCGACTCTTGGATTACCCATTATGATTCCTCTTTCCGTAAAAAGATGACCTTTTACATATCCATTATACTTACAATCATACAAAATAACAACCAGAGCTTTTATGTGATAAACGCTTAGAATTGCAAGTCTCCGGCTTAAAACGCCCTCAATAAAAATGCCATATATAACGGAAGTGTCAGAATCTGTTCTGTTCTGCCCACATTATAATCCCCCAGCTTAACCACGCTGCTTTCATGATATTTTTCAGGATGCCGCAGAATAGTTTTTGTGCTTTTTGCATTTCCGGTAGCCGCTTTTACCTCGACCAACGTACATTCACCTTTGTATCGAATAACAAAATCCACTTCCAGACCGCTGTCCTTGTGGAAATAATATAGTTTACGCCCCCATTTTAGCGAAAATATCCGCTATCAGATTTTCGAAAATCGCACCTTTATATCCATAAAGATTGCCTTGCAAAATATCATATTGTGTGCCATCTTCCAGCATACTGACAAACAGGCCGCAGTCCCGCATATAAACCTTAAATACATCTTTCTCAGCATTTCCATCTAAAGGAAGTTCCGTAGTCGAAAGATTGTAGCATCGGGAAATAATTCCGGCATCCTCAATCCATTGAAGGCTTCCTGCATATTTTGCAGCCGTTGAGCCTTTTTTTACAACAGAATATTGAAACTTCTTATTCTCTTTGCCAAGTTGTTTCGGGATGGACCAGAAACATTCCCTGATACGGGTTTTATCCTTTTTCTCCGCATATTTCACCATATCATCCTCATAAGAACGGTTTCGCCTGCCTCAAATACGGCCTCACTTCCTAACAACGCAGACAACATCATAACAATATTGTCAATTTCCAGAGAGCCGTCAAATACAGAAGCATAATGCGGATTTTCGAAGTAATTTAAATACACAACATGCTTATAATTTTTTTTGCAAAATCCAAAACAGAAAAAGTCTTTCCGCACTGACGGCACCCCTTTATAATCAATGGTTTATGATTTGCCGTATTTTTCCAATCCGTCAGACTCTGTTCAATTTTTCTTTTCGCATAACTTTTATCTCCTTAGCCTGTCTAATCTACAGCATATTCAAAAACGACAACCTTTTCAAGGGACTTTTCAGCAAAACCATAAACTTTTTCAATGGACTTTTTCACAAATCCATAAACTTTTAAGCAAAACCGGCATCATAAAACCTCCGGACCGATTCATTATATCAGTCTGGAGGTTTCCGTTTTTCATATTCTCAATTGTCAGTCCATTCGTAATCTTTCCACAATGCTCTGTTTTTCCAGATTCTTAAAACACATAAGAGGAACCAGCACCGCAAATACCAGAAGAATCGGGGTACAGATATTAAGCGGCAGTAAGGTAAAGCGGAAAGTCGTAAAACCTCCGGCCACCATACTGCGGATTCCCACGCCGACCGCCAGCGCGCTGACAATATAGGATACCGTCAGGGTAAGTCCGGCGTAGCAGAGCCCTTCATACACCAGCATCCTGCAAAGCTGCTTTTTCGTCATTCCCACGCTCTGTATCATGGCAAACTCACGCCTGCGGGATATAATGGCTGTCATCATGGAGTTGACAAAGTTCAGCACGCCCACCAGAGCGATAATCACGCTAATCGCATTGCCCATAACGGCGGCAGAACGGGTTTCGGCCTCATACTGCCGTGCCTTAGACTGGCGGGAGGTAACCGGCAGACTGCTGTCCACCGTGGCCGCGTAGTTATTCAGCCAGTTTTGTACGGTGCCGATATGGTCGTCATCCACATTAAGAAACAGTTTCCGTATGGTGTTATCCGGCCAGTTCTGCCGGAAGGTTTCGGCGGGAAGGATGAAATGCTGTTCCATGGCGTCCGGCGCTCCCGATTCTGACGCGCCGTCGTCAACCGGGTTCAGCGGAAAGACAACGGCCATAACCGTATAGTCCCTGCCCTCCAGCGTAACGGAGCCGCCCACAGGCGGGACGGGAAGAACAGAATACTCCTCTTTCTGAGAAACTGCCGGTCCCACAGCCAGAATATAATCTCCCCCGGAAAAAGCATCCGCGTCAAAACTGCCTTTCATAATATATTGCTCCTGAGTAATGACATCCAACGGAACGCCTTCCAGTCCGAATACCACGGCGTTCATCTCCCGCGTATCGACTGCCTGATGAAAAGCGTCCACGCCGGCAGGGTCATAGCTGGCCCAGTCTGCAAGCAAATCCTCAGTGTAAAAGCCTTTCAGGTTTTCTTTTGTCCGCTCGTCAAACTGCCAGACAAGCTGATGGGAATACTTGCGCCCAAAAGCCTCTATCCCATCCATGGTCTCCAATTCCTGCACCAAATCTTTTCCCAGCGTTGTCCCCCGGGGATTGTAGCCGCCAATATAATTATCGCTTGTGACGTCGGTCAGTTCAAAGTCCGCAATCATCAAATCCGACAGATACTTCTCCATGTCAAAGGCCGCGTTCTTCGCGTAAAAGCAGCTAAGCAGCACAAGGCCCAGTGTCAGCGAACAAATCACCGTGATTGTGCGTTTCCTGTTGCGGCCAAGATTCCCCCAGGCCATCCCCGCAAGGGAAGCGCCTGTTTCACCGCGTTTTGTCTTTTTCCTGCCGGAAACGGCGGCGTCATTCATTCGCAGAGCCTCCACCGGGGATACCTTAGCGGCCAGTCTTGCGGGGCGCAGGCAGGAAATGATAACCGTAAGCCAGCCAAAGAGTGCCGAACCAATAAAAATCAGCGGATTGACGGACACTGTGCTGCCGCCCTCCAAAATTCCGGTAAAAGCCGGTACCAGCACCACGCCAAGCAGCCAGCCAAGTAATAGGCCAACGGGAATGCCGATTAAGCACAGGCGGTTGGCCTGCCCGTAGATTAATTTTTTATTCTGCCGGTTTGTCGCGCCCAGCGTCTTTAATTTTCCGTAAAACTGCACATCGGCAGTAACGCTAATCTGAAAGATGTTGTAGATGATAAGATAGCCTGCCACAAAAGCCAGCGCCATGCCAAAGTACATGGGAAGCGTTTCCTGAAGCGCCGTCGCCCCCATCTCCGGCAGGTAGGCCAGATTGACGCTATATTCCAGACCTTCAAGCCCTGTGTCAGACAAAATACGGTTCATTGTGGATTCGATATTACTGTCGCTGTAAAGGCTGACCTGTACCATATGGCGTCCCAATATATTGTCTCCCGCCGGGAGCTGCCCTTTGGTCATCTGATTTGCATATTCCCGGCTGACCCATGCCATGCTGGCATAGACGGAGTCGTTCCCTTCCCAGAAACCGCAAAGGGTAAACACTGCCTGCATCGGCTCCTCCCCGGAATCGGAAATGTCTTTCCGCCATTCCAGCGTAACCGTCTGGCCGACTTCAAGGGGAATGCCTAAACGTTTCAGCGCGATGGTATCCATCGCCACTTCGTCGGCAGACTGCGGCATCCTTCCGGTTGTTGGGGCGGCAAAGCCGTGCGCCGCATAGCCGTCGTCCGCCCAGCGGATTTCCACCTGCCGCCCTCCCAGTTTGTCGTTTTCCGCCAGACCAAGCACAATACTGTGTCCCAGCTCCTTCACATCCGGGTGGGCCGCCAGTTTTTCCGCCTGCAAAGGGGTGATGGACTTACAGCTTGCCTGCGTGTTGTAACCGGTCTGCCGGAAGGTCATTTCAATCAGGTTCTCGCTCATGCTTTGGACCAAAGTAAATAACGTCGTGAACATTAGGGTAGTCATTACAATCGCCAGAACGGCTACCAGATTGCGGCCTTTATTTTTACGGAATATCCGCTGTCCAATCGTTTTAATCGGATTAAATTTTTCCTGTTTTTTGCTTCTTCTCATTGGACCGGCCTCCTTACTGCAGCGCAATGCGGCCGTCTTCAATCCGAACGATTCGGTCTGCCATCTGTGCAATTTCCGGGTTGTGGGTAATCATCACAATCGTCTGACAAAACTCTTTACCGGTCATCTTCAGCAGGCCGATTACATCATTGCTGGTTTTGGTATCCAGATTTCCGGTAGGCTCGTCGGCCAGTATAATGGAGGGCTTGCTTGCCAGAGCCCGTGCAATCGCCACACGCTGCTGCTGTCCCCCGGACAGATTGTTCGGCAGACTGTCCAGTTTCTTTTCCAGCCCCAGAAGCTTAACCACCTCCATGATAAAATCCCTGTCCGGCTTACGGCCGTCAAGAGCAATGGGAAAAATAATATTTTCCCAAACGCTGAGAACCGGAATCAAATTATAATTCTGGAAAATAAATCCAATCTGTTTGCGGCGGAAAATGGTCGCCTGCTCGCTGTTTAACCTGGCAATCTCTGTTTCTCCCACCCGGATACTGCCCTCGCTGGGAGTGTCAAGGCCGCCCAGCATATTAAGAAGAGTGGATTTGCCGGACCCCGACGTGCCAATGACAGCCGTAAATTTTCCCCTTTCAATCTCCAGGTCAACACCATCCAGTGCCTTTACCAGCGTTTCGCCTTTGCCGTAATATTTTTTAAGGCCGATGGCCTTTAAGATTATTTCCATAAGCTGTCCCTCCTTGTCCTCTTTAGAGCATTGCTCCTTTTGATACATTCAGTCTACCAGACCAATGTCTCATTTCAGGCACATGAAAGGTACATTTTTGTAACTCTTTTATTCCGCCCGGCGCATTCTCTCGGTCAGGCTTCCTTTTGTAATAAACCGCAGACAAACGGTGGGAGTCGCTATGGCCAAAAGCAATATAACCGGCAGCAGCACCCACAAAGGCAGCACTGAGAAACGATAGGCGATACACCAGGACCCCATGGACGCTACCACCGCCGGCATCACGGCTGCCGCGAAAAGTATGACCGCCGGCACAAGCAGCAGATACATCAGCGCCGCATGGAAAATGCCTTCCAGAATCATCAGGCAGCGCAGTTGGCTGTTTGTCATGCCCAGACTTTCATAGACCGCAAACTCCGATTTCCGGCTGACCGTCTTGACCACCAGCATATTCACAAAATTGACAAGCGCAATGCCGAGCAGTACCAGCCCAATCACCAGATTCGGCAGCACCTCATTCAGCCGCCCCGCTTCAAAATTTGCCGCGTATTCGCTGCGGCGTGTAATTCTTATGCCCCGGTTCATGCCCTCCTCATAGGAATCCAGATAGGCTTCAAAGGAAGCCTGCCGGGCCGGATGAATATCAACTGCCAACTGGCGGTACCCCTGCCCCGGAAACAGAACGTCAAATTGCGCCATGGGCAGGATATATGCAAGATGGAAAGATGCCTGTATGCTGTTTAAGCCGCTGATGTATGCGTCATCGTGCATCACAGAGCCCAATACGGTATAGACGTGCCCGTTCAGTTCTACCGTCTCCCCCGCTGCCGGAGTGGAAATCCCTTCGTTATAAGCGCCTGCCGCCAGAACATAATCCCCGGATGCAAAGGCATCCGCGTCAAAACTGCCGCTGGTAAAAGGACAGTTATCCAGTACATATTGCAGATAAGCCCCGTCCAGTCCGATAATAAGCCCTCTATACCCGCCGGTCTGTTCCAGCCGTTTAAGACCGTCACACCATTCCGGATAAGCTGCCTGAGTTTCTTTCAACGTCATTGTTTCATCATAGGGCTGATTGTAGTAGTCCACAATACGCCTCCGCAGCTCGTCGGACGCAGTCAGTTCTTCTTCATGGCTTTTTAAAGCGCTGACGGCGGTAACTTCCGGGCGGGCCTGCAACTCCTTTACGGTGCTGTCGGTAATGCCGCGATTGTTCTCGTTATACCGCTGCACGGAAAGGTATGCCGAGCCGTCCACAAAGCTGTAATTCCATGGAGAAACCCCGGCCAGGTACATATCTTCCCGAAAGCTCACATACTGTATCCAGATTGAACTGAGCAGAACCGCCGCTGCCAGCAGGGAAAATGCCGATAAAACGGTGCGCCACCGGTTCCGGCCAAATGTAGTGCGCAGCGCCAGATTCGTAAGGGTTGTGCGGCCGTCCGAACTGCGTCTGTACCGCGGCACGGACCCCGATGCCAGACTGGCCGTCTGTACCGGCGTCATCCGCGACAGGCGAACCGTGGGAAGCAGATAAGCTGACAGGGTGGTGAACAGAGCGCAAAACGCCGCAGCTCCAAACGGCAGCCAGGAAAGAAAATAAAGCGCGGGATTTTCCTCCATTCCTTCAATCATCCGGCCGGTTATCACAAAGTGAAATCCAAATCCCAATGCCCAGCCCGGAAAAAATCCAAGGAAAGAAACGATGCAGCCCTGCTCCAGCAACAGGCGGCGAATCTGCCGCGGTGTCATTCCCAGTGATTTCAGGCTCGCATAATACATGGTATCCTGCCGCGCCGCCACATGGACGATGCAGTAAATCATCAGACAGCCGCACAGCAGCACCAGTACCGTGGGAGAATAGAACGGCATCGCCTGCTGCATCGCCTGTTCCCGACGCGCTTCGTTGCAGGCTAAGTTTGTTGTGAAGCTAACCCCGGCAATGCCCTGTTCCTCCAGAACAGAAGCCGCCTGCTGTTCCAAATCTCCAGCCTGGTGCAGGTTCACCCCAAGCGTCACATTATGACTGTCCTTGTCCTGATAATCCGGAACCAGTTCCAACGCAGTATCGGCGGATATCCACGCACAGGCTTCGGTGAAAATTGCAGGACTAATCCACCAGCCGCACAGCGTAAATTCCGTGAAATGCGACTCTCCCTCCGGGTCCGTCCAGCGCACAGTCACAGGCGTTCCCAGCTTGCGGGGAATGCCAAGAGAATCCATGGTAAACTCATCCAAAGCTATCTCGCCGACATTTTCCGGCAGCCTTCCCGTATCCGGGACGGACAATACGCTTTCCGCATAGGCCCGGTCTGTAACGGCCAGCTTTACCAGCCGCCGCCCCATCATCGGGTCAGTGAGCTGTCCTATGGTACTGAGCCGGACACTGTTTTTTACACCGGCGTTTCCATCGATGGCATCCGCCTGCCGATTCGTCAGCCCGGTATAGAGAATCTGGCTGACAGAACCATAGGCGTACTGGTAGCTGAGCAGAAAAGCCCCCTGAACGGAGCTCCCCAGCAAAAACACAAAGGTATAAAGCGCCGTGACCAGCGCTGCCGCCATTATCAATATGCAATTTTTACTGCGATGGAATTTAAAATCCCGCTTTATCAGGGTGCGGCAGACTTTCAGATTGTTATTTGCCAGCATGGCCCTTCCTCCTACTCATAGATACGTCCGTCTTCAATGCGTATGATTCTGTCAGCCATTTGGGCAATCTCAAGATTGTGCGTGTTCATTACCAGTGTCTGATGCCAGGTTTCCACCGACAGTTTCAAAAGGCCCAGCACATTTTGCCCGTTTTTGGTGTCCAGATTTCCGGTAGGCTCGTCCGCCAGAAGAAGGGCGGGCTTCGCAATCAGCGCCCGCGCAATCGCCGCACGCTGCTGACCGCCGCCGGAAAGCTCCTGCGGGTAAGCGTTCTGTCTGTCCTTCAAATGCAGAAGTTCAATTATTTCCGAGTAAAAATCCGGTTCGGGCCTGCTCCCCGCAAGGCTTAAGGGGAACAGAATATTTTCCCTGACTGTAAGTGTGGGAACCAGATTAAAGCTCTGGTAAACAAAGCCAACCTTACTGCGGCGAAATACCGCCAGTTCCTTTTCTTTCAGCCCAGAGAGCCGGATGCCATCCACAATGACTTCTCCCTCGTCGGGAGTATCCAGCCCGCCTATCATGTTTAACAGCGTAGTCTTTCCCGAGCCGGACGCGCCGATGACTGCCGTAAATTTTCCTTTCTCGATGGCAAGGTCAATGCCGTTCAGGGCGTGTACGGCGCTTTCTCCTTTTCCGAAAGTTTTATAAAGATTTTGTACCGTTACAATATCCATGGGTTGATTCCTCGTTTATATTTTTTGTTGCGGAAAACATATAAGAAAAATTAACTGAGCAGATAGACGGAAAAGGTCGTTCCCTCTCCTGCCTTTGACTTCACGCTGATATATCCCTTTTGCCGGGTCACAATTCCATTTGCCAGATACAGGCCAAGGCCAACCCCTTCTTCTGCGGCAACTTCCTCCGCCCGGTAAAACCGCTGAAACACATCGTTGTAGTGTTCCTTTGGGATTCCAATGCCGGTGTCGGAAATGTCAATGCGGGTGTAAAACTGCCAGGGACAGACCGTGACGGAAACGCGCCCGCCCTCCGGCGTGTACTTGATTGCATTGTCCAAAATGTTTCCCATCGCTTCCGCTGTCCACTTTGTATCGTGGCGTACCATAATGTCTGCGCTGCATTGCGCGGACAATTCTATGTTTTTCTGCTCCGCCTTTGCCCATACGGTATTCATGGCCTGTGCAATGGTATCGCTTAGACGGGCCAAAACCGGGTTTAAGGCAAATGTGCCGGTTTCCAGCCGCGACATTTTAATCAGAGACTGCATCAGAAAATCCAGCTTGCCAATCTGTGCATCCATCGTGTTGAGAAACAGTTCCCGTTTTTCTTCGGGAATACCGGGGCGGTGCAAAATTCCGGTATAGAGTTTCATATTGGCCACAGGCGTTTTCACCTGATGGGAGATGTCGCTGACCAGACTCTGCAAAGTCTCTTTATCCTGCCGGCTCTGCAGACGGCCTTCATGCATAATGTCATAATACTGCAAAAGCTTGCCCTGCACCTTTGCCGTCAGAGAATCCTCATAGGGATGAAAGTTCTGCGGCCGGCGGTCCGCCATCGCGGCGTCTATGGTTTCACAGACATCGTCCGCAAACTTCTCAATTTGATACCGCTGTAAGGCGCACCAGAAACCGGCCGCCAGAAAAATACCGGCACACACAGCCAATATGCCATACCGGGTTGACGCTTTGGGAATATACTCCCACAACATCCAGAGAAGCGCCGCCACAAGACCGGCGGATACTATTGCCAGAAAGGAGCAGATGATTCTGAATTGCCAGGTTTTCATCGCGAAGCTCCTTTCCAGATGTATCCCATCCCCCGGACGGTCCTGATATATGTATGGGTTTCATCCTCTATTTTGGAACGTAAACGGTTCATTGTAACCGTCAGTGTGTGGTCATCGATAAAATTACCGCCGCTGTCCCACAGCTTCTCCAATAAAATCTGACGGGTAAGTATCTTACCCGCATTTTCCGTAAGTGCCAGCAGCAGCTTATACTCGTTTGGCGTAATCGACAGTTTTTCTTCTCCCCGCCATGCGGTCAGCGCAGAGAAATCCAGCGCCAGATAGCCATCGCTCCACCGCCGCTCCGGGGTCTCCGCCATATTTTTATTTCCCCTGCGCAGCACAACCGCCACACGGCGCAGCAGTATCTGCATATTAAAGGGCTTGGTCACATAATCTTCTGCCCCAAGCTCAAAACCGTCCAGTATATCCTGTTCCAGGTCATTTGCCGTCAGGAAAATCACCGGCAGATCCGGATGAGCCTGCTTTATGGTACGGCACAGCTCAAAGCCGTTCCCATCCGGCAAGTTCACATCCAGCAAAACAAGGTCGAAATTATCATCCCTAATCAGCAGCTCCGCTTTTCTGCAATTATAGGCGGCAACTGTGATGTAACCGCTGTTGTCAAGCTCAAAACACAGTCCGGCACTTAATGCCAGGTCGTCTTCTATTACTAAAATTCTCATATTTCTTTTAATTCTCCATGCCGCCAACACCTGCAAATTTGGGCTTCAGCACATATTTGTCTGTAAAAAATTTACTTTTCACAATATCGCTTCCATAGTACGTTGAATTTATTATACCCCTAATCTCCTGCAAAGTTAAGATACAAACTCCGCGGGATAATATATGGCGGCAAAATATATGGGACTGTCTGTTTCCCGACAGTCCCATACGGATTCTATCAATCTGTTTCCAGTGACAGATATTGAAGCACAAATCTTCCTGTATCTGTCAGTTCATGTTGCTCCCACCCGTAAAGCTTATTGATATCAGGAGCAATCAAGGAATATCCCTCGTCTTTGTTGCATAAGGACCAGTTGACCCAGCTGATTTGTTTTTGTTTGAGAAAATCCAAAAAGTTTTTGGTTTCTGTGAGATGCTCTTCGGTTACTTCATAACTATCCAGGCCCCATTCGCTGACAAATACCGGAAGCCCCTGCTCCAGTGCCTCAGAAATTTCTTTCATCGCAAATTTACAATCGGAAACTCCGGCATAATAATGATACGTGTACATAATGTTGGGGTAATCTATCGGGTCTTCAATAGCTTCGGAAAGTGTGGTGCAGAATCTGGGCGTTCCCACTAAAATAACCGCATCAGGAGCATATTTGCGAATAACCGGTATTACCTGGTTTGCATAGTTTTTAATATCTTTATAAGTTGTCTTTCCGTTTGGCTCATTGCAAATTTCGTATATTATACCAGGCTCGTCACCATAATGCGCTGCAATTTCTTCAAACAATGCCAACGCTTCATCAATATGCCTGTTTGGATCTTCATCTCGAAGCACATGCCAGTCAACAATCGTATACAAACCAGCTGCCAGAGAATTTTCTATTGCGGAATACATCAGCTTCTTATTTAATTCCGGTTCTTCCAGATACCCATCGTTTTGTTCCACATACATTGCAACCCGAAACACATTCGCCCCATAGTCCTTCCATGTTTTCAGTAAGCGATAATTCGTATATTCCGGATACCATGCAATCCCATGGCTGCTGAGCCCACGCAGCACGAGCGGGCTTCCCTGTTGGTCAGACAGCTGTGTACCTTTTACAGCGAGCCCGGCAAGTGCCGTTTTCGTTGATAATTCGGCAATCTCCTCCTGCAAATCTTGATTTTCACCCTTCTGAGCCTTGATTTCTTTCTCCAATTCCAGATTTTTCTCGAAAACAGCCGCATAAGCGGCGTTTGCCTTATACAGCTTCTGCGCCAGCAGCAAGAGCACAATCACCAGCGACAGCAGGCTTATGGCCGCGAAAACAAAAAATCCGCTTTTACGATACGGTTGATAATTCTTTTTCAATAGACGCCCCTCCTGACAATAGCTTTTTCAGTTCTTCATGAAGCTCTGCAGAGGCAGATACGCTTTCCCAGTTTTCAACCTCATACAAATTATCTTTGGGCAGCGCAACCGTTTCGTTTTTTATCAGCCGCAGTATTACATGGCCTAATTTTACGGTAAATTCACTGGAGGATTTTCCTTCGCTGATAGTTATATACTGATAGTTATAGTCAGCTACCCTGACCATATCCCCATCTTTGGTTTCCAGATTGCAGTCCAACAATATTCTTGGCAGACTTCGTTTGGAGGGCAGAGACCTGGCAGTTTTTTTTCTGAAAAATAGTAATAAATCCTTCAGGGCAGTTGTTTTAATTTCTGTTGCCCATGCAGGGAACCGGTCATAGACAATCTGGTCGTAATCCTGTTTTTCTTCAAAGGTAAGCGGCTGCAGCTTCACGCTGTATTTCCATTGGTTTCCCTGCTGTGTTACATGAACCACCTCGCCCTTCACTGTTGCCGACCATTTTCCATCCTTTATAGTATAGGCTTTTATACCATTTATAAATTCCGGAAAATCTGTCTTGAAAGACAGGCCAGATTCAGAAATATCGCAGGTTTTGCACACAACCGCCCTCTCCCCGATGTTAAAACTGATTGGGAGTTCTGCGTAAAAACGTTCGTCGCTTCTATAATTAATCCGCCCCAGCAGGAAGAATATTGCCATTACCAGAAAATAAACGTTCATAAACAACCAGAATAAAACAACCAGTCCCAGCAGATTACAATATAACACCATTTGCTTCACGTTGAAATAGACCCCAACCAAAGTTGCCGCAAGTAAAATCATATGTGGAATCGCATATATGATTTTAGCGCTTCTGGATACGGTTTTCTCTTTGTTTGTAACGAAGAATTTTTTCATTCTAAGCCCGAGTGTTTCTGCCAGTATGGGCAGAATCATGTAAGGGCAGAGAATAGTATCCACAATGTTGCTCCACTTCTGATCCCTTATTTTACCGGACAAAATCTTAAGGGAGTGGTTGTATATCAAATAGGAGGGCAGCCAGATTAACAGGATTCCCCAAATATCTATCTTTACAGCCAATACCCCAAATACCGTAAAAAGAATGGGGGACAGGATATAAACAATTCTGCGGATAAATGTCCACCAGTAAAGCAGGCAGGAAAAATAGCTCAGCTTTGCTAAAATCGGCAGTTTGCTTAACCAAAACTTAAAACTTCGGATTGTTTGGACACACCCACGCCCCCAACGCTGCCTTTGTTTAATCAGATTAGGAAAATCATCTGGCGCCAGGCCGGAAGCCAGAACCTTATCAATCGCCAGACAAGTATATCCTTTTGCCTGAATATCAATGCCCGTCGCGAAATCCTCAGTAATCGTTTTTGTACGGATTCCTTCACATTCTTCCAGCGCTTTACGGGAGATTACGGTATTCGAGCCGGCATAAATAGCAGAATTACTGCTGGTTCTTCCTACATTTACTTCTCTGAAGAAGTAATCCTGTTCGTTTGGGATATTTGTTTCCGCAAAAAAGTTAAACTGGAACAAGTCTGGATTGTAAAAGCTCTGCGGCGTCTGGACAAAGCCAATTTTATAATCCGGGTCAATTTCTTCTTCCGTTCTTTTTCTCCATACCCCGTCATCCTGAATCATCTCCGGCAAGGCGAAATAGGGAACGGTTTCCATCAAAAAATTGCTTCTCGGAATCATATCCGCATCGAGTGTAACAATTAAAGGAGAATCCGTTTTTGTAAGCGCATGGTTCAGGTTCCCGGCTTTCGCCAGTTCATTATCCGATAAACCAAAATAACCTACCCCCATATCCCGTGCCAGCCGGGCGACCGCCGGACGGTCATTATCGTCGCATAGATAAATATGTACTTTCGATTTGTCAGGATAGTCCATATGTATACAGCCGTTTACTGTCTTAAATAATAGGTCTGTGTCTTCACTGTGGGTCGCTATCAGGACATCAACATGCGGATAATCCGTTTCAGATATAACCGGGAAGTCCGTTTCATTCTCTTTGCTCATACAAATATAATGAATGACTGCTTCCAGCGTACTGATAAGCTCTGCGGAAAATAGTACGATTCCGGCTGCCAGGGATACAATGCCGGCTTCCAGAGGGATAGTAAAAAATAACCTCCATAAGATATAGATTATTGATGTTACAGTCATTAACCAAAACCATATTTTTCTTTTTTTCATAACCCTCTCTCCATTCATCCCGGCTCGCTTTCGTATTGTAGAACCAATTTAACAGAAATTAAAAATATCGCCACAAAAACAATAGCCAGAACCTGGCGGTAATCCTTGACTTTTGTGGCAGACCGCACCTGTGCATCCTCCAGAGAAATCATTTTGAACTGGTACAGACTGTCCAGATGTTCATCCATCCATTTGCCATGCCGGGAAAGGACATACAATATTCTCTCCACCTCTTCCTGATGGGTATTCGTATTCCGCTCCTTACCGTCCGGTTCAACAGATTTAAGATAGTTTCCCTCTGTGTAATAATATCCCCATCTTGCCCAGTCGCGGTCAACAGCCGAACCAAGATAGGCTACAGTTTTCTCAACAAAAGACGCTATTGCTTCATCAGAAAGAATAGATGCTCTCAATTCCGCATACCGTTCAATCATTATGGCAGTAAAAACAGGATCTTTTAACATTTGGTCAAACCATGGCGTTGAATGAAACGCTGTGGTTTCTAAATCGGCACAGGCAGTCTCATTGTTATCCATAGCCTGGTCAAAATCCCACACAGGTCCCATAGTCAATTTTCCGCTATAATCCATATAAACATATGTAGAATTCCAGCCCGCGTCATAGTTGAGAAAGAATTCATTCAAAATAAAGTAATCCACAAACGACTGTATATCGACATAATTCCGATATTCCACAAAGTCTTCCCACTTATCCGCATATAACGCCCTTTCAAAACGATTGACCTGCTCCGTAATATTTTGGATTCCCTTTTCTGTAATTACTTCTTTTTCCGGATATTCAATATCCAGAAAACCAGATGTGAGGCCTTTTTGCGTGGCATAGTTATCCAGCATAATTCCATTTTCATTATAGCGGTCCCTTCGCAGGAGTGCCGGAGTAGTCGGACTGTTCTCTGAATATTGGGGCAAATCTACCCGATGTTTTCCCACGTTCACGCGCTCCATCATCATATAAACGCCTTTATAGCGATAGCCATTCTCAGCCCGCCACAACACTTCACAAAACTGTACATCCGGCGTATACGGCATAATCTCACCGGCTGTCATATAAGCAAGATAATTCCGCAGCAGAGATTTATCAATAAACGATACATTCAAAATCCAATCACTGTCGCTGCCCATGTCAAGTATATCCTGATTTTTCGGTTTTCCGTTTTTATCTGTCAATTTAATCAGGTATTGCTTCTTGTCATAGTTACCAGATGAATTACCCCGAAGTTTCACCCTGCATAGGGACTCCATCTCCGGATTATCAGAAGGTCTGTTCTGTCCATCGGGATTGTTGATTACAAAAATCTCGCCATAGGCATAGGGATCTTCTTCTGTTAAAACATAGTATTTCTTTCCAGAATCCCACACAACACTCCTTTTCGGTTCTTCTCCTCTGGTGTCTATAATAATCAAGGGTAAATTGCTGGTAAAATTTTCATCTACGTTCAACTCCCTTTTTCGATAATTTGTGTTACCTGTGATGCCATTGATTGCCTGCGCCAAATCTTCCCCTGCCTTTATACGTTTTTCCGATAAATCCGTCTTTTCCCCGCTTACGGGCTGCAAAACCTCTGGAAACTGGTATGTATTCACTTGAAAAACAGACACTATCCAACCTGCAGCAAACAGAAAAACAATCAGAATAAGGGCAATCTGTTTCTCTTTTCCCCTCATTTATCTGCTCATCTCCTCGTTTTGGCATACCATATTTACGCGGTATACACCGTCAATATCATTCAGGCTCTCAACGGGCTCGATTCCGTTCTTCTTGCCTGCCTCTATTACCCTGGCGGAAAGCTCATAAATATATTCAAGCTGTCCTTTGGTACGGTTCGCAACCCGCAGAGAAGCTTTCCCTTTATATTGCCGCAGAATCAACTCTTCAATTTCCTTTGCACATTCCTCTCTGTCTGCATGGATAATCAACAAATATCTGTCATTAGATTTCACACTTCCCATAAACAGCAGCATCAAAAAGATGAAGCCTGTTCCAATAGCGACCAGCGCATAATAGGACACCCCGCAGCAGATACCTACAGCAATACACCAGAAAATATAAGCGGTATCCCTTGAATCCTTAATGGCGGTGCGAAAACGCACAATAGAAAGCGCACCCACCATACCAAGGGACAGGGCAATGTTATTACCAATTACATTCATGATCATCGTTGTAACCATCGTCAGCATCAATAATGATACATTAAACTTTGCGCTGTACACTGCACCTGAATGGGAAAAACGATAGGAAAGAAAAATCACAAGTCCCAAAGCCAATGCAACGGTCATATTTAAAACAATCTGCTCCGCGGTAAGTTCCTGTGCAACGTCCTTTGAATACTGCATAATAAACTCTTTCATTTTGAATGCCTCCAGTGTTAAATTTATTTTTCTGTTATGCCCCTAAAAGCTGACGGGACATCGCATATTTGCTGACTGCCAGTTCCGATGCATCTGCAAAACCTAACGTCTTTTTGATATTTTCTAACAAAAAACCATTATATTTTACTTCCAATACAGGTTCTTTCCATACCGGAATCAGCGGTAAATCCATTTTGAAAAAATCTTCAAAATGATAGCTTACTCCGATATCAGAATCAAACGTAATCCGAATTTCATTGCTGTCCTCTGAAAATGCGATTCTATGGTATTCCACAATACACTTTGGCCGATAAATCCCTGTTTCCAGCAGTTGATAAAATTTCGCTGCCAGTTCAGAATCCAGATTTGCTAACCCCCTATAATTTCCTGCTATCATCTCTTCCGCCAGATGTCTTGCAATGATAAGGGATTTTTTCCTTTGGACAGCTCCCCGTTTTTCTTTTAACTCTAATTTTGCGTTATGCTGACCGGGGGAATAGATTCGCAGCCTTATTTTTTTCCGGTACTCCACCCCGTCCAGCTTATCAAAGTAATCATCATCGTAAATACTGTCAAAGTATAAAGAGCGTACCAAATATCCCCCAATATCGCTGTTTGCATCCGTTTTCATAATTGACGATAAGCGATGGAGCAGTACATTCTGCTGCTCCCATGTAATGCTATACTTTTTTTCTGTCCGCATAACCGAAACTATCGTTGTCATTCCCTTACCTCTTTCCTTGCCACTGTTATCGTAATATCCGGGTATACTGCAGTGAGCAGGCGTTACAAAATGCCTGACCGCTACAAAAGCCCATTAAGGTTCTTTCACTGTGTAAAGGGTTCTTTCGCCGTTTTCATCGGACGGCTCCGACTCCTGCGTACAGGCTTCGTCCTTATATAATTTCTCATACCCGTCTGGTAGCATTACAAGCAGCCTGCCGTTTTCACCACAAGACCTGACATAAGTTTTCTCCTGTTCTGTACCTGGGTTAGCAATCAGGATAACGGTCTTATCTGTGCCGTTCATTATCTGGAGCATTTCCTCAGAGGGTTCATATGGCATAACATCGTAGGAGAACTGAAATTCTCCCACCTTCAGCTCTTTCCCATCTGGTTTTTGCAGATAAGTTTCCCCTTCATAAATCATGTACGTTTCAGCATCCACTTCCATCTTGCAGATACTCTTTGTCCCGGGTTCGATTTCATCTTTAATTTCCTCCGGATAGAACTCCGCATCTGCGCCGGATACGATGGTCAGAGTAATACGGTCATCGGATTCGGCCATTTCGGTAATCTCCTCACCGCCATCGCTGATAAACTCCAGAGGAGCGTCCATGCGTGACTCCCAGTCCTTCTCATCCATGCCTTCTATTCCGAAGCCGACAACAACCTTATCCATTGTATCCGGATCATAGCTGTAGAAGCCGTCCCTATACTGGATGTCGATATAGGAACGGTCGTTCTCCCACACCCTGATTTCGTTGTCCGCATAAATGTAGATGGATGTCAGTACGTTTCCCTGTTTATCAAAATATATGGCGTTTTCCTGCACATTCTTATGCCGCGCCAAAATCTCCCGGACTATATGGGTCTCCTCAATCTTCTGAAAAACTTCCGTTCCCGAGAGCTGTTCCGGCATCTGGCTTACCAGATTAACGTCTGGGGCAGGCCACCCGTAAGAACACCCTGCCAGAGTAAACAGCAGGAAAGTCAATAAGAAGGCTGTAATCATGTTTTTTCTAACCATACGTTTTTTCCTCACTTTGTTTTCTTTTTTATTTTGTGTTTTTCTGATTGATTTTTGCCAAAAATTCTTTGGTTACTCTGGAATCAACCCCTTTCTTTCCATCAATCAGGGACATCGTTCCAGTGCCGGGAATTGCTCCTGCGGCCAGTGGTCAAAACGATGGTTCTGTTTTGCCTTTGCATTCATTTTTCCTCCTTGCAATTTTTTACTCAGCTATCATAGAAATAAACCCTGCCAAAATCAATAGGGTTTGCACGAGTGGACGTTTTTCTGCGCGAGTGGACGGTAAATCTGATTGACGCCCCCTCTTTTTCAAGGTAGTCTATTTAGAAAGAATCCAATTTTACGAGGTGACTCATTTGAAAAAAACAATGTTGCGCACGTTATTCCATTTATTTACTTTGAGTATCTGCCTTGCGCTCTGCCTGTTCTTCGGCTGCGTGCTGTTTATCTATACTGTGCCGATGCAGAACGCCTCCTATGACCTGTCCCTGACATGGGAAGGGGAAGCGCCGCCGGAGGACTGGCAGTACGACCAAAAGGGATGGACGGTATTTACGCAGGAAGAAGAACAGCAAACGATTTTGACCGCAGACGGGATGGGCGGTTTTACCGGCCTGCAAAAGCCGGGGCAGACCTTTTATTTTTCCCGCACACTGACCGAAGAATTGGACAGCCCCACCCTGCGGCTGGATGCCTCTAACCGCAGTATGGCGGTGTTTTTGGATGGGGAGCTGCTCTATACCGACTGCCCGGAGCTGGACAACCGCATCGGGTATCTGGCCCTTCCCATGCTGGATTGGGACAGAATCGAATATATTGTGCTTTCCTTCCCGCCGGACTATCATGGAAAGACCCTGACGGTCGCGCAGGCCACCAGCCCGGGGGAACGGCAGGAGCCAGAGGCAGCCCCGGTTGTCTGGCCCTGTTCGGTTCAGCTGTACTGTGGATATTCCTATGAGAGCGGCCTGATTGCAGAGAGTTTCCAGACTGCCATTCCCGCCGCCCTCTGCTTTGGGGCGGGCGTCCTTCTGCTGTCCGCTT